>DATLTS010000041.1 GCA_035533475.1 Mycobacteriales bacterium | reverse complement strand
CTCGACCGACGCGCCTACGCACCCGTACTCCGCCAAGCCGACCTGCCCAACAACACCACCGTCCCCTGGTGGGGAAACCGCACCCTGCGCTACGAAATCACCTGACCCGTTGCCCCGAACCAGTTGCGTGGAAATCCGCGCTAGTGAGCGCCGGCCGGGCGCATGGCGTGGTCGAGATCCAGCTGGGACGCGGGGTCCTCCACGCCGGGATCCGCGACGCGCTGGAGACCCTGGCCGTGCATGCCGCGACCACGCTCGCCGCCGCCCGCCTCTACGCCAAGATCGAGGAGCAGAGTCGCAGCGACGCGCTCACCGGTCTGGCGAACCGGCGCCGGCTCGACGAGGACCTGCTCAGCGAGGGAGCCCTGGCCAGCCGGGGCCACCGCAGCCTGGCGTTGCTGATCATCGACATCGATCGCTTCAAGACCTACAACGACGCGTTCGGCCATCCCGCGGGCGACGCCCTGCTGACCTCGGTGGCTGAGCTACTCACCGAATCGCTGCGGCCGAGCGACACCGCCTACCGCTACGGCGGTGAGGAATTCGTCGTCCTCGCCCGGGACACGGGGCTCACGGCGGCGAGCGCGCTGGCCGAGCGACTGCGCACCACGATCGCCGGGCGGCTGCGCAGCCAGCGGATCACCATCTCGATCGGCGCCGCGGCCGTGCCGGAGAACACCGCGACGGTCGTGGATCTGGTCGAGCAGGCCGACTCCGCGCTCTACGCCGCCAAGCGGGCCGGACGCAACCGCGTGGTCGCGGCGACCCCGACCCCGACCCCGCCAGTCCAGGAGCTCGGCCGGATTCGTCGATTCGGCGGCACCGCGTCCTGAGCCCCCCGCCACGACCCGCCCGGCCGGCCCCGCCGCCGCCGCGAGTGGGCGATTGTGCTGATCTTCCACGCTCCGAGTGGGTGTTTCGGCCGGGGCAATCCGCCCACTCGGCGCGGCGGCGGCCTAGCCGGGCCGGTACATCCGCTCGAGCACGAGCGCCACCCCGTCCCCGTCGTTGGAGGCGGTCACCTCGTCGACCGCGCCGAGGACCTCAGGATGGGCGTTCGCGACGGCGACCGACCAGCCGGCCCAGCCCAGCATCGGCAGGTCGTTCGGCATGTCACCGAACGCGACCACGTCGCTTGACCCGAGCCCGCGCTCGGCGCAGACCGCGGCGAGCGTCGTAGCTTTGCTCACTCCGGCTGCGCTGACCTCGAGCAGGCCGTCCCGGCTGGAATGGGTGACCGTTACCGCGCTCCCGACGATGCTGCTGGCCCGGGCCAGCAGCTCGTCCGCCGACATCCGCTCGTGGCGGGCGAGCAGCTTGCCCACCGGGGTGCGGAGCAACCCGTCCACCACGCCGACCTCGCTGCCCGGCGGAACCGGCCAGCGTGGCCGGTAGGCAGGCTCGTAGGAGAAGTCGTGGCCCCGCTCGACGGCGAACGTCAGCTCCGGAATCGCCGCACGCAGCGCCGCGACGCACGCCCGAGCCGCGGCTGGAGCCAGCAGATGCTCCTCGACCACGTGGCCGGTCGCCAGATCGACGACGTAGGCGCCATTGGCGCACACCGCGAGGCCGCGGCTCCCGGTGTCCGCCGCCACCGGGACGACCCAGCGGGGCGGGCGGCCGGTCACGATTACCACGATCGCCCCCGCGTCGGCGGCCAGCCGCAGCGCAGCACGGCTGCGCGGGGAAACCGTGCTGTCCGACCGGTAGAGCGTCCCGTCCAGGTCGGTCGCGACGACCTGCGGCGGGTGGTTCACCGGACCGGCTCGAGCACCTCACGGCCAAGGTACGGCGCGAGGGCCGCCGGTACCCGTACCGAGCCGTCGGCGCGCTGGTGCACTTCGAGCAGCGCGACGATCGCCCGAGCCACGGCTACCAGCGTGCCGTTCAAGGTGGCCACCGGGATGGTGGCGTCCCCGGCGCGGGTCCGGACGCCGAGCCGGCGGGCCTGGAAGGAGGTGCAGTTCGACGTGCTGGTCAGCTCCCGGTACCGACCCTGGCTGGGGACCCACGCCTCGCAGTCGAATTTACGCACCGCGCTCGATCCCAGGTCACCGGCGGCGATGTCGACGACTCGGTAGGGCAGCTCAAGCTTGCCCAGGAACTCCCGCTCCCAGCCCAACAGCCGCTGGTGTTCCACCTCGGCGTCCGCGGGGTCGCAGAACGAGAACATCTCGACCTTGTCGAACCAGTGCACGCGGATGATCCCCTGGGTATCTCGACCGTAGGAGCCGGCCTCACGGCGAAAGCACGGCGAGAACCCGACGTAGCGCATCGGCAGTCGGTCGGCGTCGAGGATCTCGTCCATGTGGAATGCGGCGAGGGGGACCTCGGACGTCCCGACCAGGTAGAGGTCGTCGTCAGCCAGCCGGTACACCTCCGCGGCGTGCGCACCGAGGAACCCGGTGCCCTCCATGGCCTCCGGCTTGACCAAGGCTGGCGGAATGACCGGCGTGAAGCCAGCGGCCACGGCCTGCGCGATCGCGAGGTTCACCAGGGCGAGTTCGAGGAGCGCGCCGACACCGGTGAGGAAGTAGAAGCGCGCCCCCGAGACCTTGGCGCCGCGGGCGATGTCGATCGCGCCGAGGAGCTCGCCGAGCTCGACGTGGTCACGGACCGCGAAGTCGTACGCCGGCACCGCGCCGACCGTGTCGAGGACGACGAAATCGTCTTCCCCCCCGGCGGGAGCGCCCTCGACCAGGTTGGACACTCGGTAGCTGGCCGCTCGCAGCTCGGCCTGGTCCGCGCTCACCGCGGCCTCCGCGGACTTGACCTCGTCGGCCAGTGACTTGGCCTTCTCCAGCAGTGTGGCCTTCAGCTCGGCGGGCGCGGCCGCGACCTGTCGCCCAAGCGCCTTCTGCTCCGCCCGGACCCCCTCGTACCGGGTGGTTGCAGCCCGCCACGCCTCGTCGGCAGCGAGCAGCGCGTCGACGAGCTGCGGATCTTCGCCTCGGACCCGCTGACTGACCCGGAAGCGCTCCGGATCGTCCCGCAGGGCCTTGATATCGATCACCCGGTCGAGCCTACCGGCGCGCTGACCCGGACCCGCCCGGGCTAGTCCGGAGCAGCCCCCTCGCGGAGCCGGCGAAGCCACGCCTGCGCATCCCGGAAGTCCCCGTCCGCGACCCCGCGACGCACGGTCGGGGCGATCGCGTCGGCTCGCGGATAGGAGCCGAGGAAGCGGACATCCGCGCACAGCCGGCGCAACGCCGACAGCGCCTCGCCGACGCGCTCGTCCGCGACATGGCCTTCGCAGTCGATCGAGAAGCAGTAACGGCCCAGCCCGGCGCCGGTCGGCCGGGACTCGAGCCGGGTGAGGTTGACCCCGCGGAACGCGAACTCGGTGAGGATCTCGAGGAGAGCCCCCGGGTGGTCGTCCGCCTCGAACGCGACGAGCGTCGTCCGGTCCGCGCCGGTCGGCTCCGGTGGGGTACCGGGCAGGGCGACGAGGACGAACCTGGTGACCGCTCCGGCTGTGTCCTGGATCGCCTCGGCGAGAACCTCGAGCCGGTACCGCTCGGCGGCCAGCGGACCAGCGACCGCGGCGTCGGCCTCTCCGGCGGCGACTGCCCGGGCGCCGTCGGCGGTACTGGCTGCCGGGATGAAGCGGGCCGCCGGCAGATGCTCGCGGAGCCAGCCCCGCACCTGCGCTTCGGCGTGCGGGATCGTGGTCACGGTGCGGAGCTCAGGCAGCGGGGAGCCGGGGCGCGCGAGGAGCGAGAAGCTGACCGGGAGCAGCACCTCCCTGGCGATGTGCAGCAGCGGCCCGGTGGCCAACTCGTCGAGGGTGGAGGCGACCGACCCCTCGACAGAGTTCTCGAAGGGCACCAGGGCCGCGGTCACCTCGCCGCTCCGGACAGCGTCGAGCGCTGCCGGCACCGACGCAGCGGCGACGAGCTCGCTTCGGGCGGCGGCCGGCAGGCTGCGCAACGCCGCCTCGCTGAAGGTCCCCTCCGGGCCGAGATAGGCGTAGCGGGCCGGTGGCACCCCGGGCATCGGCCGGCGGGCGCTAGGTCCGGGCCGGCGCGTCGCGCCGGTGGGAGGTCCGGCGGGGCGCGGAGGCGGCGTCGCCCCGGATGGCGAACGCGATCACCTGCTCCTCCTCGGGTGAGAGCGACTGCTCGCTGCGCCCGGCCTTGATCCCCTTCGCGTAGGCACGGGTCTCGGTCCGGCCATTGATTGCGGTGAGCACCAGACCGTCGCCGGCGTCGTCGAGCAGCGCCGCCGAGAACGACATCCGGCCGCCCATGTCCTGAAACGCGTCATACCGCACTACCGCCACGTGTCGGATCGCGTCGGTCAGTTCGGCCCGAGCCGCATCAAGGTCGGTGCGAGCCCCCGCCACGTCCCGGCGGAGCCGGCCGACCTCGTCCACCTGGCGCTGTACGGCGGCTACCACGGTGTCCCTGCCGCCGTCGGGAGACTCGAGGACGACGAAGTCCCGGCGCAGCCTGCGCAACCGCAGGGCGACCACCGCGGCGGCGAGCAGGCCGGCGGCACCGACGGCCGGACCCGCGATAGCGAGGACGTCGAGCGTGTTCGGGTCGATCGAGAGCACTGCGCACCATGTCCGGAGATCCGGGAAGAGGGAACAGACGCAGCCTAATGGGCGCCCACCCACCCCGCCGACCGGTGCCGCCCGTCACCGCATCGGGCGCGCATAGGGTCGGCGGCATGGACCGGGACGAGGTGCGCGCCCTGCTCGGAGCGGTCGCCGCCGGCGAAACCGCGGTGGACGATGCGGTCGGTCTGCTCGCCGCCGGGCCACTGGCCGGATTCGCCGATCTCGGGTTCGCCCGGCTCGACACCCACCGCGGGCTGCGGACCGGTGACCCAGAGGTCATCTACGCCGCGGGGAAGACCGCCGAACAGACGGTGACGCTGGTCCGGGCCCTGGGGGCACAGCCCGGGGACCGGCCCGCTCTCGTGACCCGGCTCGACCCTCCCGGAGCGGACGCGGTCCGGGCCGCGTTTCCCGATGCCCTGGTCGACGTCGAGGCGCGGTGTGCCGTCGTCGGGCCGCTCCCACCGGCTCGGGGCCGCGTGTGCGTCGTCGCGGCCGGGACGAGCGACGGCCCGGTGGCGGCAGAGGCATCGCTGACGGCGCGGGTCTTCGGGGCCGATGTCACCAGGGTCAGCGACGTCGGTGTCGCCGGGCTGCATCGCTTGATCGCGGCGCGTGAGGCGCTCGAGGGCGCCGACTGCCTCGTCGTCGTCGCCGGTATGGAGGGCGCCCTGCCCAGCGTCGTCGGTGGCCTGGTCGGCACGCCAATGGTAGCCGTGCCAACCTCGGTTGGCTACGGAAGCGCGTTCGGCGGTCTGGCCGCGCTGCTCGCGATGCTCAACTCCTGCGCCCCCGGTGTCGTCGTCTGCAACATCGACAACGGTTTCGGCGCAGGTGTCTTCGCGGCCCGGGTCGCCCGGCGGGCCGACCGATCGAAGGCGGACCGGTGACCCGGATCGGCTGGTGGAACTGCGCCTCCGGGGTGAGCGGCGACATGCTCCTCGGCGCATTGGTCGATGCGGGGGTAGCGCTGCCGGTGCTGCAGCAGGCGATCGACGCGCTCGCGGTGGGACCGGTGCGACTGTCGGCCGAATCGGTGACACGGGGAGCGCTCGCCGCCACCCGGGTGCAGGTCGCCGCCCCCGAGAGCCAGGAGCCGCGCACCTTGGCGACTATCCGGCGGATCCTCGTCGATGCCGGCGGCCTACACCAGCCGGTACGTGAGATCGCCCTAGACATCTTCGGTCGGCTGGCCCGGGCCGAGGCCGCCGCCCATGGCAGCTCGCTGGAAGACGTGCACTTCCATGAAATCGGCGCCCTGGACGCACTTGCTGACATCGTCGGTGCGGCCGCCGGTATCTGCGAACTCGGCCTCGACGGATTCGGCGCGACCCCGGTCGCCACCGGGTCCGGGACGGTGGCGACGAGCCACGGGCTGCTCCCGGTCCCCACGCCAGCGGTGCTCGCCCTGTTCGCCGCCGTCGGGGCACCGGTCCTGCTCGGTGGCCCGGACGTCGAGTTGGCAACCCCGACCGGGGCGGCGATCCTCGCCGCGACGGTCCAGCGTTGGGGCTCGGCACCGGCGATGGTCGTGCGAGCGCACGGGCTGGGCGCCGGCTCGCGTGAGGTGCATGGCCAGGCGAACGTCCTGGGCCTCGTGGTCGGCGAGCTCGCCGCTGACGGGACAGCCGGGGGCTCGCTGACCGAAATGCTCGTCGTCGAAGCCAACGTCGACGATGTCGACCCTCGGCTGTGGCCCGGGGTGCTCGATCGGCTGCTGGCGGCGGGAGCCGCCGACGCGTGGCTCACCCCGATCGTCATGAAGAAGGGCCGCCCGGCACACACTGTGCATGCCCTCGTCACGCCGGCCGACGCCGCGGCGGTCCGGCACGTCCTTTTCACCGAGACGACAACCATCGGCCTGCGCGAGTATCCGGTGACGAAGCGGGCCCTGGACCGGGCCGAGGTCAGCGTCGATGTCGACGGCCGCCCGGTCCGGGTCAAGCTCGCCTACCTCGACGGCCGGATAGTGGGCGCCACACCGGAATTCGACGATGTGGCGGCGGCCGCGTCGGCGCTCGGCCGCCCGGTCCGCGGCGTGCTCGCCGCCGCGATCGCCGCCGCCGAACAGGTCGGCCGACCGATCCGCGCTACCGGTCTCAGCCCGGACTGATCTCGGCGAGAAACGAGATCGAGCCGACCACCTGACCGTCGTTGCCCCGCAGCGGCGCGGAGATGATGTCCAGGGTGACCCGACCGGCCGGACGCTCGAGTCGAAGCAGGCTCCGACCCAGGGTGACCACCGTCAGCACGAGCAGCGGCGGGATCCGCGCCGCGTACTCCGGTGCCGCTTCGCCGGTCTCGAAATCGACGAGCGCGACCGCGTCCAGCAGGTCGCGGCCGATCAGGGCGTCGACCGACTGACCGAACAACTCAGCACACGCCGGGGACACACTGACGACGCGACCACCGGCGTCGAGCACGAGACAAGCGTCCCGCGCCGCGGCCACCGTTGATCCCCACCGGGAAAGCGGGCTGCTGGCCGTCGCGTTGGACCGGCTTGGAGTCCGATCCACCGCACTGACCGGAAGCTCGACGCGACGCAACGCGGCAAGCGGCAGCACCAACTCCGGCACCACGGCCTCCCGCCCAGCTCGCGCCCCCCGACCGAACGCGAGGACGCCCTCAGTCTGCCGTGGAAAGCGATTCGGCGCGAGGGACGTTGGAGAGAGGGTACGGCGGAGCAAGCGGGTCTCGGCGCCGCCACGGCAGGAACAACACGAGCCCGAGCGCGATCAACCCGTAGGCGTTGCGCAGCAGAAAGATCTCCACCGCGGGGCCGCCGTGCCGGGCCAGCATGTGCGCCCCCCACCAGGGCAGCTTTGCGAAAAAACACAGCCAGACGGCGAAGGCGGCCATGATCCGCCGGCGGTCCCTGCCGTCGGCGGCGATTATCCCTATAACGAGGGGCAGCCAGGCTAGGTGATGGATCCACGCAACCGGGGACAAAAGGACGGCGAGCAGCCCGACCAGGGCCACCCCGGCCAACTCGTCACCCGCCCTCGAGGCCCGGACCGCCCGCCGAAAGCCGAGCAGCGCGACCACAGCAACCGCCAGCAGCCAGACCACCACGGTCGGCCCATGCGGCCACGACAAACGCAGCAGGATGCCCCGCAACGACTGGTTGGCCTCGCCTGAGTTGAGCCCGGTCCGCTCCGGTTGCAGGACCGCGTGCAGCCAAAAAGCCGCCGAGTCTCGCGGCAGGATGGCCGCGGTGAGCAGCGTGACGCCCACCGTCGTCGCGGCGGCTACCCCGGCGGCCCGGCGGCGCCCGGTAAGCCACAGGTAGACGATGAAGACCCCCGGCGTCAGCTTGATCGCGGTCGCGAGCCCGATCAGCAGTCCCCGCGGCCAGCGCGGTCGGGCGGTCAGGCAGTCGAGCAGGACCAGGACGACGAGCAGCTCGTCGACCTGGCCGAACTTGATCTCGTCACCGAACGGGAGCATCCACTGCATTGCGCCGGCCAGGACCCCCAGTGCGACCGGCGCCCAGCGTCCGAACCTGGGCAGCAGTCGACGAAACGCGAACCAGCTGATCACCGCGGTGCAGGCGAGCTCCCCGGCGGTCCACAGGTAGCCATCCAGCCCCATCGGCAGCCATGCCAGCGGTACCGCGAGCAGGGCGGCGAACGGCGGGTAGGTGAACGGCAGGAGTTGCGGGGGCGGGGTGACATGGCTGTAGATCGCGCGGCCCAGCAGGACCGAACGGCCTCCGTCCCGGTAGACCGCGAGGTCCACTAGCCGCTGCGAGGGTGTCGCGGTCAGATGGATGTACACGATCCAGGCGGCGACGAGCAGGCCGGCGCCGATGCCCAGCAAGATCGGGAGCCACCGCCCGCCGCTCCGGGGGGATCGCTTCAGATCGGCCGCCGCCGTCGAGGGAACGCGGTGCAGCGCGGGAACGGTGGGCGGGGGAAGCACCCTCCCATTGTCCCCGATCGGTGTCCGGATGAACGCGGCGCCGCCCCGGGGCCCGGCTCGCTAGGGTCGCTGCGTGCCAGCCGCCCGGGTCGACAGCGAGGTGGGGCGGCTGCGCTCGGTCCTCCTGCACCGGCCGGGCCGCGAGCTGAACCGGCTCACCCCGCGGAACAGCGCCGACCTCCTCTTCGACGGAATCCCGTGGGTGGAGCGCGCGCAGGCCGAGCATGACGGTTTCGCCGCCGTCCTGCGGGCGCACGGCGTGGAGGTGCTGTACCTGCAGCAGCTGCTCGTCGACGTGTTCGCCGATCATGAGGCCCGCGCCGAGGTGATCTCCGGGGTGAGCGCGGACGCCCGACTGGGGCCGGCGCTCGCCGGCATGGTCGGGGGGTACCTCGCCGACCTGGCGCCCGCCGACCTCGCCGACGCTCTGATCGCGGGAGTAGCCCACGACGAGCTTCCCGGCGGCTCTGGTCTGGTCCACCAGCTGATGGAGCGGGGGGATTTCGTCGTGCCGCCGCTGCCGAACCTGCTCTTCACGCGCGACTCCTCGACCTGGATCGGTGACGCGGTCGCCGTCACCAGCCCGTCGATGCCAGCTCGGCGCCGCGAGTCGTTGCTCGCCGAGGCGGTCTACCGTCACCACCCTCGCTTTGGTGGTGCTCGGATGGTTTACCGTCCCGGCGGCGCGTGGCTCGAAGGCGGGGACGTCCTCGTGCTGGCGGCCGGGATCGTGGCGGTCGGCGTGGGCCAGCGGACCACCCCGGCCGGCGTCGAGCGGCTGGCCAGCACTTTGTTCGCCGACGGCCTGGCCCACACGGTGCTGGTCGTGCCGATCGCCCAGGAACGGGCCACGATGCACCTCGACACGGTATGCACGATGGTGGATGTCGACGCAGTCGTCATGTATCCAGCGGTCGCTGACACCCTCCTCGCTTATGTCGTCACGGCCGGCGCGGAGGGCCGGCTCGACGTCGGCCGGCCCCAGCCGTTCCTTGCCGCCGCCGCGGCCGCGATGGGCATCCCCGCCCTGCGGGTAATCGGCACCGGGCTCGACCCGGTGACCGCCGAGCGTGAGCAGTGGGACGACGGGAACAACACCCTCGCGATCGCACCCCGGATCGCCATTGCCTACGAGCGCAACACGGAGACCAACGCCCGTCTCGCGGCGGCCGGAATCGAGATCATCCCGATCGCCGGCAGCGAGCTCGGGAGTGGTCGGGGCGGCCCGCGTTGCATGTCCTGCCCGTTGACCCGTGATCCGGCCCCGGACTGAGTCTCCTGGACCGTCAGCGCAAGGTGAGCTGGCGGCTCACCAAGCCGGCCCGCGCCCGGCGCTCCTCGCCGGTGAGGAGACGCGGCTCGGCCAATTCCTCGCTGAGCCGCGATCGGAACGCGGTGGCCGGTTCCTCCACGTCCTCCGGTTCGCTGTCCGGCGCGAGGTCCCACACCGGCACGACCAGGCCGTGCGCCCGAAACGACCCGATGTACCGGCTGCCCGCGCCGAGGCCGAGATCGCCGCGGACGGCAAGCCGGGCCAGCCCGTCCAGCACCGCCTCCTCCTCATCCGGAAGGACCCAGCGCAGATGCTTCCGCTCGCGGATCCGGCACCAGTAGGCGGCCCGAACGCTGTTCAGCCGTCGGGTGGGGACTACCGTCGCGTTGGCCTTCTCCAAGCCGGCCGCTGCCTCCGCGTCCGGAGTCGCACCCTCCACCCAGAAGCCGAATCCGTCGTGCACGGTCACCTCGAGCGGCGCCGGGTCGAGCAGCTCCTGGAGACGCGGGCCCGGACCTGGCAGCCCGACGGCGGGCACCGGCGACCCGGGGGGCAGCTCGAGGGCCGTAAGCAGAGCCGCCGCGATGTCGCGGCTCACGTCGCCCGATCTGGTGGGTACCTGAAGACCGACGAAGATGGAGCCGTCCGCCCGGACCATGGCCGACCAGGCCATCGGCAACACGGTGGCGAGTGTCACCACGCGGTCGACCGCCGGGCTCAGCCGCAGGGGTGCGGTGGCCGCCGGAACGATTTCGCGCAGAGCGATCCACTCGCACTCGTCGACGCGCCCCGCAAAGGGCCGCGCGACGTGATGCTCCCGGGCTCGGGCGGCAGCCCGTCCGTGACACGCCTTGTATCGGCGTCCGGACCCGCATGGGCACGGGTCGCGCGAGCTGACCTCGGCCACCGGCTCTCCCGGCGGTTGCACCCGCACAGCCGCGAGCCTACTGGCCCTGACTCGCGCCGCCGGTCGCGCGCTGCTGGTCGCTGAGTTGGGCCAGGACCGGTCCCGGGCGATCGGTGATGATCGCATCGACACCGAGCTCGACGACGAAGGCCACATCTTCGGACTCGTTCACCGTCCAGACGTGCACTTCATGTCCCCGGGCCTGTAATCGCCCCACCCAGTCGGGATAGGCCCGCAGCACCTCGAGCGAAGGTCCAGCGATCCGGAACCGTGGGGGAAGCGCGCCGTCCCGGTAACGCAACGGCACCCGGCGGAAAAGTAGGACGGTGCGGATATCAGGTGCCATGGCGTGGATGCGGCGCAGGCTGGACGGGGCGAAGCTCATCACGCGAGCGAGCGGCGGGCGGTCAGCGCGACCCGCAGCGAGTCCGAACCGGCCAAGCAGTTCGACCAGCTCGAGCTCGACGAGGCCAGCGTAGCGGGTGGGATGTTTGGTTTCGATAGCCAACTCGAGGGGGCGACCGCAGTCGAGCACCGTCTCGAGCAATCGCTCGAGGGTGAGGACGCGCGACCGATCGTGATCCGGTGCTTCCCAGTCCACGGTCGACTGCGGATCTTCCGACGGGCTGGGACCGAAATCCAGTGCCTCGAGGTCCCCGAGTTCGAGGGTCGAAAGAACGCCTCGACCGCTCGAGGTCCGGTCCACCCGACGGTCGTGAACGCAGACGAGCACCCCATCTCGGGTTAGCCGGACATCGCACTCGAGGGCGTCCGCACCGTCCGCAATCGCCCGCTTGTAGGCAGCGAGCGTGTGCTCGGCCTCAGCCTCGGACGCCCCCCGGTGAGCGACGACCGCCGGCCGGCGCGGGTCGGACGGAGGCATCCGCAGATCGTGCCACGCCCCATCGCCGGAACCTCCCTTGGGAAGATCCGCGTCGGCGAGCACACTGGAGGCGTCCCGGGGGAATGCGCCACTTTCGTGACACGCTGAACGCAAGTGGAACCCTCCGACCTGACGGAAGGCATGGTGCACGTGGACGGGGTGGATCGCATCCGTCGCCGCGCCGCGGCATTCGCCGTGGCGCTCCTCGCCGTCCTGCTCAGCGCCGCGCCGGCGAGGGCCGAGCGGTCGAGCGCGGGCAGCTTGGCGTTCCAGGTGGAGACCGCCGCAGCCGGCGTCCAGTTCGCCGCGGTCCAGACGCCGCCCAACTTCGGGCCGATCGTGTCCGGGCTGGTCGATGCGACCAGCGGATATGCGGCCGGGCTGTTCCAGACCGGTGGCGATTCGGACGGCCAGGCGGCAGCATTCTTCCCGGGTAACCTCGTCGCCCAGGGGCCGGATCTGTTCTGCGCCGAGGTGGTCCAGCCGAACTCGCCGCCGTTCCCGGCCTGCCCCGGGCCGGTAGCGACAGCGAACTACCCGCTGCTGGCCGAGGCCAACTACCCGACCCGGCCGGCCGCCCACGCGGCCCCGGCCGGGACCCCGGCAAGCGGGCCGGCGCCGCTCGCCGCCACCCCGGCTGCGGCCAACGCAACGGCGAGCGCCACCGGCGACACCGGCACCTCGGTCGCCGATGGGTTGTTCGCGCTTACCGGGAGCGGCTCTGCCGTGAGCATCGGGTCCGAGACGGCATCGGAGACCACGACCACGGATGCGACCGCCGCGCATGCCACCGTCGCGTCCGTCCTATCCGACGTGACGATCGCCGGACTGGTCCGGATTCGCTCGATCCGCTCGGTCGACGTGGTCACCGTTCCGGCAACCGGCCAGCCGAACGACCACCCCACGGTGACGGTCGCCGGAGTCACGGTCGCCGGGCAGCCGGCGACGATCGACCAGTCCGGTATCCACGTAATGGGCCGTGACGGACCGTCGCTAGCCCGCGCGCTGGTGAGCCAGCACGTGACCATCCGCGAGATCGGGATCACCCGATCCGACACCACCGGGTTCGCCCGCTCGACGGCATCCGGACTGGAGGTCGACTTCACCGTTCCGGCCGACGACCAGCGGATTCCCCCACCGCCGCAGTTGCCTGGCGCGATTCAGTCGATTTGCGCGATGACCGGCTTTCCTTGCGGGATCCCGAATCCGGCGGCGACCTACGTGGGCAGCATGACCCTCGGCGCGGTGGGCGTGGCAGCCAGCACCGAGCCCGGGCTCGACTTCTCCCTGTCGTTTCCGCTACCAGCCCTTACGGCCACCACGACATCCGGGGCCGGCTCCGCCGGTACGGCGAACGCCGCCGGACCAGCCGGAAGCCTCGGTTCCGAGCCGGCCAGGACCGTGGGGACCGCCGCGCCACAGATCGCGGCCGCTCCGCGCAGCGGGTTCGCCGCCGTCTTCGACCTTCTCGGTCGTGACGCCCTCGACCGCTTCTACCTCGTCCTGGCGATCGGGTCGTCGGTGCTGTTCCTCGGCTGGCGGGCCGCAATGGCTCGGGCCACGCGGAGCGGAAGATGACCAGCGACACCCTCGGGGAGCGTCTCGAGGTCCGAGCCCAGAGCGAACCGGCCCGGCTCGACCTGCCAACGCGGGCGGCGTTCTGGCAATGGGTGTGGTCGGCGGTCCGTCCGCTGCTCGGTTGGATCCTGGTGGCCGCCGGGGCGGTTGCCCTTTTCCTCGGCTGGTTCGGTGTCTCTGGGCAGGCGCTGACCGCCAAGCAACTGCCCTACTTGGTTTCCGGCGGCCTGGTCGGAATTGCGCTGTTCATCATCGCCGCGGTTTTCCTAGCCACCGACGATGTCCGACGCCAACTGGGTCGGCTCGACGCTCTCGAGCGCAAGGTGGACACGCTGTACCGGCTTCTCGTCAGCGACGCCGCCGAGGCGAACGAAGAGCCCGAGCCTCGGCCCCAGCCCGGGGCACTGGCCCTTCCGACGGGAACGAGCTACCACCGCCCGGAGTGCGTGCTGATCGTCGGCAAGCCGGCGGCCCGAAGCGTGGGCGCCGAGGAGCTCGGGAGCCGCCGGCTGCGCCCCTGCCGGGTCTGCGAGCCGGACCTCCCGCCTCCGGCTGTCTCCGGCCGCCGGACCGGGACGGCCCGACGCCAGCAGCACACCGGCTAGCCGCGTGGCCGCAGTCAACTTCGCACTGGCCGGGCTGGCGCTCGGGAGCATCGCCGCGCTGTCCGGCATGGGGCTGCTGCTGACCTACCGCTGGACTGGCGTGTTCAACCTCGCGCACGGAGCGATCGCCACTCTGATCGCCTACCTCGTGTACGAGGCCGTCGACGTCGCCCACTGGCCAATCGGGGTCGCTGCACCGCTCATGGTGCTCGGGGTGGCGCCCGCCCTGGGCGTCCTGATGGACATCGCGATCTTCCGTCGGCTCAACCGGCGCGGGGCGTCCCCGGCCGAGTCGCTCGTGGCGACGCTCGGCGTATTCGCCCTCTTCCTGGGGCTGGTTTCAGTGCTCTGGGGCCAGCAGACGCGCCCGGCCCCGTCGCTGTTCCCGGTCAACACCTGGAAACTCGGCGGGGCGTTCATCCACGTCGACGCGCTCATCGACCTGGGGATCGTGCTACTCGCCACCGCCTCGCTCGCCTACGTGACCGCGCGGACCCGATTGGGCACGGAGATCCGGGCGGTCGTGGACCGACGGGACCTCGCCGAGCTCTCGGCAGTCAACGCAGACCGGGTCTCCGCTCTTGGCTGGGCGGTGGGCGCCGGCGTCGCGGGACTCACCGGGGCACTGATCGCACCGATCCTGTCGCTGAACCCCTACAACCTGACCCTGGTCATCCTGGAGATCTTCGCGGTACCGGTGATCGCTCAGCTCGCCAGCATCCCGGTCGCGATCGCAGCCGGGATCGGGATCGGCCTCGTCTCGAGCGAGCTCACGCAGGTTCACCTCGGTGGCACTCCGGGCGCCTTCCTCGCGGCGGTCAAACCGAACCTCTACCTGCTCGGCTTGCTGGCGGGTCTGTTCATCATCACCGAGCTGCGGGAGGTGGGCAGCCAGGATGCCGGAACCGCGTCACGGCTGGCCAGCCGGCGTGGGGCGACCGCTACCTCGCGGCGCCGCTCGCTCGACTTCGGGATCGGCGGCCTGCTTCTCGCCGCGCCCCTGGTCTTCCCGCAGGACGCCTTGCGCTACGCCCAGCAGGTGCCCGCCTTCGCCATCGTCTTCGTCTCGATCGTGGCGATCGTCGGTTATTCCGGCCAGATCTCCCTGGGGCAGGCGGGATACGCCGGTCTGGGTGCGCTCTTCTTCGCGAAATTCTCGACGAACACGCCGGAGTTGGTCGCGCTGCTCTTCGGGGTGGTAGCGGCCGGCATCGTGGGCTTCCTGACCGGCTATCCGGCCATCCGCCGCCGCGGCCTCTTCCTCGCGCTGACGACCTTCGCCGTCGGCGCTTTCGTCGACCGCTTCGTGTTCAATCAGCCCTACTTCACCAATGGGGTCCTGGTTCGACGCCCGGATGCGTTCGGCATCCACCTGGTCAACGATCGTGCGTTCTACCTCTTCGAAATCCTCTGTCTCGCCGTCGCCCTGGCCATCGTCCGAAATCTCCGTACCGGACGCCTGGGCCGCACACTGATCGCTATGCGGGACAGCGAAGCCGGGGCGCGCTCGGTAGGCATCAACCTCAGGGTTTTGAAGATCTTCATCTTCACCGTGAGTGCCGCGCTCGCCGGTCTGGGCGGTGCGCTGCTCGTTCAGACGCAGGGGGCGTTCGACAGCACCCAATTCCAGCCGATCGAGGGACTGCTCTGGTTCCTTACCGTCGTGGTGTTCGGCGCCGACAGTGCGGCGTGGGCGGTGATCGCGGCCGCCCTCGTTGTGACGATCAACGCGCTAACCCACAACGCCGATGCGTACGCGGTGCCGATCGGGCTCCTCGCCCTGCTTCTCGCCGGCGTCCCGGGCGGCGTCTCCGAGATCTGGCGTCGGATCGTGGAATCGGTCGGGGTGCCCGAGTCGTGGTTGCGCCACTACGCCGCCCAGCGTCCCCCGATGCCGGCCGCCGTGGCCCTGTCCGAGCGCGGACGCGCCGCACTCGCCAGGGTCCGCCGATGACCACCGGCGCTCGGCTCGAAGGGCGTGGGCTCTCTCGCCGCTACGGGGGGCTGACCGCGGTCGACAACGTCGACATCACCGCTGAGCCCAATCGGATAACCGCGCTGATCGGACCCAATGGCGCCGGCAAGACCACCCTGTTCGCCTGTCTCACGGGGGTGGAGCAGCCCGACACCGGTCACGTGCTGCTCGACGGCATCGACATCACGGGTCTGTCCAACGACGCGCGGGCGAGGCGTGGGGTGGGGCGAACATTCCAACGGCTGGAGGTCTTCCCGACGATGACCGTGGCCGACAACCTCCTGGTCGGCGCCGAGAGCCGCCGTTCGGGGTCGATCGTGCGAGGCGTGCTCGGGCTCGCGGAGCCGGCGCGACAATCCGATGCCCGGATGGTCACGGATGTTCTACGGCTACTCCGGCTTGCCGACGTCGCCGGGGCGCTGGCCGGGACGCTGCCGACCGGCACGCTGCGGCTCGTCGAGCTCGGGCGTGCGCTCTGCCATGATCCACGGGTCCTCCTGCTCGATGAGCCAGCGAGCGGCCTCGACTCCCACGAAACCGAGGAGCTGCAGAGCGTTCTCCGGGGGATCGCCGCGGCCGGAGTCAGCGTCCTGATCGTCGAACACGACGTCGGTCTGGTCTTCGGCGTCGCCGACGAGGTTTACGCAATGGCTGAAGGTCGGCTGATCGCCCACGGGAGCCCGGCGCAGGTGCGCTCCCACCCAGAAGTCCGATCCGTCTACCTCGACCCGGTGGGGGTCGGGTGAGCGTCGAGCTCGAGCTTCGCGATGTTCGGGCCGGTTACGGCCAGGTGGAGGTCCTGCATGGCGTGACGCTGGCGTTCCCGCATGGCGGCCTCACCGCGCTGCTCGGTCCGAACGGGGCGGGAAAGACAACGACCATGAGCGTGATCTGCGGCCTCGTCAACATCCGCAGCGGCGAGCTCGAGTGGGCGGGGCATGACATTGCGCAGCTCAGCACGTACCAGCGCGCCAGGGCCGGGATGCTGCTCGTCCCCGAGCGTCGCGGCATCTTCTATCAGCTCTCGGTCCGGGAAAACCTCGAAGTGTTCTCCGCCGGAACAGATGAGCAGGGAAACTTCGACACCGCCCTGGCGGCCTTCCCGGTACTAGGCGAACGGCTTCACCAGCGTGCCGGAAGCCTGTCCGGTGGTGAGCAGCAGATGCTCGCCCTGAGCCGGGCGCTGCTCCGTCGGCCGCGGCTGCTGCTACTCGACGAAATCTCGCTGGGCCTTGCCCCGCGGGTGACCGCCCAGCTGTTCCAGGTGGTCGCGGAGATCGCCCGCACAGATACGACCGTCGTCCTCGTAGAGCAGTACCTGGCTGCCGCGCTGCGGGTCGCGGACGTCGTGTACGTGCTCGCCCGTGGGGAGGTGGCCTTCGCCGGAGAGGCGGCCGAGCTCGGCGAGGGGCCGCTCCCTGGCTACGTGTCGGCCTGACCGTCAGGTCGCCGGGTACGGGATGTTGTGCACCTGGAAGCAGCTGTAGCCGTTCTCGTGGTCGCTGCCGACGAGTGGCTGGGTTAGCCAGCCGCCGGACCCCCCGTTGGCACCGTCCTGCCAACGGGCGATGCCGATGCAGTTGTGCACCGTACTGGGCGGGGCAGATCGCCAGGGGATGAAATCCCGGTCGCCTGGGTCCAGGAGGCCGCGGCCCGAGTACCCGGATGACGGGATGGAACGCATGTAGTGCAGGAGGCAGGTCCGGGTCAGGTCAGCGCCGCAGGTAGCGGCCCCGTCCGTGAACCACTGGGCGGCGGCCCATCCCTCGAGCTCCCATTCGGAGAGCTGGCTCGGGCCGTCGAAATGGTAGCGGTGCACAGCGGTCCGGAAGGCGGCTACCGCGGGATTCGCCACGTCGTCGTAGTTGACCGTGTCGCTGTATGCGTACAGGGAGTTTCTGCAGTGCGGCGCGTCACTGTAGTCGCTCGCCACCGAAGCGACCCAGTTCTGGTCGGTGGTGACCTTGGCCTGCACATAGAGCTGGTTCTGGTCCATCGCCCGGCACATACTCTCGTTGCCCCCGCGGTCGAGGGTGTCGTACACGTACTGGACGCCGTTGTTCTTCATGTCAAGAGCAGCCGAGTTGTAGTCCGGGAGGGCGAAATTGATCTCCTCGGCGTACACCTTGTAACCCTCGGCCTTGAGCCCGCTCTCGATGCTGCCGCCGAAGCGCTGAGAGTCGGACTGGTTGTAGAAGACCACAGCCGCGACTTTGGGCGTGCTCGGAAAACGCTCCTCGAAGTAGCGGTAGACCTCCGTCCCGCCATAGTCGTATCCGTTCACACCCGGCTTGGTGTTGTTGCGCGGATACTGGCTGCCGTAGAAGGAGAAAAGGTCGCTGTAGGTGTCGTAGGCGACGTCGATCGGCTGCCCGGCGATGTCCGGGACCCCCGCGGACTGGACGTCGGGCGCACCGTTGTAGGACAGCACCGCGCTGGCGTCTAGCGCGAACACGTGGTCTGTCTTGATCAGCCGGTCGACGCAGGTGACGTTGTCCGGGCCCTGGCCCTGGTCGTCGCAGTAGTCGACGTGCACCAGCCGGCCGTGGACGCCTCCGTGCTGGTCGAGGTTGTCGAAGAACGCCTCCGCCCCGTAGGCCATGGGCACGAACGCCCGTGGGTCGAAGGCGTTGGTCTGGCTGTCGATGATGCCGACCTGGATCGAATTCGCAGTGACCCCGGTGTCCGAGGCAAAGTTGCCCTGGCCGCCCGCCAGCGGCTTGCTGCCCGACGGCAGCGATCCGGTAGCCGGCCCCTGCCCGGAGGAGTTGCTCGCAACACCGGATCCACCACCGGCCGCCCCGCTCGGCACGGTGCCCGAGCTGCCGACGTTGGGGTTCGCCGTCGAACCGGCGCCCGGAACCGCACCGTTCGGTCCAGTGCCCGCTCCGCGCAGTTCCGGGAAGGCATTGTCCGAGAGCCTGGTACCGCAGCCGGCGACGAACAGGGCCGCAGCCGTGGCGAGGACCAGGCCGGCCTGGCGCCCCCGGGGGTTCATCGTGGCCTCCTCGGTCGCCGAACTCTCGGCTACGCCGAGTCTCGCATCTTCGGCGCCGGCGCCGCGGGGGAGTCGAGGTGGATCCGGTCCAGGACGTCGTGCAACCGCTCCATGCCCAGCCCGACCGCGAACCAGACCGGTGCGTACGCCGGGCGGACCAGTCCTCGCCAGGTACGCGGCTCGGGTTTCCGCCCACGTGGGCGGCGGTAGTCCCATGGGATCTCCCCGGTCAAGGCACGGAGAGCTTCACCGGACCCGGCCTCGACCGCGTAGATCGCCGCGGTCCAAACCACCCCCCGGGCCCACCACGGCCAGCCGGCGCGGCGGGCGGCCGCATGGGCGGGTTCGAACAGCGACGCAGCCGAGCCGTAGACCGGGAGCATCCACAGGTACGTCGTTCCGGTCAGGCGCCAGTCGGAGTCTCGGCCGTGGCTGCGCAGCCCAGTCGTGAGGATCTCGCTGCACCAGCCGGCCAGGCCGTAAACGAGGGCTCGGGCAGGCCGGCTGAGCCCGTTGGGGCCGCTCGGGTCAGCCACTGGCAACCCGGCGCCGACCGGTCAGCGCCCCGATGACCAAAGTCAACGCGCCGGCAACGAAGAAGGAGCACAGGGAGGCGCTCATCCAGGACGCCGGCGTGAAATGAAGCCAGCCGGCGATCCGCGTCCAGCCGCTCACCCACCAGCTCACGGCGCCCGGGTTGATCAGCTGGTAGACCGCGAAGCCCCCCAGCCAGGGAGCAAGCCGCGACCAGCGGGCCGGGGCGCTCGTCGACGTATCCCAGGGGCGGCCACGGGCAAAGACGAAGTAATCCACGACGAAGACCGCGAACATCGGGACGAATACTGAGCCGATGAGCAGCAGGAAGTCCTGGTACGCGGCGATGTGCAGCGCCAGTGCGAGACCGGTGGCGACCGCCCCGACTGCGACGGCGAGGACCCTCCGGTCCGCCAGGGGTCGCACGTTCTGCACGGACACGACCGTGGAGTACGTGTCGGCGAACGACTGGTCGAGTTCGCGCAGGATGAGGACGCCGAACGCAAGCCACCCGAGCGGCACCGCGAGGAAGGCCCCGAACATGTCGTGGAACAGCCGCGCCTGATCACTGGAGACGTGCACCACCGTGGCGAGCGCAACGAGGCCGAGCGCGTAGAAGACGATCTGCGTGGTCGTGTAACCGAGGACGGCCCCGCCGAACGCCTTGCGTGGGCTCCGTGAGTGCCGGGAGTAGTCGCTCGACAGGGGCACCCAGGAGACCGACACCGCGATGACCGTGTCAACGGAGATCCAGAACCCCGACCAGGATCCCCGGGACAGCGGCGGCAGGGGGTGGCGCAGCAGTTGGACGAACAGGTAGGTGGTCGAGATCGCGACGCCGGCGATCGCGTACCGGCGAAGAACCCGAACCGAGCCGAGCGGACGCAGCGTCATCATGGTCGTGAGCACACCGGCTGCCACGACGTAGGTCACCCGCGCGTGGTGCCATGGCAGCAGTTGCTCCGCGGCCTGGGCGATGACCACGATCTCGAACACCCCCCAGCCGATGCACTGGAGGACGTTGAGGGTCGTCGGTAGGTAGGAGAGCCGGGCGCCGAACAGCCCGCGCAGCAAAACCATGGCCGGGGCCCCGGTCTGCGCCCCCGGCACCGTCGACAATCCGAGCGCCAGGCTGCCGATCAGGGTGCCCACGACCACGGCGACGAGCGCGGCCAGCAGGCTCAAGGGCCGGAAGCCGCCCGGCTGCAGGACGAAAACCGCCGTGGCAGTCCCCAGCAGGCTGACCCCGAGGTTCGCCCACAACCCCACTTGGTCGAGCAGGCCAAGTGCTCTCGGGGCGGGCTCGGCCAGCGTGAGCGCCGCCTCGAGACGCCGCTCGGGCCTGGTCGCTGGTGCATCGACAACCGTCATCATCCGCTCCCTACGCCGGCATTACCCGGACAGGTTCAGGCGGTCAGCGGCGCCATCTGCCGCCCTCTCAGCCCGGTAGCCCGAGCTCCCGCAATGGGACTTGCCGGGCCAGGATATGCCGCTACTTGAGCAGCCGCGACAACCGGCGGTCGGCGAGGACGGCGCCGCCCGTCTGGCAGGCCGGGCAGTACTGGAGGCTCGAATCGGCGAATGAGACCTCGCGGATCGTGTCTCCACACTCCGGGCAGGCCTCGCCGGTCCGCCCGTGAACCCGCATGCCACTGCGCTTCTCGGCCTTCAGCCCAGCCGCCGCCACCCCCCTGGCCCGGCCGATCGCCTCGCCCAGCAGGGTTCGGATCGATGCATGCAGATCGACGACCTCTTCGGGACGGAGGTTGCGGGCAGGTCTGAACGGCGACAGGCGCGCGGCGTGCAGAACCTCGTCGGAGTAGGCGTTGCCGATCCCGGCTATCTTGGACTGATCCTTCAGAACACCTTTGAGCTGCCCTCGGTCCCCGACCAGCAGCCCGGCCAGCGCCTCGACGGTGAACGCTGGACCAAGCGGATCGACGCCCAGGCGGGCCACGCCCGGAACCTGGTCGGGTGCGCCGACAACGTACGCGGCCAGCCGCTTCTGGGTCCCCGCTTCCGTGAGATCGAACCCAGCCCCCGTTTCCAGGTGCAGACGTAGCGCGATCGGACCCCTACCGGGCTTCGGGGGAATCGGGCTCAGCGCTTCGGACCAGCGCAGCCAACCGGCTCTGCCGAGGTGAAACACCAGGTGCAGGCCCTCCGCGTCGAGGTCGAGGAACTTGCCGTGCCGGTCGGCCGCCGTCACTGACCTCCCGTGCAACGTGGAGACCGGCGGATCGTAGGTCTTCAGCACGCTGACCGCCGCGACATCGATCCGCTGGATGCGCCGGCCGACCGTTCGCTCGCGCAGGAAATCAACGAGTGCCTCGACCTCGGGGAGTTCCGGCATCCGCCCAGTGTCCAAGATGCCAAGCCCGGAGACGACCACCGGTCCGCGACGTCAGCCGGCGAGACCGTCCAATGGCACCGAAGGGTCGGCCAGCCGGGTTGTCTCCGTGACCCTCCCCAAGCGAATCAGCCCCTGAATGGCTGGCGTGACGTCCCAGACGTTCACGTTCATCCCGGCTTGCACCCGGCCAGATTGGAGCCAGAATGCGATGAACTCGCGAGCCTTCCGGTCCCCGCGGTAGACGACCTCGTCGTAGCCGCCCGGGTCGAGCCAGCCGGAGAATTCCATACCCAGGTCGTATTGATCACTGAAGAAGTACGGCACCCGGTCGTAGACGACGTCGTGACCGAGCATCGAGCGGGCCGCGGCCGGCCCACCGTGCAGCGCGTTCGCCCAATGCTCGACCCTGAGCCGCCGGCCGATCGTGGGGTGGGCGGCGTTGGCGACATCGCCCGCCGCGAAAATGTCAGGATCGCTCGTCCGCAGGGCGGCGTCCACGAGAATGCCATTGTCGACCGCGAGTCCGGCGGCTTCGGCGAGTTCGGTCCGGGGCCGAATGCCGATCCCGACTACCACGAGGTCAGCCGGGATCCGCTCTCCGGTCGATGTCACGACAGCGCTGACGGCGCCGTCGGAGCCGACGATCTCTGCCAGCCCGGTACCGACGCGCAGGTCGACGCCATGCTCGGCGTGCAACTCCCCGAACATCGTGCCCAGCTCGGCCCCCAACACGGCGTGCAACGGTGTGGGCTGGGGCTCGATCATCGTTACCAGGCAGCCGTGATGGCGGGCCGCGGCAGCGCTTTCGAGGCCGATCCAGCCGGCTCCGACCACAACGCAGCGACCGCCCCCGTGCATCGCGGCACGCAGCGCCTCGGAATCCTCGACTCGGCGCAGGTAATGAACCCCGGCTATTTGCGGCCCCGGCAGCCGACGAGGCTCGGAGCCGGTCGCGAGCAGAAGCCGGTCGTAGTGCACGCGATCCCCGTCGACCAGGACCACTTCCTTGCGGGCCCGGTCGATCTCGGCAACCCCGCTACCGGTCCGCAGCTCCACCTCGTGCTCGGCGTACCAGCCGGCATCGTGCACGTAGATCTTGGACTTGTCCTCGGTGCCGAGCAGGTATCCCTTGGACAGGGGCGGCCGCTCGTAGGGCCGCTCGGTCTCCTCGCCGAGGAGGACGATCGTGCCCTCGAAGCCCTCCCCGCGCAGGGTTTCCGCTGCCTTGGCACCAGCCAGACCGGCGCCGACAATGACGAAGGTCGGTCCCGGATTCATCGATTCTCCCCCACGCTCAGGACAAGGTGCAGGTCGGAGGGATCAGGTCAAGGCGGGCTGTGACCGTGACCGGGCCGGGCAGTGCCGAGCGGACGATCGTCCACCCCGATGGGTCCGGAGCCACGCAACCGTACCCGTCGGTGACACGCCAGAAGCGGGTGTAGTGCAACCGAACAACTGCCGCGCCGGGATGGGCGAAGTAGAGCCCGAAAGATGTGACGCCGACGTCTACCAGGGTGGCGTCGCCGGTGATCATCGGCGACGTATCCCGGACCGCCCAGACCTGCCAGTGCGCGTCGTGCCATACCGGCCGGAGCCACGGCTCGGGGGTGATGACGATCCGCCATTCCTGCGCGGAGGACGCGTCCAAAGCCACATCGGGAAGCGCCACATAGCTGACCCCGTTGGCCTGCAACCAGCGGTGATAGGCGTCCGAGGTAAGCCCGGGCTGGTAGAGAACCGCGTTGTAGCCGGTGTCGAGTTGGCGTTCCCAGCCACGAGCCAGCGGCCACGCGGTGGCCACGTAGGAGGTCTCCCAGTGATTGCGGGTCAGCGGGATCTCGATCCGACCCAACGAGGTGTCATGCGTCCGGAGGAAGCCGAACAGCCCGGCGTAGTAAGCCGGCTCGGCCGACGGGTCGCCGACGCTGCTGGCCAGCGCCCCGTACACCGGCTGAAGCTGCCAGAACAGAAGTGGTGCGGTGAGAACCACCAGGGCGCGACGCCGACCGATGTGTAGCAGAACCAGCGCCGCTACCGGTCCCGCGAGCAGGGTGCCGAGTCGCGTCAGGTTCCCGCCGATCGGGTTGGGGAAAACGAACAGCAGAAGCGCCGCGCCTCCGTAGAGGGCGAGCCCCCGGCGCAGCGTGGGGTAACGCGACGGACAGATCGCCAGACCGACCGCGACAAAGAGCAGGATCGCGAGCAGGCTGCTCCACGGGAACGGGAAGCGGCCCCCACCCCCGAACATCTGGGCCACCGCCAGGCCGACGCCGGCACCCCCCAACGGCGCGGCCCGGCGCAGCCCGATACTCGGGACCCAGGCCACGGCGGCGAGCAGCAGGAACCCCGCCGCGAGTGGACTGGCCAGCGAGCAGGCCGCGGCGGCGAGCAGGACGAGGCCCGGTCGACGCCGTTGCACGGCGAGGAGGGCCGCCAAGCCGAAGGTCAGTCCCAGCGCGAACGGCAATCGTCCGATCACGAGATCCGCGACGATGATGACGGAGAACCAGAGCAGACCCACGGTGTGGCTCTGCTGCCGGTCCACCCGAACGATCCGGGTGGCCAACCAACTGGACCCTACGCAGGATGCGATGCCAACCACGGCGGAGCCCACCGTGGCGGCCAGCGGCGGGAATAGCATGCTGTAACCGGGGAGCAGATGACCGGAGAACCACTGGTTGTCGAAGAGCAGCGCACGGTGCTGGCTGAACAGCCAGACTCGGAACTGCTGGGCCGGGAAGTCGGGTCCGTGAACGCCGCTCACCGCGACCATCGTGCAAAGGACAGCCGTAAGGAGCCAGGGTCGAAGCGCCACGGCTTGCACCGTGCGGCGCACGGGCACGCTCACAGACGGACATTCTCGCACGGATCGGAGGCGGGGCCGGTGCGACCCCTGCGCCGCGCGCCCCTGCTGGTCCTCGCCTTGTCCGGCGCCTTGGCGGCCTTTGCCGTCGTCGTGGGCGGCCAACCGCCGACGTTGCGCAAGCAACCTGGGACGGCTCGATGGCCGTTCCTCGATTCGCACACCCAGCCAGGGTGGATCCGCAACGCCGGCCCGGTACTGGCCCTGCTCGGGGCCGGTGTCCTCTGCCTTGCCTGGCTCTGGCTGCTCCACGCGGCGCATCGCGGGGCGCTTTCGCTGCGCACGGCGTCGGGCCTGTCCATCACCTGGGCGCTCCCGCTGCTGGTGGGTCCACCGGTGCTTTCGGGTGACGCCTACACCTACCTTGCCATCGGCCAGCTTGTTCGGCGCGGACTCGATCCGTACCGGGTGGGCGTGCGGGCACTCGGCGCCAGCCCCTTGCTCCAAAGCGTGGACCCCCGGTGGCGGGGGGTCCGCACTCCGTACGGGCCCCTGGATCTCGGGGTCGACCGGCTGGCCGCTCACTTCAGCGCAGGCTCGGTTGTCTGGGGGGTCGTGCTTCTGCGGGCGCTCGCCGTCCTCGGCGTCGTGCTTCTCGTGGCAGCCAGCCTGCTTCGATCCCGGGCCGACCGGGTAGTCCTGGTCGTTCTGCTCGGGGCCAACCCGCTGGTCCTGCTCCACCTGATCGGTGGCGCACATGTCGACGCGATGGTGGCCGGCCTGCTGGCCCTCGCGCTCCTCGCCGACCGCGCGGGCCGGCCGGCGCTGGCCGTCGCGGTGGCCGTGGCAGCAGGCATGTTCAAGGCGCCGGCCTTCCTCGCCGTCGCCGTGCTGATTGCCCACCATGTCGTTCAGCCTGCCCCGAATCGACGATGGTTGACCCTCCTGCGAGACATGGCCGCCGCTGCGCTGGCGACCGCGGTCTACTCGCTCACCGTCCCGGACGGATTCGGCTGGCTGCACGCGCTGGCCACGCCCGGCCGCGCACATACCCTTGATGCCCCCACTAACGCTGCGGCCAGCCTGCTGTCCAAGCTGACCGGGTTGGCGGGGCCGACCGCCCTTTCCGCCGGCCGAATCGCGGGAGCCCTCTGCGCCATCGCGGTGATCGCCTTCCTCCTGGTCACCGTTCGCCGACGCGGTGCCGCTCGAACGACCGGATATGCGCTGCTCGCCGAGACGGCAGGTGCCCCGGTCTTCTACGTCTGGTATCTGGGCCTACCGCTCGCCTGCCTGGCCCCAAGCGCCGGTCGTCGGACTGTCGCGGGACTGGCCTTCCTCAGCGTCGCGGGGTCGCTCACTTCGCTCCCGAGTCTTGGCAACTCACCGGTTCGCTTTCTGGTACTCGCCCTGCTGGCCGTGCTCACGCTCGCGGCCACCCTGCTCACCCGTCTCGGGTCCCGGGCGCCTTGATCCGGCGGTCTGCCGCGCCGGCGAGTTCTCAACGCGTAGACCGACCCGGTGCAGCGCGGGGCAGCCGCTGCGATGGCCGCCCAGGACACGCGCACCGATGGCGTCCCCCGGGCGCCAAAGGACCGGCAGCCCGCTGGCTCGGCAGATAATCTCCGGCACCCAATGGCCGCCGTTGAACGGCGGCTCCCCCCACTCGAGCGCGAAGGTTCGAGGTCGTGGCAGGGGCAACGGATAGAACCCGCCGGACGGTCGCACCCGACGGGATCATCGATCACAAGACCCTCGGCTTCCGCCGCGCTGGCGGGGGCCAGCCGCACTCGTGGGTCACGCCGACCAGGCAGTCCTCCAGACGACCTCCGTCGCGGACGGCAGCAACGACAGGATGCGCACCGGCCCATGATGTCGCGCCATACAGCACACCGAACGGCGTCCAGGGGATCGCTGAGATCGGTCCGGTCGGGCGAACCCCTCGGCTCGTGCCGGACGCCGTCCTGACACTTACCCCCTGGGGGTATAGTGGTCGTCGCGCTGTAGAGGAGCACCGATGACGGACCGTGGCTACAGCAAGGACCGGGACGCGGTCGTGAAACGGTTGCGCCGAATCGAGGGCCAGGTTCGCGGGCTTCAACGGATGGTCGAAGAGGATGCGTACTGCATCGACGTGCTGACCCAGGTCTCCGCCGCTACGAAGGCGCTTCAGGCGGTGGCCCTGGGCCTGCTCGACGAACACCTGGAGCACTGTGTCGCCCGCGCGGTAGCGGCGGGGGGTCCCGGCGCGACGGAGAAGATCCGAGAGGCATCCGCCGCGATCGAGCGGCTGGTCAGGTCATGAGAAGCCTCGATCACCGGACGGTCACGGACGCCAGCCAGCGGTGCGACGTCGGGCGGAGCCCGTCTCGCAGTTCGGCGGCGGTGACGGTGGCGCGTACCAGCCCCACACCACGGGGCTACCGATGAGCGTCCTCGATACGATCGGGCGGGGACTCGACGAGGCCTTCTTCATGGTCTGGGCGACCCTGTGGGCCCTGGTGCTGGGTTTCGGTCTTTCGGGTGCGGTGCAGGCGTTCGTCTCCCGGGCTGAGATGCAGCGGGCATTGGGAAATCACCGGCCGCTCACGGTGGTGAAGGCCGGACTGTTCGGCGCGATCAGCTCGTCCTGCTCGTATGCCGCGAGCGCGCTGGCGAAGACCCTTTTCGCCCGGGGAGCCGATTTCACCAGCGCGATGGTCTTCATGGTCGCCTCGACGAATCTCGTCGTCGAACTCGGAATCGTGCTCTGGCTGTTGATCGGGTGGAAGTTCGCGGTTGCCGAGTTCGTTGGCGGCACCATCATGATCGTCCTGCTGGCGATCCTGCTGCCGCGCGTAGTTCCCCCGGCATGGCTGGAACAGGCCCGCGCCCGGCTAAACGAAGCCGGCGCCGGCGGCCACGAACATCACGGCGAACCAGAGACGGCGACCGTCGTCCAACCCTGGCGGGCAAGGATCCGCAGCCGGGCGGGCTGGTCGGATGCCGCCGGCTACACGATCAGCGACCTAACCATGCTCCGCAGGGAACTCTTCGTGGGGTTCCTGGTGGCCGGGTTCCTCGCCACACTGGTACCCAACCACGTCTGGCAGTCCCTGTTCCTCACCGGGCATGGCATCGGCTCGAGCGCCGAAAACGTCGTCCTCGGACCGTTCCTGGCGATCATCAGCTTCGTCTGCTCGATCGGGAACGTCCCGTTGGCGGCGGCACTGTGGAAGGGCGGGATCAGTTTCGGTGGCGTGGTGAGCTTCGTGTTCGCCGATCTGATCAGCCTGCCGCTGCTCCTCATCTACCGCAGGTACTACGGCAGCCGACTCACCCTGCGCGTGCTCGCCGCCTTCTGGCTGGTGATGAGCGTCGCCGGGCTGGCCACGGAATACCTGTTCAAGGCGATCCGGATCGCGCCGAGCGTGCACCCGAAAGCGATCGTCGACACCGCCTTCCACTGGGATTACACGACGATCCTGGACATCATCGCGCTGGCCGCCTTCGCCGGGATCTACTGGTTGTACCGGCATCGGGACAGCGCCGGGGGGAGCTACGCCAAAGATGTCGTCTGTGGCATGCAGGTAGAGACCGTGCATGCCCCCGCGCGGACCAGCCACTCCGGCAAGCTGTTTCTGTTCTGCTCCGATCGCTGCCGCGACCGATTCACCGCCAACCCGGACCGCTATGCGGCTGGCACCGCGGCCGGGCCGATGACTGATCCGGGGACCACCATCGACCCGGTGTGCGGCATGCACCTTGATCCCAAGCAAGCGCACTGGCAGCTCACCTACGGCGGCGGCTGCTACCCGTTCTGCTCGGCCGGCTGTCGCGACGCCTTCACCGCCGACCCGAGCCGCTTCGTCCTGCCGAAGGGCCCGCAGCGGCACTGATCCAGGCCGCCGACCGACCCCGATATGGCATTCCCCGGTGCCTGCAGGGACCTCTTGCGGCGTCCGGCAGGTTACCGCCCCCCCAGGCCCAACGTGGGCTAGGGTTCCCCCAGCCGTCTCGGGACTTCCGGCCAGCGGGGCCGGGCGGGACGGCACCGCCGAATCCCGGGCGACCGGGAACCGGGGACCCAGGTCCCTTGGGGTGAATCGGGGTTCCATCCCCGTAGGGCGACTTCCGCGCCCGAACCCGACAGCTAACTCGGTAGGCGGTGGCGGAAGAAGGGATCCACCGGCCCATGGCCCGCAGCACCAAATCAAGCATCCGTTTTGTCCGCTCAATCGCTGGTGCGCTGACCGCGGTCGCTCTTGCCGCCGGCCTCGTCGCGCTTCCGCTGACGCCTGCTGTCGCCGACATCCCGCATCAGATCGCCGCCGCCGAGCAGCAGCTTGCCGGGCTCCAGGCTCAGGCTGAGCGGGTCGCCGAACGCTACAACGCCGCCCGGATCCGGCTTACCGACGACCAGCAGACAGCGGCCACCGCCGAAGCGAGCCTGGCCCAGGCGAACGCCCGAATCGCACAGTTGCGGGCCAAGGTCGCCTCCTTCGCTGCCTCCGCCTACGAGGGTCACACCACCTCGGAGCTCTCTGCGCTGCTCGACGCGACCCCGCAGCAGTTCGTGATCGCGACCGACACGCTCGACGCGATCTCCCATAGCCAGCAAGTCACGTTCGAATTGCTGGCGGCGGCCCGCCACGACCAGCAGCAGGCGCTGATCGGCGCGACTTCGGCGCTAGCCGCACAGACCCAGGTGACGCAGAGCATCGCCGCCGACAAGGCCAGCCTGGAAGCCTCCGCCGCCCGCCAGGAGCAACTGCTGACCCAGTTGCAGGCGGAGCAGGCTCGGCTGATCCGTGAAGCGCAGACCCGGGCAGCGGCCGCCCGGGCGGCCGCGCAGGCCGCCGCCTTGGCCCAACAGGCTGCCGCCACCCGCGCGGCAGCGTTCGCGTTCGAGAGTCAGAGCTTCAGCCCCCCGCCGCCACAGACCGGGGGGTCCGGCGGTGCTCCGGTCGCCGTGCAATGGGCCTATCGGGAGATCGGCAAGCCTTACGTGTGGGGGGCAGCCGGCCCGGATTCATTCGACTGCTCGGGGCTCACCCAATACGTCTGGGGAAAGGCCGGGGTCTATCTGGCGCACTACACCGGTGACCAGTGGAATGAAGGCACCCATGTCAGCCAGACCGATCTCCAGCCTGGGGATTTGGTCTTCTTCGGCAGCAACCTCGGACACGTCGGTCTCTACGTCGGTAGCGGCATGATGATCGACGCCCCGCACAGCGGAGCGGATGTCCGCGAGGAAGCGGTATGGTGGAACCAATACGCCGGAGCGGTCCGGCCGGGCTAGCTAGTTGGTGGCAGCCGAGTAGGGGCGCCGTGAGGGTCGCCGAACCGCGTAACAGGCTGGATCGCGGTCTCGCTGGGTGAGCCCCTGCCCGTTGACGCAGCGCCGGGGGCCCAGCACACCTGAACCAGCCTCTGGGCACAAAGTGGGCGAGCGGGAGTTGAACCTCGAGCCACAACCTCCTGACCAGGCACTGGACCGGCTCGCCGGAGGTCGACGCGCTGTACGACGCCGTTGAGGTGCGGTCGGTTATGCCCCCTGGCATCACTGATGATCTTCGTAGAGTGTTGCGATCCTTTCCATTTCCCGTCCTGTTGGAATCGGGGTCGGAGGTGAACGTGTCTGGAGATCGAGATCTGACGGTGCTACCAGCGAGGGACGCGCAAGCACTCAACAAGGCGCAAACGGTGCTTGCGGGCGACACTCCAGTCGCGCTCTGCGGAGCCGCCGGCATGTCGGTGAGGCTGCCCGATGAACTTCGCGGCCTGCTGGCCGCAGTGGTCACCGCGATGCGCCGTGGGCAGGCGGTAACTCTTGCCCCGCTCGGCCAGCAGTTGACTACCCAGCAGGCAGCAGACCTGCTCGGGATTAGCCGGCCGACGTTGATCAAACTGTTGGAGGCCGGCGCTGCGAGTTCTGGCCGACCAAGCACGCGACCTCTCCAACCCGCCGATGGATCTGGCCTCGTTGCTCAACAACCTCGAGCGTTGTGGCGGTGCCGGACTTCGGCGATGCCGTTGAGTTGCTGTCGATCTGCGGGTTGCTGTCAGGCCTGGGTGCTGGCGATTCGCGACCGCCCGGTGGAGAATGGGCGGCCCTGGAGGAACTCGAGGAGATCGACTTCCTCCTGCGCAACTGAGGCATGCCCGAGGCTGATCTTCAGCAGAGAGCCGTCGACTTCGCCACGGAAGTCCCGGAACGGTATCGGCACGTATTCTTCGCACGGGTGGCGAGCTTGAACCCCAGACCTGGGCGCTACCCCTAGCCGCGAACCAACTCTACCTGGACCCCGACAGAGTCGGCTATGTCTTTCCAGACACGATCAGCCGTCGCCACTGGCGTTTGCAGGGCACGCGCGAGCGTAAGACACGCCCGGTCACCCACACCCAAGCCATATTCAGCTGTGATCGGCGCGATGAACGCTGCCTGAAGCGCCTGTGCGCTGTCGAACGGAACGACCTCGACCTGCTGCTCGAGGTCGCCCATGATGTCGACCAAATCGGGCACCTGCCGCCGCATCAAGAGTGCCGCCACCTCGGAGAAGTTGACGGCGGAGATCGCGGCGTCACCGGCCGCGATCATGTCTGCCACCCGCCCGCCGCCGGGCTCCTCAAACAACAGCGCGGCGACTGCGGATGCATCCAGCACTGTCATCCACTCGAGGGCGTGTGGCCGAGCGTCGACGCAGTATCGGCGTTCTCTCCCGCCGCTTCCCGCCGCCTTTCGGAAACAAGGTCGTCTACGGCGGACCCGCGCCCACTACCGGCAGCCGCGCCGAGTAATGCCCTGGCCGCCTCTGGCCGGGGGACGAGACGTACGCCTCCGCGCGAGTCGGAAAGGACTAGCAGTTCGGTTCCCGGATCCAAGCCAAGGCGACGACGTGCAGACGCGGGAAGCACTAAGCGCCCACGACCATCAAGGTGCGCCGTCTCTACCATGGCCCACACTGTAGCAAGTTGGCCCATAGTTTGCAACGAGTGCCCACGAGCGACAGCCGCCCTGGGCTGGCCGCCTTCGGTACCGGTACTTCTCGGTAGACGGCCAAGACATCAAATGCAAGCGGGTCAAGGTAGATGAGCGATCTTGTGAAGTTGACGACCCGCCCACAAGCCCCCCGTCACCCCCGCGCGTCAGGCGGACCTTTCCGGATGACGCAACGACCCGAGCTTGCCGGACCTATTGACGTGAGGCAACGGGACGACGACGCCGTTGCGCGCTCCTCGACGCCGCCCCGTTGCGGTCGGTGATGCCCCACGGCATCACTGATGATCTTGGGGTGGCTGACTTCATATGGTTCACTAAAGGAATCCCTTAGTCAGCCTTATGAGGTCTTATGGATCCGCTTCGGAATCCCTACCAGCCAGGTGCCGGCGTTCGGCCGCCGGAGCTTGCGGGCCGGGACGACGACCTGTCTATTGTCGACGTAACGCTTCAGCGCACTGAGCTGGGTTATGCCGAACGTGGCGTGGTGTGGCACGGCTTACGCGGCGTCGGCAAGACGGTTCTGCTGAACGAAGTCGCGTCCCGCGCTCGTGACCGACGCTGGCTGGTGAGCAAGGCCGAGGCGGTGGGCGACCGTTCGACTCTCCTGCCAGGTCTGACGCGAAGCCTGTACCAGGGTCTGCGCGCAGCGATGGGCACTCATGATGTCGGTCGTCTTCGCCGACTGCTGGGGGTGTTCAAGTCCTTCTCCGTCACGGTTGACCCAACCGGCACCTACACCTTCGGCGTGGAAGTGGATGCAACCCGCGGGCACGCCGACAGCGGCGATGCGGCCACCGACTTGACCGACCTGCTGCGGGAACTCGGAAGTACCGCGCGGGAACTCGGGGTGGGCGCCCTGCTGGTGGTCGACGAATTACAGGACGCACCTGCTCGCGAATTAGCGGCCATCAACCGAGCAATTCACGATTCCGGGCAAGGAGACAATCCTCTCCCGACCTTGCTGATGGGCGCCGGTCTTCCTTCGCTGCCGGGCATTCTCGCCGAAGCCACGAGCTATGCCGAGCGGTTGTACAACTACCGAGCTGTCGGACCGCTCGACGACCAGGCTGCCGAGCAAGCCCTGAACCGACCGGCGGAATCGCTCGGGGTCACCTGGAGCGCGGAGGCTCTGGATATAACCCGGGCGGCCACGAGTGGTTATCCGTACTTCCTTCAGACAGCCGGCCGCAGCATCTGGAACTTGGCCAAGGGCAGCCCGATCGATGCCGAAGACGCCGCCGCTGGCCTCGTCGCGGCTCGCGAGGAGATCGACGTCGGGCTCTACCTGTCGCGGTGGAGTCGCGCCACAGCGGCACAGCGGCGGATGATGCGGGCGATGGCCGGACATGGTGACGGTGTCCAGATCGCCATAGCTGAACTCGCCCGCGAAATGGGGATGAGGCGCAGCACAGACCTGTCTGTCTCGCGAGATCAACTCATCAAGAAGGGCCTTGTCTACGCACCGGACCGAGGCCTGCTTGCATTCACAGTCCCTGGTATCGCGAACTACATCCAACGACAGCCCGACGACTGAGGTGATCGCTGACGAACCGCTGCACCGCAGGCCGCCTGCCCGGAGGACGCCCGATCCACCGGATTTCGCAGGCCACGTCTGCCTTGAGCACCTGGAACTCATCGGTTGAGTTCTCCGCGGCTATGGCCTCGGTCATCGGGATCGTGCACCGTCGGCGAGAAAGGCCAGGTCAACGGCTATCTGTGGATAGTGGGCGGGGGGGGAGTTGAACCCCCTACCGCGACTCCCGCGAACACGTGGGCCGACGAGGCAGTACGACGCCGTTGCGAGCCGTTCGGCGCCCTTGACTCGCGGTCGGTGATGCCCCCTGGCATCACCGATGATCTTGCCGGATGGCAGTCGACGTCGGGAACTACCCACGCAACATGGCGACGCCTTGCTGGATACCGCTGTTCTCCAGTTGCTGAAGCACGTCGGCGACGGTCACCGGCGGGTTCTTCCGACTATCGGCGATCCGCTGGACGGCCCCGTAGACCAGCTGGCGGTTCAGGTGCACTTGATCAACAACGAAATCGTCGGCGGTCTTCGGGTCGATATCCCACTCGGCGAGGTAATCGGCGGGAAAGTGCTGGATATTGTCCGTGACCAGGACTTGAGCCTTCGCGCGGATAGCAGCGGCGAGCACATGTCGGTCCTTCTCGTCAGGAAGGCTGAGTACCGGTATCAGCCGCTCGTAGCCCGTAACGAGGCGATCCGGCACAGCGTCATTCATCAGCGCCCGTCGGCGCGCAAGCTTGTCCTCGGCGATGTCCGGTCGTTTTCGGCGAAGCGCACCGTCTACCTCATCGAGGATCTGATCGGTCCACTTTGCTTGTACCAAGCCCGCCTGGGCAATCCGGATCAGAAGGTCGCGCAGCGTGTTGGGGTACAGCACGTTGGCGTCGTATACCACGACGAACGACACGTCAGGACAGACCCAATTCTTGCTCAAGGGCCGCGAGCTCGTCGGCCGCCGACCGCCGGCGCGCATCATCCGCTCGCTTGTACTCGACCAGACTCTGCATCAAGACGCGCCTGTGTGTCCCTACCTTGCGAAAGTCGATCTGCCCCTCTTCAAGGAGGCGGATCAAGTACGGCCGGGACACGTTGAGCAGGTCGGCGGCTTGCTGAGTCGTCAGTTCAGCCGTTGACGGCACGATCGCGACGCCTTGGCCGGCCGCCATGTGCGCCAGAACGCGCGCCAATAACCTGAGAGCGGCGCCCGGAACGACAATCTCCTGCCGACCCTCGTGATCTGGCTGATCGTCGTCCTCCACGATCAGGTGGACGATCTCAGAGGTCTGGGGATGGCGAGCCAGATATGACTGCAGCGGCTGCAGGGCGCCCGCCGCCTGAGCGGCGTCGTCGTCGGACGGCAAGATCGTTTCTAGTGCGACCGTCACTTTGTGCTCCTTCCCTCCATCTGCATTATTCGCAACAAACGAAGCAGACGCAATAGTCCGATCGGGTTCACCTGGCCCGACGGGGTGTTCCAGCGGGCGCAAGTACAAGGACTGCCACCAGATCCGGGGCCTAAGTGCACCCGGAGCCACGACGCCGGACGACACCGAAGATTCGATCTTCATCTCACCAAATACAGCAGTTAGCCGAGGCGCATTCACCCCGCCCTCGGGTCCGGTCCCAATGACCGTGCAACATCCGACGCCGCAGGCCGTTCCGGTCGTGGTAGACGAGGCGACTCGGCTAATAGCTGCCGCGCCATCCCTCGAGCCAACCTTGTCGCACGCCGAAATCGGTCAACTGCGATACTCGCTGCTCGACACACGAGGACTCGCGGACAGCGCGGCCGTTCGCAGCGGCGCACACGATAGGGAACTGCAAGACGTCATCCCCGAACTCGCCGAGGGCGCCCTGCAACTCGCTCGCGCGACGCTCGACCGCTTGGCCATGGACGCATCCACTACCGAACCGCCGGTGGTGCTGCACACGGACATCAGCGACGTACCCCGGTTAGTAGGACAGACGATGTTCTGGGCTGATCATTACGTCGCCCACGATGGGCTCGCTGCTACTTCGGCTGCCCGTCGCGATGACCCGGTCTCTTGGCGTGGCGCAGTTGCAGACTTGCTCGAAGCCCGCCCACTAGTCGAGGCCGGCATCTTCGTGCCGGTGTTCACCGATCTTGCCATTGCGCTCGTCGACGAAGCCGTCGATGCAATGGTCGCTGTCGACCTAGCCGACCCCAGCTATGTTGCTTGGGCGGAGCAGCAGATCGTGATCGAGGGGCCTACCGCCCGCGAAGCGGCCTTCGTGCACGTGGTCGACGACTATCCACACGACGGATAGTTCTATCTTCTGAACCGACTCGACCCATCGAGCGTCGAGCAGCCGGACCCTGGCGGGGTCCTCGTCCGCGGTCGACTGCTCAACCGCCACGACCCTGCTCACGACTACGCGCCATGGTTGTACACGGTCCGGCGCCAAGCAGTCGCGCAGCTGACCAAGCAACTCGACAGCGAGCTTGCCGCGGCGGCGGTGATCGGAGCCGACCTCGTCACCGGCAGCCCGTTCAGGGCTCGCGCGCTCCGGCGGCGACGTGCCCCTCTTCCTCGCGCGGGCGACTTCGACATCAGCGGTGCGGTTTGGGCAGAGGTTCCGTGGCTTCCCGACGCCAGCCCTGACCTTCTTGTCAAGATCGCCAACGGCGAGCCCCGTGTCGAAGCGCTTCGCCGCGCCACAGCCGCCGCTCTGCGTACGGTCGAGGCTGGCGACTTGGCCGCTGGTGCCAGCGAAATCGCCGACGTCGCCGCCGACCTCTCGGCCGCGGGTGACAAGCTCGGGCGCGAATTGCGCCGCCGCAGCGTGGTTGACCTGGCTGCGCCCACGGGTTTGGCGACGGGCAGCGTGCTGATCGCTGGAACTTTCGCGCCGCCACTGGCAATAGCAGGTCTGCTCGCCGGGGCTGGTGCCGCCTTGCCGGCGATACGGGCCCGGGTCGCTCAGCGAGAGACCGCGGCCTACGCGTTCTGGATGGCGCGGCCTCGACGCCGCGACGCCCGGGGGCGAAGGTAGCCCAGGTCAATCGGGATCTGTGGATGGTGGGCGACGGGGGAGTTGAACCCCTTGCCGCGACTCCCTGACCAGGCACTTTACCGCGAACGCGCGGGCCGACGCGGCTATACGACGCCGTTGCGAGCCCCTCGGCGCTGTTGCCTTGCGGTCGCTGATGCCTCCTGGCATCACCGATGATCTTGAGTCTCGTGAGACGGACCCCGTCACGACCAGCAGGCGGTGATGATCGTGGTACCCGACAGCAATGACCGAGCAGATGGGCCAGCTCGCCAATCCCTCAGATCGGTCTCGACCAGGTCCAGGCCACGGAGCAGTGGCGACAGGCTGTAGATCATGTGCCGGACGTCTGCTTCCGTCAGCGGCTGTGCTTCCGACTCCCAGCCGCGCCCGAGCTGGGGGAATACTGCGGCCGCGAGGGCCTCTGGCGACTGGAGCCCGGCGGCCGTCAAGGTCGCAACCGTCCACTCGGCCACGATCGTCGTGAACTTCCCCGAAGGAAACCAGGAACGCAATCGGCCGACGATGTCGAGGTTCTCGGCCGCGGCCTTGGTCGGTGCCAGGACACCGCGGTGGAGACGCAGCAGACCCACGTCCCGCAGCTGATCGTGAAGCGCCGACAGTGGGGGCAGGTCGTCCTCGATCGATGCAGGACGCTCGGACCATGCCCAGCCAGGGCGCTGCTCTTGCACTACGCGAACGAAGCTCCTCGGTAAGCGCCCTCCTGGTGTCAGCTTGACGCCCTCCTTCGCGAGGTCGAGCACCAGGCGGACGCTCGCTGGCACCTCACCGACCATGCGCCGCACCTGCCGATCGGCTTCGGCCTGGTCGAACGCCGCGAGTCTGTTTCCGACCCAGTCCCGCATCTGCTCGTGCTCCTCGTGCGACGGGTCAGCGAGGGCTTCCAGCAGGTCTGCATAGCCGCCAGGGCCACCGCAGTCCTCCGGTGGACACGTGCCCTCGCCGTACCTGCAGCCAGGCTCATCCTCGCCCGGCCCGAGCACCTCGACGTCGTGCTCCCACCCGTCCCCGAAGTCGTAGAGGTAGGTGAATAGCGCGGGCATATCTCGCAGGCGCACACCAGCCTCGTCTTGTTGGTCATCCCAGTCGTCGTCGTCTGGCACGCCGTACCGGAGATCTCGGGCGACGAACTGGTGCAGGTGACTCTCCGTCCAACCCAGGGCCACCTGCAAGACCAGATGCAACTCCGGCAAGCTGTAGGCAGCTGGAACGTCGATCACCCGCACCACCGGCGGGGCCACCTCGCGAAGGGTCACCCGCAGCCGAGTCGTCCGCACCGGACGACAGTAGTTGATGATCTTTCCGGCCTCGTGACGCGTAACATTGGGCCATGGCCTTCGAGCGGATCTCCGTCGATCACCGGATCATGGGTGGAGTGCCGTGTATCCGCGGCACCCGGATTCCGGTCGCAACGGTCGTGGCCATGGTCGCGGAGGGCATGGCCCGCGAGGAGATCCTCACCGAGTACCCCCAGCTCACAGGCGAGGACCTCCAGGACGCCCTCCGTTACGCGGCGGCCGCGGTCGATGAGCGAGAGCTGCCGGCGCGGTCCACCGGGTGAAATTCCTCGTCGACGAGTCGCTTTCGGCACGGGTTGCAGCTCTGCTCGCACAGGCAGGACACGACGCTGTCCACGTCGGTGATCTCGGGCTGCTGGGCGCCCTAGATGAGCGAGTCCTGGCCGCGGCCGCAGTGGACGAGCGCGTGCTCGTTTCGGCCGACACTGACTTTGGCGAGTTGCTCGCGCTCGGTCGTCACCCTGGGCCGAGCATCGTGATCTTCCGTCGTGCGCCACATCGCCCCGACCAGCAAGCCAGGCTCTTGCAGGGCTACTTGGGCGATGTCGAGGACAGCCTGCGCACTGGAGCGGTTGTCATCGCTGGCCCCGACCGGGTTCGGGTCCGCTTGCTTCCCATCACCGAATAGCGCCGTGACGTGGGGGATCCGCCTGCATCTCCCCGGTGGTGATGCCTTGGCGATGACATCGTGTCCTGTGAAGAACAAAAGCCCTGGTCACAAGGCCTTTTCTGAAGTGGGCGAGGGGGGAGTTGAACCCCCACGTCCTTACGGACACACGGACCTGAACCGTGCGCGTCTGCCATTCCGCCACTCGCCCGAGCGGTCCTGGACGCTACCACCGCCAGCGGCTCCGCGGCCGGCAAAGCGTGCCGGATACGATCACCCCGGGAAGGGAAGGGACGCGTCGTGGGAGTTCTCCAGCGCTTCGAACGGCGCCTCGAAGAGCTCGTCGAAGGTACCTTTGCGAGGGTCTTCAAGGGCGAGGTCCACCCGACCGAGATCGCGGTCGCGCTCCAGCGGGAGACCGACGACCGTAAGGCGATCGTCAGTGAAGACCGGGTCCTCGTCCCCAACGAGTTCTGGGTCGAACTCGGACCTCGTGACCACGAGCGCCTCGCCCCGTACGCTGACCCGCTCGCCGAGGAGTTCGCGGCAATGATCCGCGAGCACGCCCAGGACCAGTCCTACACATTCGTGGGCCCGGTTCAGGTCGGCTTCGAGCTCGTCGAGGAACTCGATACAGGCGTATTTCGAGTCCGCAGCAGTGTCCTAGCGGCGGCCAAGGTCGAGAGCGGCATGACCAGCCGGCCGGCCCCCGAGACGACGTCGGGCGGCAGCGACGGCAGTTTGCCGGGCAATCCGCGTCTGCTGCTCCACCCCCCGGAGGTCGGGGGCTCGAGCCCGGAGGCCCGCGGCAGACAGCGGGAGTTCGCGCTGACGGCAAGGGTTCTGATCGGCAGGGGACCGGACGCCGACCTCCGGCTCCACGATCCCGGTGTCTCACGGCGGCATGCTCTCCTCCGGGAGGAGAATGGCGCCTTTCTCGTCGAGGATCTCGGATCGACGAACGGAACGCTCGTCAACAACGTCGCGGTCGGCATTCGCGAGCTCGCCTCGGGAGATCGGCTGCGGCTCGGAACGACGACGCTGGTGTTCGAACGCGACTCCGCGGGCTAGGCGGCGCGGCCGATGTCAGCTCTGGTTCTCTTCCTGCTCAAAGTCGGGTTCCTCGCGGTGCTCTGGCTCTTCGTGCTGGTCGCGGTTCTTACCGTGCGGCGAGACCTGCTAGGGCCGCGGCCGGCCGGCCGCACTGCCCCGCCGGTCAGCGCCCCGCGCGGGAAGCGGGGGGACGCCGCTCGGCCTCGCAAGGCCGCGAAGTCCGCCGCCAGACACATGGTCGTCGTTCAGGGGGTCCTCGAAGGCACAAGGGTGCCTCTAGGGGATGGGCCGATCACGATCGGGCGGGCTGACGACTCCACGCTCGTCCTCAGCGACGACTACGTGTCGAGTCGGCACGCCCGGCTCTTTCCCCGGGATGGCCAGTGGCTCGTCGAGGACATGGGTTCGACGAACGGTACCTTCCTCGATCGGCAGAAGGTGACCTCGGCGACCCCGGTGCCGTTGGGCGTACCGATCCGCGTGGGGAAGACCGTGATGGAGCTGCGCCGGTGACGCTGCAGCTGCGGTTCGCCATTCGTTCCGACGTCGGCCTACTGCGAGAGGGGAACGAGGACGCCGCCTACGCCGGCCCGCGGCTACTCGCCGTCGCGGACGGGATGGGTGGGCACGCCGCCGGTGAGGTCGCGAGCGCCGAGGCGATCGCCGCGATCGCCCCCCTCGACGACGACACCCCCGGCGCCGACATGATCAGCGCATTGCGGGCGGCCGTCGAGACGGCTAACGGGAGACTGCGCGACCTCGTCGCTCGAGACCCTGCCCTCGACGGGATGGGGACTACCCTCACCGCACTGCTGTGGGCCGGACAGCGGCTCGCTCTAGTCCACGTCGGGGATTCCAGGTGCTATCTGCTCCGGGATGGCGTGCTCACCCAGATCACTCACGACCACACGCTGGTTCAGCAGTTCGTCGACGAGGGTCGCATCTCCGCCGAAGAAGCGAGCTCACACCCGCAGCGCTCGCTGATCACCCGGGCACTGGACGGACGCGGTGAAGTAGAACTCGACCTGTCGGTCCGGGAGTCCCGAGCGGGTGACCGCTACCTGCTCTGCAGCGACGGGCTCTCCGGCGTCGTCTCGGCCGACACCATGCTCGAGGCCCTCGGTGAACCGAACCCGAACAAAGCCTGTGAACGGCTCGTCGACCTGGCCTTGCGTGCGGGTGGACCGGACAACGTGACCTGCATCGTCGGTGACGTCATCGACGGTGACACCGGCAACGGCCCGCTGGCTGGGCCTCTGGTCGCCGGAGCGGCCATGCTCGAATCCGTCGCCCCCCCACCACCCGACACCTCGGCTGGGCGGGCCGCTCGGGCGACCCTGACCCGCCGAGCGGCACCTCGGCACCGTGCATCGGACACCCAACCAGCCGCCCGACCCCGTCGGCGGCTGGCGATCGCCCTGGTCGCCGCCGTCCTACTGGCCGCCATTGCCGGCGGCGCCGTGCTCTGGACCCGCTCCCAGTGGTACGTCGGCGCCACCGCGGGCAGCGCCGAGCAAGTCGCGATCTTCCGAGGGGTCAACGCCTCGCTGGCTGGGCTTCACCTGTACTCGCTGGCCCAGCAGACCGGCCTGCCGGTTCAGGCTCTGCCCCCCTTCGACCGCCAGCAGATCGCTGACGGGATCCCGGTGAGCGGGGTGGCCGCCGGACGCCGCAAGATCGGACAGCTCACTTCGGATGCCTGCTCGAACCTGACCAGCCAGCTACCCCTCGCGCTCCGGACTGCCCCCACACCCGCTCCCACCCGGACCCCTTCCGCGCGCGCGGTGACACCCCAACCCAGGCCGACCGTGCCGCCGGGCCTGAAGGTGCTATTCGCCGAGGCCGGTTGTGCGTTGCCGGCGGGCCCGTCGTGACCGCGATCGCCGGCGACCCGGCACTCGGACCACGGCGGCGCGGCGTCGAGATCACCTTGGTCGCGCTCGCCATGCTGGTCACGGTTTTCGCCTACATCGACGTCGGGTTCGGTCACTCGAGCCACTTCCCCACGGACACCATCACCTACGGGCTGCCCCTGGCGGCTACCTTCTTCGTGGCCCACCTCGCGGTCCGCCGCCTGGCCCCATACGCCGATCCCGTCCTGCTTCCTACCGCCGCCGCACTCAACGGGCTGGGCCTCGTCCTCATCCACCGACTCGACCTGGCCTCGGCGGACACCGCGCGGGCCGCGCACCGACCTCCACCGACATCGGATGCCCGGCTTCAACTCATGTGGACGATCGTGGGGATCCTCCTGTTCGTTGCGGTGCTCGCGGTAATTCGCGACCATCGGATCCTCCAGCGTTACACCTACACGCTGATGGTCGTCGGTCTGGCGCTGCTCTTCCTCCCCACCGTCCTGCCGGCCCGCTTCAGCGAAGTGAACGGCGCGCATATCTGGATCCGGGTCGGCGGACTGTCCTTCGAACCGGAGGAGGTCGCCAAACTCGCTCTGGAGGCATTCTTCGCCGGATACCTGGTAGCCAAACGCGACCTGCTCGCCCTCGCGGGACGACGAATCGCCGGGGTCGACCTTCCCCGGGGTCGCGACCTCGGACCGGTCCTCGTCGCCTGGCTAGCCAGCGTCGCGGTCCTCGGACTGGAAAGCGACATCGGCACTTCCCTGATGTTCTTCGGGATCTTCATCGTCATGCTCTACGTCGCGACTGAACGGCGCTCCTGGGTGGTCATCGGGATCGGACTGTTCCTCGTCGGCACGTTTGCCGCGTATCACCTTTTCGCGCACGTCAAGGAACGTTTCGTAATCTGGCTACACCCGTTCAAGTACGTTCAGGGAAACGCCTACCAGCTCGTCCAAGGCCTGTTCGGCTTGGCAACCGGTGGCATTCTCGGCACGGGGCTGGGCCAGGGACGACCGGGAATCGTGCCCTTTGCCAAGACCGACTTCATCGCCGCAACGATCGGAGAGGAACTGGGCCTGGTAGGGCTCATGGCCGTGCTCGTCATCTACATTCTGCTGGTCGCGCGGGGACTGCGTGCAGCGCTGTCGGTCCGCGACGGCTTCGGCAAGCTGCTCGCGGTCGGTCTCGCCTTCGGACTCGCGCTCCAGGTCTTCGTGCAGATCGGCGGGGTCACCCGGCTCATACCGCTCACCGGAATCACGCTCCCGTTCCTCTCCTACGGTGGTTCCAGTCTGGTCGCCAACTGGATGCTCGTGGCCCTGCTGCTGCGGATCTCGGACTCGGCCCGCCGCCCGATGTCGGCCCTGCCGCCGAGTCCGCCCACCGGTCCGGACCAGGCGATGACCCAGGTGGTCCAGGCATGAATGCCCCCATCAAGCGGGTGGCGATCGCGATCCTCGCCCTGTTCATCGCTCTGCTGCTCAACATCAACTACGTGCAGGTCATCGACGCGGCCAGCCTGCGGAACAACTCGCACAACAGCCGGATTCTGTTATTCCAGTACTCCCATGAGCGCGGCCCGATCATCGTGGGTGGTCAGGAGATCGCCAAGTCCGTTCCGACCGGCGACAGCCTGAAGTACCTCCGGGAGTACCCAGGCGGCGCCGAATTCGCCCCGGTGACCGGCTTCTACTCGTTGGTCTACGGTGCGACCGGGATCGAGGCGGCGGAGAACTCGATCCTCGCCGGTGACGACAGCCGGCTATTCGTGCGACGCCTGTCCGACCTACTCACCGGACGGGCACCCCAGGGTGGGGCCATCGTTCTTACGATCAACGCCAAGGCCCAGCAGGCGGCCTGGGCAGCGATGCAGGGGAAGCAGGGCGCGGTCGTGGCGCTCGATCCACGAACCGGGGCGATCCTCGCACTGGTCTCCTCGCCGTCCTATGACCCATCCCCACTGTCATCGCACAACACCGCGCAGATCCAGGCCACCTACCAGAACCTGCTCCGAGCGCCCGGCAATCCGCTGCTTGACCGCGCACTGGAAGAGAGCTATCCGCCGGGCTCGATGTTCAAGATCGTCGACTTGGCGACCGCGTTCAGCACCGGCCAGTACACCGCGCAAACACAGCTCCCGACTCCGAACGCGCTCCTGCTCCCGGAGACCACGGTTCTGCTCCACAACTTCGCCGGGGAGAGTTGCGGCAACGGGGTCACCGACACGATCGCCGACGCCTTCCGCATCTCGTGCAACACGGCGTTCGCCGGCCTGGGCCTCAAGCTCGGGATTGGAAGACTCGCAGCGCAGGCCAAGAAATTCGGCTTCGGCACCGGGCTGTCGGTACCGCTTCCGGTCGCTGCCAGCCAGTTCTCCAACGGCGCGAATCTGCCCAACACAGCGCTGGCGTCGATCGGGCAATACGACGACGCGGTCACCCCGCTTCAGGCGGCGATGGTCTCCGCCGCGATCGCCAACAACGGAGTCCTCATGGCCCCTTACCTGGTACAACGGGTAGAGGCTCCCGATCTGTCCACGATCAGCCAGGCGCAGCCCCAACAACTCGGGACTCCCGTGTCCCCCGCCGTCGCGAGCCAGATCAAGCAGCTGATGGAGTTGGTCGTCAACTCCGGCACCGGCACCGCCGCTCAGATCCCGGGTATCCAAGTGGCCGGCAAGACTGGTACGGCCAACCATGGCGCACCCGGTACTCCGCCGGATGCCTGGTTCACCGCGTTCGCGCCCGCAGACAACCCCGCGGTCGCGGTCGCGGTCATCGTCGAGAACGGCGGCGGGCTCGGCGGCAACGATGCCACGGGCGGAGCGGTCGCCGCCCCGATCGCACGGGCGGTCATCCAAGCGGTGATCGGATGATCATCGCTCAGGATGCCGTGCTCGGCGATCGCTACACCCTTCTGGTGCGGATCGCCGGCGGCGGCATGGGCGAGGTGTGGCGCGCCCGTGACGGCGTTCTCGACCGCACGGTGGCGGTCAAACTGCTCCGCGCCGACCTCGGCGACGACGAGCATTTCCGGCTCCGGTTCCGGGACGAGGCGAAGAACACGGCAGCCCTATCCCATCCGGGCATTGCGAACGTTTTCGACTACGGCGAGCAGGACGGCCTGGCTTACCTCGTTATGGAACTCGTCGACGGCGAGCCGCTGTCCACGGTGCTCCAACGGGAGGGACCACTTCCCCCGGCGCAGGCGCTGGGCATCGTCGGCCAGGCAGCGCTCGCCCTCCAGTCGGCACACGACGCCGGGGTCGTGCACCGCGATGTCAAACCGGGCAACCTGCTCATCCGCAGCGACGGTGTGGTCAAGGTCACCGATTTCGGGATCGCCCGCAACACCTCCACGGCTGCGATCACCCAGACCGGCCTGGTACTCGGCACCGCGCATTACCTATCGCCCGAACAGGCCGAGGGCCAACCCGCAACCGCGGCCAGTGACCTCTACGCGCTCGGCGTCGTCGCCTACGAGGCCCTTTCCGGCGGACGGCCTTTCACCGGCGATAACGCCGTCGGCATCGCGCTTGCCCACATCCGCGCGGAAGTACCGCCCCTGCCTTCCTCCCTGCCGGAGCCAATCCGTGAATTCGTCGCCCGGGCGATGGCCCGGGACCCGGCCCAGCGCTTCGCCGATGGTGGGGAGATGGGTCGGACCGCTCTCGCACTCTCCGGGCGGACGGAGGGGATGGCGGCGGCCGTGCCCGTCCTCGCGCCCGCCGGGGCCCGGGCCCCCGGAGCCGCTACACCGACCCGACAGCTCACCGCCGGCACCCCCGGGCGGCTCACTCCGATCCCGACGACACTCGATCGGGAGCGCCGGCGGGTTCGCCGGATCTTCATCGGGATCGGCGGCCTCGTCGTCATTCTCGGCTTCTTCACCATCCGGGCCTGCGCGACTACGCCCACCGCACGGGTCCCGACCGTGATCGGAACGAACCAGGCCGCCGCCGTCTCCGCGCTGAAGCACGCCGGCTTCGCGGTGGTGACGACAACGGTCACCGATCAGAACCACGCGCGCGGCACGGTGCTCACCGAAAGCCCCAAGCCCGGCAGCTTGATCGATCAAGGGTCGAGGGTGACGCTGACCCTCGCCGCCGGACCCCAGCTCGTCACGGTCAACCCAGCCGCTGCGATCGGGCAGCCCTACCCGACGGTCGCGGCCACCCTGGTCCAACTCGGACTCGCCGTTCGCGAGGTCACGACGCCCGTTGGCGGGGTTCCACCGGATACCGTTGTCGGAGTGGGGCCATCTGGTTCGGTGTTGCAGGGCAGCACCGTCACGCTGACGGTAGCGAGCGCGCCGGGGCCCCCCGGGCCCGGCAAACCGGGTAAGGGCAACGGCGGCGACAATGGCCACTGAACAGCGCACCCTGGGCGGGCGGTACGAGCTCGGCGAGATCCTCGGCTTCGGTGGGATGGCCGAGGTTCACCTCGGCCTCGACGTGCGGCTCGGTCGTGACGTCGCCATCAAACTGTTGCGGGCCGACCTGGCTCGCGACCCGTCGTTCCAGGGCCGCTTCCGTCGCGAGGCTCAGGCCGCCGCCGCGCTCAACCATCCAGCCATCGTCGCCGTCTACGACACTGGCGAGGACACGGTCGCCGGCGTCACCGTCCCGTACATCATCATGGAATACGTCGAGGGTCACACCCTGCGCGACGTGCTGGCGCAGGAAGGCCGGTTGCTACCGGAGCGAGCCCTGGAAATCGCCGCTGAGATCTGCCGGGCCCTCGACTACAGCCATCAGGCCGGCATCGTGCACCGCGACATCAAACCGGCGAACGTCATGCTCACCCCCTCGGGCGACCTCAAGGTCATGGACTTCGGCATAGCCCGGGCGATGACCGCCTCCGCCGCGACAATGACGCAGACCGCCGCGGTGATCGGCACCGCCCAGTACCTCTCACCCGAACAAGCCCGGGGTGAGCACGTCGACGCGCGGAGCGACATCTACTCCACCGGTTGCCTGCTCTACGAGTTGCTCACCGGGTCGCCGCCGTTCACTGGGGATTCCCCGGTCGCGGTCGCCTATCAGCACGTTCGCGAGAGCCCGATTCCACCGTCCAGGCTCGACCCTGAGATCCCCGCCAGCGCTGACGCGATCGTGCTCAAGGCCATGGCGAAGAACCCGGCGAATCGCTATCAGTCCGCGGAGGAGATGCGAGCCGACATCGGCCGAGCGCTCGCCGGGCGCCCGGTGCAGGCAACGCCAATCTTGAACGACGACACCGCTCTGATCGCCCCGGCTGCGGCCTCGACGACGGTGCTCCTCCGCCAACCCGGCGACGACCGGACCCGCCGCGGCTGGGCATACCTCCTCCTTTTCGCTGCCGTCGTCGCGGTCTTCGTCATCGCACTGCTCGTCGCGAAGTCCCTGCTCGGGCATTCGACTATGGACGTGGTCACGCCGGACCTGCACGCACTACCGCTCGGCCAGGCGGAACAGGTGCTCTCGGCAAAGGGGCTGCACGCGGGTTCGATCATGACCGTGTACAACGCCCTTCCGAAGGGCGAGGTGATCAGCCAGTACCCGGTGGCCGGCATCCTCTACGGAAAGGGCAGCGCGGTCAACCTCACGGTGTCCCAAGGCATCCAGATCGTCGCGGTGCCGCAGTTGATCGGACTGACCGAGACCAGCGCGGCCGCGCAGCTCAAGTCCTCCGGGCTCGCCGTCGGCACGGTGACCGAGCAGAACCAGCAGGGTGCGGTGAAGGGCACGGTGCTCGACAGCACCCCCGTGCCGGGAACGTCCGTTCCGGCCGGGACCAAGGTCAACCTCGTCGTGGCCTCGGGCAGCGTTCAGGTGCCCAATGTCATCGGGCAGACTCCCCAAGCGGCGGATTCCGCGCTGGCCGGTGCCGGTTTCCAGGTGGTCGAGCAGCAGACGTTCGACACCACCCAACCGACCGGGCTGGTCGTCAACGAGTCGCCGAACCCCGGCAGCTACCAACCCCAGGGAAGCACCGTGACGATCACGGTGAACGAGGCGCCAACCGCGTCGCCCACGCCGTCGCCCACGCCGTCGCCCACCCCCACCGGATCGCCGAGCAGTTCGCCAAGCCCGACGGTCAGCATCAGCCCGTAACCGCCGCGAGCCGGGTGGCCGCGTCGGGATCACCGCAGGTGGTCAGCCAGTTCGCCAGCAGCCGGTGGCCACCTTCGGTGAGGATCGACTCCGGGTGGAATTGCACGCCCTCGACCGGCAGCTCCCGATGCCGCAGTCCCATGATGACGCCGGTATCGGTCCGTGCGGTCACCTCGAGGGGATCGGCGACGCTCTGCGGGTCGACCACCAGTGAGTGGTAGCGGGTGGCGGTGAACGGGTCGGGCAACCCGGCCAGCGCGCCCGCACCACCGTGGTGCACCGCGCTGGTCTTGCCGTGCAGCAACTCGGGAGCACGGTGAACCACCGCGCCGTAGGCCACGGCGATGGCCTGGTGGCCAAGGCATACCCCAAGCACCGGAAGGCGCCCCGCGCACGTGCGGACCAGTGGGACGCAAACCCCGGCCTGCTCGGGGGTGCCTGGCCCCGGACTCAACAGGATCCCGTCGACCGCCAGCTCGAGGGGCTCCGCCGGCTCGAGCGCGTCGTTGCGCCGGATGACGCACTCGGCACCGAGCTGGCCGAGGTACTGGACCAGGTTGAAGACGAAACTGTCGTAGTTGTCGATCACGAGGATCCTGGTCATTGCGAGCGCGCCGTTCGGGCCCGCGGGCGAGCCGCTGGCGGCCCGGTCCGGCGTCGCCCCTCGTCGAGCAGCACCCGGCGCAGCGGCTTGCCGACCGTCGTTCTCGGGAGGGAGTCCCGGAACTCGACGAGCTTCGGCACCTTGGCCGCCGCGAGCCGCTGCGCGCAGGCGTAACGGATGACCCGCTCGGCGTGGCCGGTCCGCCGACCCCGGTGCGGTCGGGGCGCGGAGGCGGCGCCGGGCATCGGCCGGCTCAATTCGGTGTGCCCGGCGTTGCCGGGGTCGAGGCGGGCGGCGCGGTGGGTGAGGCCGGACCGATGTTCACGTGATTGAACGGCAACCTCGGCTCGACCCAGGGAAACACAAGGAAGAACAGCAGCGCCACCACTCCGGCGAGCAGCACGATAGTCCCGGCCAGCTTGCCGGGCAGGCCCCCGGGGAGCCGCCGCCAGATCCACACGTACATCGGCTCAGCCTCCCAGTGCCAGCACAGCCGGTGGACCTTCGAGCCGCGGTTGGCTGCTCGCCAATCGCGCGTACAGGATCAGCCGATGGCTCGCCGAATACTTGGGGGTACAGGTGGTGAAGGTCATCATCGCCTCGGTAGGGCGCTCCCCGGGGTGGTTGGGAACCGGGGCGATGACCGCGAGATCGTCCGGGAGCACGGTCTGTTCGGACAGCACCTGGTAGACGTAGTAGGACGTGTAGGTCTCGACGACGATCGGATCGCCGACCCGGAGCTCGTCGAGCCGGTTGAACGGCGCGCCGTAGGTGGTCCGGTGCCCCGATACGACGAAGTTGCCGATCTGCCCCGGTAGCGCGGTCCCCGGATAATGCCCGGGTCCCTTCTTCAGGTCCTCCTCGAGGACCCCCTCCACGATGATCTTGTCGTAATCGCGCTCGAACCGGGGGATGAACAGCTCGGCGATGCCGTCGCCGAGGATGAGCGGCGCCTCGGCGTGCCGTTGGGTCCAGATCTCGTGCAGCTGCACAGACAGGTGATGCTGTTCCCGGTTCGTGTACAGGTTGGTGACGAAGAGCTCGTAGACGACGAACAGCAGGATGACTATGCCGCTGGTGATGAGCAGTTGGCCGAGGCCGCGTAGCCCGGTGCGAATCGTGTCGCCGACCGTCACGGGGCGGCCACGGCGGACGAGAGCTCGAGCGGACCGCGGTAGCCGGGCAGGGTCGTCGATCCGGGGGTGGTCACGGCGTAGCCGAGCCCAAAGGCAGCGACGTACTCCCGATAGATCTGCACGTCGGTCGACTCGTCGAGGGCGAGTTGCAGCCGCGACGGATCCCCGATGGCGGTCACCACGTAGGGCGGGGAGTAAACGATGCCGTCGAGCAGCAGCGTGTTCCCCACGCAGCGCACCGCGGTGGTGGCCACCACCCGGTCATCCATGATCGACATGCCCCGGGCGCCCCCCGCCCAGAGCGCGTTCACTACGGCCTGGACGTCTTGCTGGTGAACCACCAGATCGTCTGGCGTTGGATTGCCCGGCGGGGTCCGACCCGCGGTGGGGCGGGGGGCGTCGTTCAAGGTAACGACAACGGCCGGACCCGAAACGGGATCCAGGCCGGCCAGGCTGCCGAGTGATTCCGCCTGCGCCTGAAGGGTGGCGACCGCCTGCTCCCCGGCCCCCACTCTCGCGGTGAGCGCGGCGACCCGGTCCGCAAGGGACCGCTCGGTTGCGGCGAGCCGGCTCGCCTGGAGTTGCTCGGCGACGATCAGGCCGGACAGCCCGGTAGTCCGGCTGGCCTGCAGATCGGTGCCCTGCGCGGTGCGCCCGGAGGCGACGAACAGCACCCCGGCCAACGCCAGGACGACCGGCACCGCGGCGCTCCACGCGCCGCCGCGGGGTCGCCAGGGCAGGTGCACCGCGGGTCCTTCCTCGCCGGGATGGTGGTCTCGGCGTCTACGCTAAGGGACGCGCCGCCTCCCGGGGGGCGGTGGCCATCGGACGGAGGGAAACGTGCCCAAGTCGCGGGTCCGGCAGAAGGCGGCCTATACCCCGCCGCCACGCCAGTCACCGAAGAAGAAGCAGAGCCCGCCGTGGGTTGGCGCACTCATGGTCATCTCCTTCCTCATCGGCATCGCTTGGCTCGCGCTTTTCTACGTCACCGACGGATCGTTCGTGCTGCTTCGTCCACTGCACAATTTCAATCTGCTCATCGGGTTCCTCTGGATCCTCGGCGGCTTCGGGCTGGCCACCCGCTGGCGCTGAACGATCTTTCACCGCTGTCATTTACCCACAGCTTTTGTCCACAATGGGGATGACGGGAATGGCGCCGCCCATCGAGCCTGAGCTGACCGCGTCCTGGTCACCGCGCCCGGTGCTGCTGGCCGCGCTCTGGGCTGGCGCGCTCGCGCTGATCGCCGCCGCCATCTTCACCGACCCGGCCGGACGGGTGCTCGCGGGCGCCGGCGGAATCCTCCTCATCGGCGAGGGTGCCCGGTCGCGCGCCCTGCGGCCGACGATCGCCCTCACCCGAAGCGGGATCTGGGTGGTGGCGACCTGGCGCCGGGAGCTTCTGCCCTGGCCGGAGGTCACCGCCGTCCGCGCCGTCACCCTGGGGTACCTGACCCGGGCCCGGGCACTGGAGATCGAGACCGTGGACCGGATCATCGTGCTCGCCGGCTACCGGGTCGGCGGGGACACCCCCAGGGTCGCCGCGGCGATCGAAGCGGCCAGGCCGGCGAGCTGAGCCGGGAGGTAGGTCTGACGCAGGTCATGCGTGCGGACCGCGCAGGCGGCCACCAGGACGACTGCGAGCACGAGCAGGCCGCCGGCCTGGACCGCGCTACGCCATCGCCCGGCCGGCGCGTAGGCCAGCAGCGCCGCGATCGCCGCACCGATGACGAGCCCGCCGACGTGACCCCAGATGCTGATGCCGGAGATCGTGAAGGTGAGCACGAGGTTGAGCACGATGACACCGACCATCGCGGTGGCGTCCCGGCGCTGATGGCGGGCGAACACGACGAAGGCCGCGAACAGCCCGAAGATGGCGCCTGAGGCGCCCGCGGTTGGTTGACCGGGCCCGCTGAACAGGTAGACCGCAACGCTCCCGCCGAGGCCGGCCCCGAAGTACAGCATGAGGTAGCGCACTCGGCCCAGGATTCGCTCGAGGGTCGGGCCGACGAGGTACAGCGCGTACATGTTGGCCGCGATGTGCACCAACCCGTAGTGCAGGAACATCGAGGAGAGCAGCCGGTCGTACTGCCCGGCAACCCCGACGTCGTACGGGATCAGCGCCAGTCGCCCGTACAGGGGCGACGCTCCGCCGGAGAAGCCCAGGCTGGTCCCGCCGATGGCGGTGACGAGGAAAATGGCGACGTTGATGCCGATGAGGCCGTAGGTGACGATCGGCGGACCGGCGGCGACCCGCCCGCCGTAGACCGTCCTCGGCGTCCGGATCGTTCGGCTGCCCTCGGCGACGCATTCGGGACACTGGAATCCGACCGCGGCGGGTCGCATGCAGTCCGGGCAGATGTAGCGGTCGCAGCGCACGCAACGGACCGATGCGGGACGCCTCGGGTGCCGGTAGCAGGTGGTCTCGGCACCCAGCCCCGGGTCGGCCGCGTCCCTCCCGGTGCCAGTGGGACCGTCGGCGCTCACCCCATTCCCGCCCTTGCCCCCGCGGTCCTCAGGCGCCGGTGCGTTCGACGCTCACCGAAGTGACGACCACGTCGATGGCCGGTCGGTCCCGGGGGCCGGTCGGCAATCCGATGATCCGGTCGACGACCGATCGACCGTCGGCGTCGGCGACCTCACCGAAGATCGTGTGCTTTCCGGTGAGCCATGCGGTCGCCGCAACGGTTATGAAGAACTGCGAACCGTTGGTGTTCGGGCCGGCGTTCGCCATGGCGAGCAGATACGGGCGGGTGAAGGACAGCTCGGGGTGGATCTCGTCCGGAAACCGGTAGCCCGGGCCACCTGTGCCAGTGCCGAGCGGGTCACCGCCCTGGATCATGAAACCGCTGATCACCCGGTGGAACACCGTGCCGTCGTAGAGCGGGGCGGTACTGGTAGCGCCGCTGCGCGGATCGGTCCACTCGCGGCTTCCCTCGGCGAGGTCGACGAAGTTGCGCACGGTCTTCGGCGCGTGATTCGGGAAAAGTTCGAGGCGGATGTCGCCCTCGGACGTGTGCAGGGTGGCAAAGAGCTGTTCGGCCACGATCGGGTCCACCTCGGGGGATCGGCTGGGCCGCCATCCTCGCATGCGGCCCGTGCACCGTTCGGGGCCGCCGACCCCAGGGTTGCCTGGTGGGCGGGCGGGGAAGGCTCAAGGGGACCACACCCTCGGAGGTCGACGTGTTCGGAATGTCCCTGGCCGTGCCACAAGCGCAGGCACAGCGCGCGAGCGCGGCCGCGAAGGCTGCCACCCCTAAGCTCGAATCCGCCCGGGATCAGATCGGGCCGGTCCTCGAGACCGCCCGGGAGAGACTCACGCCGGCGTTGGAGACCGCCCGCGATCAGCTCCGCGGTACGGTCGCACCGGCGGTCGTGGGAGCGGTCGGCACCGCACTCGGCCGCTCCGCCCCGGCCCGTCGGGAAGCCCGTCGGCGCGGACATCGCGCGCTGTCGGCCCTGCGGGGCGAACCCTCGGGTCCGGTGCGCCGCTGGCCGCTCGCCATCGGGTGCCTAGCGGTCGGCGCGGCGGTCGGCGCGGCGGTTGCCTGGATGACCCGACCTGCCGCACCAATACTGACTGGCGGTACGCCCTATCCGGAGCAGGTGACGCTTCCGGAGGCCGCGGAGGCTCCCGACAAGGTCTATCCGCGCTCCTGATCCAAGGTGCCGGGCCCCCCACACCGGCGGCCTCCTTCGCGACCTCGCCGGGTGCCGTTGGCGTACGTGGCTGTGCTGGAGCGTGTTAGCGGGTGCGACGGGTGGTCGGACTCCACGGGTCGACCAGGCGAACACCGAGCTCGGTGAAGTGCCTGGTGTTGCCGGTGGCGAGGCTGGCTTTCCGGGCCAGGCTGATCCCGGCGATCTGGGCGTCGCGGATCTCGACCGAGCGTCCGGCGCGCTGGCGGTGGGCGACGATGGCGCCGGCCGACTGGGTTGCGGCCGTGTCGAAGGCCAGGACGTGCCCATCGAGATCGTCGGCGAGGAGCCGTTCGAACGCCGACTCAAGGCGCTGCCGGCGGTGGCTGGCGTCCAGCAAGTCCAGACCGGTCCGCACTTCAAACACTGTGATCGCGGTAGTCCAGATCGACTCGGCCGGCTCGGCATCCAACCAGCGGACGACGGTCGGGTCCGGCTCGTCGCGCATCAGGGCGGAGAGCACGTTCGTGTCGAGGATGATCACAGCTCGGCGAGGTCGGCGGCGCGGGCCGGGTGGCCGCGCAACTCGGCAATGCCGCCGGCCAGGCCGAGGCCACGGAACCGGTCCGCAATCGTCGAACCGAGCGGGGCCGACGCCGTGTGGTCGGTACGGACGGCGTCGCGGAGGATCTCGCGCACCTCCTCCTCCGTAGAGCGGCCATGCGCCCGAGCACGATTCTGCAGTGCCGCTTTGACGTCGTCATCGAGTTGCCGGACGAGGATCTGCGCCACGACAGAATGATAGCACGATATCAGACCCGGCTGCGATCAGAACTGCGGTGCTCGTGCGCTGCCAGCAACAAGATCGACGAACCCAGGCCACGTGTGCAGTCGGCCCTTCTGCAAGTCTGGCGTCGCTGGGGCCGCGAGATCGCGGCGGGCAATCCCCACGCCTATACGGTCACGGTTATGAGCCACATCCATGCGCGGTCACAGAAATCCGTCTGGCGTAGAGGGCCCGGGTCAGCTGGACCGGAATTCGCATCGCCCGACGCAGCCGGTCAGGTCGATGACCGGGATCAGGTTGGTCGCTGGCTTGCCAGACTTGGCGCGAAGCAGCGCGCGGTCGTGGTTCTCCATGTGTGCGGTGACCTCTCAGTGCGCGAGGTTGCAGCTCGAATGCGGTGCTCCGAAGGGACCGTGAAGAGCCAGCTTTCCGACGCGCTCCGGACCTTACGAGTTGCCGCTCGAACCAGCGCAAACACAGGAGGACGATCGTGAGTGACCAGGCCGATGAGTTCGCCAAGTTGCGCGATGCCCTATTCCGTCTCGCGCCCGAAGCGGCTGGTCCTGACGCAGCGTTAGACCGTGTTCGCCATCGAGTTCGGTTGCGTCGTGGCGGAGCGCTCGCCGGCGGCGTCGCGTTGTTGACGCTGCTCGGACTGGTATCGGCATATGGCTTGAGCTTGAGATCGTCGAGTGGTCCGTCCTTTACGAATCGAGTTGCCGCGACCCATAGCCGAGCCGGAGCTGGAGCCCCGCTCAGCTCGTCGTCGGCGGTGACGAACAGCTGGCTTCCCGCGTGCAACCTTCCGGCCCCGGTTGCTGGTTTCAATGCCGACTCGGACGCAGGGGTCATTGATCGCGTGCGTGGAAGTTCGCCGACGGCGTTACCCGCTCACTTGGCTACCGCGTCTGGGGTGTCTCTGGCAAAAGTTCGCGTGATGGTGATGCGGTCGCATGCCAGCGTCTACGCCCCGCCTCCTTCGCCGCAATCAGGTTCGAGTCAGGGGCCGGTGCCCTGGACCAGTACGGCAACCTGGCACGTTGAAAGCTTCGGTCCGGCCATGACTGATGGCAGAACTCTCACAGCGCACCTAGGCGATAACGGCGATGACGGAACCGCGATTCCGGCGGGCACGTACGAGGTTTACTTCAGCGCACTAGAAACGGGTACCAATAGTTGCGGTCAGCAGATCACGCAACTGGTCACTACGCGGCTAGGCTACGTGACAATCCAGGCGTCCTAAATTACTTCGACCTGAAAAGTCGCCGCGCGGCGTTACGTGATCACCGGTCCGCTGAACAGCTCGAATGGCCTCGACCCCTTGGGCTAGACTAGGTAATAACCTCGGGCCTCCCACAAAACCGCCCCTGACCTGCGGTTATACCGCCCCCGAACGTCAAACGATCACGTGGAGACGAGGGGACTTGAACCCCTAACCCCCGCCTTGCAAAGGCGGTGCTCTGCCAAATTGAGCTACGTCCCCGACGGCTCGGCGGCGCCGGCCGGATCAATGACCGCCGGTGGTCACCTCGTGCCAGAGATCGGCCTCGGCCCGATCGCCGCGCCAGCGCCGGACGGCGCTCAGGCCAGCCAGCACCGCGAGCACAACCAGCACGGCCTTCTTCATCCGCGAACCTTCCCGGTCGACAACCGTGGGCCTGGGAGGACTTGAACCTCCGGCCTCATCCTTATCAGGGATGCGCTCTAACCGACTGAGCTACAGGCCCCAGCGCTCGGCCTGGCCGGCGACGACCGACCGGGCCGCAGCAGGTTACCCCACGCGGCGGAGCGGATCACTCGGCTTCGGTCAACGTCAGCTCGACACCGCCCACCAGGTCGACACACAGGTTGTACAGGAAGGCACCAAGCGTGACGAGCGCGGTTAGGAGCACCACGTTGACCGCGCCGATCACCAGGGCCACCAGGAAGACGCGGCCGAATCCGAAGTAGGAGCTCGCCGACGAGGTGGAGCCGACGTCGTGAAAGAAGGTGTCCAGCGAGTGGAAGACGCCCATCGCGGCGAGGAGCGCGTAGAGAGCCGAGACCGCCACCAGGATGATCAGGTAGAGGGCGAGCGAGTAGACGAAGGTCAGCCTGAGGATCGACCAGGGGTCGATCCGCTTGAGCACCAGACGGGCCCGTCGAGTGGGTCGGCGCGCGGTGCCCGGAGCCGGGGTGATGACGGCCGTACCGCGCGGTGGAGAACCCGGCGGGCGGCGGGCCGTCGCCGAGGGACCGCGCCTCGGCTGCCCGCTCTGGAAAGGCCTGGCGCCGGGCGACACGTCCGGCCCTCGCTCGCCGGTTCCGCCGTCGCGCGGCCGCGCTTCGGGCGCCTCCCCCGCACCGAGGTGAACCTCGTCGGCCCGGCGCTCGCCATCCGGCGACCCAGCTACCGGCTGATCCGCGCCAGGCGGGTCAGCGGCGCGCCCCCCGGGCTGGCCCACCCCCGCGGCGGCCCGGCGGGTCCACTCGTCGGTCACGTCAGCTGGTTCCGTTCTCCTGGTCGGGCTCGGCGTTGCGTGCAATGGCCACGACGGTGTCACCCCCGGCCAGGTTGATCAAACGGACCCCCATCGTTTGACGCTGGGCCCGGCGGACTTCTCGCACCGGGGTGCGAATCACCCCGCCGTTCGAGGTGATCGCGTAGATCTCCTCCTCGGGGCGGACGATCAGCGCCCCGACCAGCTGCCCACGCTTGCTGACGATCTTCGCCGTCAACACCCCCTTGCCCCCCCGGCCCTGCAGCGGGTAGCCCTCCACCTTCGTCCGCTTCGCATATCCGCCGTCGGTGGCGACGAGCACGTCGGCGTCGGCGCGCACCACCTCCATGGCGAGCAACTCATCGGCGCCACCGAAACGCATTCCGATGACGCCGCTGGTGGCCCGCCCCATCGGGCGCAGCGCCTCATCGGTCGCGTGGAACCGGATCGCCTGGGCCTGCCGGCTGATCAGCAGAAGATCATCGGCCGGCCCGAGCAGCGCTGCGGAGATGAGTTCGTCATCGTCGCGCAGATTGATGGCAATCACACCGCCGGTGCGGTTCGAGTCGAACTCGAGGAGCGGGGTTTTCTTCACCAGTCCCCGTTTCGTCGCCAGAACGAGGTACGGCGCCACCCGGTAGTCGGTGATGTCGATGACCGACGCGATGCGCTCGTCCGGCTGGAAGGCGAGCAGGTTGGCGACGTGCTGGCCGCGGGCCACGCGGCTCGTCTCCGGCAGCTCGTGCGCCTTGGCCCGGTACACCCGGCCCTTGTTCGTGAAGAACAGGATCCAGTGATGCGTCGTGGTGACGAAGAAGTGCTCGACAATGTCGTCCTGCTTGAGGGTGGCTCCTTGCACGCCCTTACCGCCCCGCCGCTGCGAGCGGTAGAGGTCGCTTTTCGTCCGTTTTGCGTAGCCGGTGCGACTGATTGTGACGACCACCTCCTCGTCGGCGATCAGGTCCTCCATGGACATGTCGCCCTCGTAGGCGATGATTCGGCTCCGTCGATCGTCGCCGTGTCGCTCCACGATCTCGGCTAGCTCGGTCGAGACGATGCTCCGTTGACGCTCTTCGCTGGCGAGGATGGACTCGAGTTCGGCAATCCGGGCGGTCAGTTCGGCGAACTCGTCGATGATCTTCTGGCGTTCCAGCGCTGCGAGCCGACGCAGCTGCATGTCGAGGATCGCGTTGGCCTGGACCTCGTCGATGTCGAGCAGCCCGATCAGTCCAGTGCGCGCGTCCTCGACCGTGTCGCTGCGCCGGATCAGCGCGATCACCTCGTCGAGCGCATCGAGGGCCTTGAGGTACCCGCGCAGAATGTGCGCCCGCTCCTCGGCCTTACGCAGCTGGTACCTGGTCCGACGGACGATGACCTCGACCTGGTGGGTCACGTAGTGCCGGACCATTTCGGCGATGGTCAGCGTGCGTGGAACCCCGTCGACCAGGGCGAGCATGTTGACGCCGAAGGTGTCCTGAAGCTGGGTGTGCTTGTAGAGGTTGTTCAGAACGACCTTTGCGACCGCATCCCGTTTGAGGACGATGACGAGCCGTTGACCGAGCCGGGCGCTTGATTCGTCTCTAACGTCGGAAATCCCCCCCACCCGGCCTTCGCGAACCAGATCCGCGATCTTTTCCGCGAGGTTGTCCGGATTCACCTGGTAGGGAAGCTCGGTGACGACGAGGGTCTGCCGCCCGCGGGGGTCCTCCTCGACCTCGACCACAGCTCGCATCCGGATGCTGCCACGGCCGGTCCGGTAGGCATCCTCGATGCCGTCGCGGCCAACGATAAGGGCCCCCGTCGGGAAGTCCGGTCCCTTGACCCGTTCGAGCAGCGCGGTGAGCAGCTCGTCGTCCGGTGCGGTCGGATGCTCGAGGTACCACTGCACCCCGGAGGACACCTCGCGCAGATTGTGCGGCGGTATGTTGGTCGCCATTCCGACCGCGATCCCGGCGGCCCCGTTGACCAGCAGGTTGGGGAAGCGGCTCGGCAGAACAAGCGGCTCCTGGGAGCGCCCGTCGTAGTTGGCGACGAAATCGACGGTGTCCTGGTCGATGTCGCGGAGCATCTCCATGGCGAGTAGCTGAAGCCGGCACTCTGTGTACCGGTAAGCGGCCGGCGGGTCGTTGCCCGGCGAGCCGAAGTTGCCCTGCCCGTCGACGAGCGGCATCCGCAGCGACCAGGGCTGGGCCAGGCGGACGAGCGTGTCGTAGATCGCGGTATCACCGTGCGGGTGGTAGGCCCCCATGACCTCGCCGACGACCCGGGCGCACTTCGAGTAGCCGCGGTCCGGGCGGTAGCCCCCGTCGAACATGGCGTAGAGCACCCTGCGGTGCACCGGCTTGAGCCCGTCGCGCACCTCCGGCAATGCGCGTCCGACGATGACCGACATCGCATAGTCGATGTAGCTGCGCTGCATCTCTACCTGGAGGTCGACCGGCTCGATCCGGTCGTACGGCGGTGGGGTGGTGACCTCGGTCAAGGGAACCTCTCGGACTCGGTTCGGTGGGTCAGATATCGAGGAAACGGACGTCCTTGGCGTTGCGGGTGATGAAGCTGCGGCGGGCCTCGACGTCTTCACCCATGAGAACGCTGAACAGCTCGTCGGCGGTGGCCGCGTCTTCCAAGGTCACCTGGAGCAGGATCCGTTTCGCCGGGTCCATCGTGGTGTCCCACAGCTCGTTGGCGTTCATCTCCCCCAGCCCCTTGTAGCGCTGGATCGAGTCCTCTTTCGGCAGCTTCTTACCGGCTTCGAGGCCGAGTGCGATCAGGCCGTCGCGCTCCCGATCGGAGTAGGCGTACTGCGGGTCGTCACGGGGCCACTTGATCTTGTAGAGCGGCGGCTGGGCGAGAAAGACATGGCCGGCTTCGATCAGCGGCTTCATGAACCGGAAGAGCAGGGTCAGCAGCAAGGTCCGAATGTGCTGGCCGTCCACGTCGGCGTCGGCCATCAACACGATCTTGTGATAGCGCAGCTTGGTGAGATCGAAGTCGTCGTGAATCCCGGTGCCGAGGGCGGTGATCAGTGCCTGGACTTCCTGGTTCTTGAGCACCCGGTCGATGCGCGCCTTCTCGACGTTGATGATCTTCCCCCGGATCGGGAGGATGGCCTGAAACATCGAGTTGCGGCCGCCCTTGGCCGACCCTCCGGCGGAATCGCCCTCGACGATGTAAACCTCGGACTCCTCCGGGTTCGTCGACTGGCAGTCGGCCAGCTTGCCCGGCAGACCGCCGGATTCGAGCAACCCCTTGCGCCGGGTCAGGTCTCTGGCCTTGCGGGCGGCGAGGCGGGCCTGGGCGGCCTGGGCGGTCTTTTGGATGACGGTTTTCGCCTCGCCCGGATTGCGGTCGAGCCAGTCCCGCACCCAGTCGTTGCACGCCTTCTGGACGAACGTCTTGGCCTCGGTGTTGCCGAGCTTGGTCTTCGTCTGGCCCTCGAATTGGGGATTGGCGAGCTTGAGACTGACGATCGCGGTGAGTCCCTCCCGAATGTCGTCCCCGGTGAGGTTGTCGTCCTTCTCTTTCAGCAGCCCCTTGTCCCTCGCGTAACGGTTGACCACCGAGGTCAGGGCCGCCCGGAAGCCCTCCTCGTGGGTACCGCCCTCCCGGGTGTTGATCGTGTTCGCGAACGTGTACGCCGACTCGGCATAGCTGGAGTTCCACTGCATGGCGACCTCGAGCGCCATCCCATCCCCTTGCAGCTCGAAGCTCACGATCGACTTGTGGATCGGTTCCTTCGTCGCATTGATGTGCCGGACGAAGTCGGCGATGCCGCCCTTGTACTGGTAGGTGACCTCGGTCGGGACCTCCGGCCGCTCGTCGCGCAGCGTGATCGTGAGCCCCCGGTTCAGGAAGGCCATCTCCTGCAATCGCCGGGACAGGGTTTCGAATGAGTAATGAGTGGTCTCGACGAAGATCGCCTCGTCGGCCCAGAACGTCACCGTGGTACCGGTCGCCCGCGTTGGCGCACCCTTCGTCAGCGGTCCGGCCGGCGTCCCGCCCCGGTGGTACTCCTGGGTCCAGGTGAACCCGTCCCGCCGGATCTCGACCGCGAGCCGACGCGACAGGGCGTTGACAACCGAGATGCCGACGCCGTGCAGGCCGCCGGACACGGCGTAGGACTTGCCGTCGAACTTTCCGCCGGCATGCAGGGTGGTGAGGACGACCTCTACCGCCGGACGCTTCTCGATCGGGTGCCGGTCGACCGGGATGCCCCGGCCGTTGTCCTGGACCCTGACGCCTTCGTCCGCCAGCAGGGTCACATCGATCGTGTCGCAATATCCGGCCAGCGCCTCGTCTACCGCGTTGTCCACGACTTCGTAGACGAGATGGTGCAGGCCGGTCTCTCCGGTGGAGCCGATGTACATGCTGGGGCGCTTGCGTACCGCCTCCAATCCTTCGAGGACGGTGATGGACCGAGCGTCGTAGGACACCGACAACTGCCTTCTCCCGCGAGCGGGTGCCGAGGCGCGGCGGACGAGGGGGGTGCACTCGTGCCCCCGCCGGCGCCGTGCGAGAATCCGTTGCGTCGCCCGCGGGCCAGTGACCACCTCAGTGGCCCCCACCCGGAGCAACTGCCTTCAGTCTATCGTCCTCCACCGTCAAAATGGCCGATTGGCGACGGCTGTGTATGCCGGTAGCGCGTCGTCACGGTGGGGTCGGTGTCCCCCCACGGGACGTTTGGGTCCCCGCCGCCCCTGAGGGCGCTCGCCTGGGTCACCCGTAGGTGTCCCGCGGCCCGCGGCCGCCGCCCACCCGGCGAGGTCCGTGCCGCCAGTCGGGCGCGGTCGGGCCGTGCACCTGCATGCTCCCGACCACGCCGTCCCCCACCGCGGCCGCGATCCGGGCGAGGACCGAACGGGCCAGCAACCGGACCTGGGTCGCCCAGGCCGTGGATTCGGCGACGAGGACGAGTCGACCGTCCGCGAGGGACTCCGGTTGGCAGTGTGCGGCCAGCTCCTCGCCGACGATCTCGGTCCACCGGCCGAGCACGGTCGCCGAGGCCACGGTCGCATCCCAACTGCGGTCGTTGACGAGTTGACGAACCGCCATCCCGAGCGGCTGCGGGTCCCGCGGATCCACCCCCGGTCCGGTCGGGGGCGGGGGCCCGTCGGCGCGTCGGGACCGGGCGGGCGGGCGACGGCCACGGGCCGCGGCCCGGGCACGGGCCAACGCCTCGCGGGCGACATCCGGGCCGGCTTCGGTACCGGACGGCTCATCCGGCCGTTCAGCAGACACGCCGCACCTCCGAACCGGCCACGTCGAACCGTGCCCCGGCCAGCGCCGCCGGCACATCGTCCGGAACCGCGGCGGTGATGAGAACCTGCTCGGCCGGCCCGACGAGCTCGGCCAGGCGCTCCCGTCGCTCGGAGTCCAGCTCAGCGAAAACGTCGTCGAGGAGAAGGACCGGCTCGCCACCGTCCGCCCGGAGCAGGTCATATCCGGCCAACCGCAGCGCGAGCGCCAGCGACCAGCACTCGCCGTGGCTCGCGTAGCCCCGGACCGGGAGCTCGCCGATCCGCAGCCACAGGTCGTCCCGATGCGGGCCCACCAAACTCACCCCCCGGGCCAACTCCGCCGACCGCTGCTCGCTCAGCGCAGCGGTGAATGCCGCCGCCAGCAGGTCGCGGTCCGGGACGAGCGGGGCGTCCGGGCCGAGCGAACTGCGGTAGTCCATGCCGGTCGGGCCGCCCCCGCGGGAGACGGTGTCGTAGTTCTTGTCGAGGAGTGGGCGTAATGCCTCGATCAGTTCGATGCGGGCGGCGAGTAGGGCCGCCCCAGCCGTAGTCAGGTGCGCATCCCAGACGTCGAGCGTGCGCAGGTCGGCGCCGCTGCTGTGCCGGGTGACGCCGGCGGACTTCAGTAGGGCGTTGCGCTGCTTGAGGACCCGGTCATAGTCAGCCCGGACCGCCGCGTAGCGCGGGGCCCGAGCCACCAGCAGGTCGTCTAGGAATCGCCGCCGCTCCGCTGGATCACCCTTGGCGAGGGCCAGGTCCTCGGGCGCGAAGAGCACCGTGCGCAACAAGCCGAGGAGCTCCCGGGGCCGGGGAAGGGGCGCGCCACCGACCCGGGCTCGATTCGCGCGACCCGGGTTAATCTCCAGCTCCGCGGTAATCGACCGGCCGTCCCGCTCGACTACCGTCCGGAGCACGGCGCGCTCCGCCCCGAGCCGAACCAGGGGCCCATCGGAGGCCACCCGATGACTGCTCAGGGTCGCGATATATCCGACGGCCTCGAGAAGGTTCGTCTTGCCCTGCCCGTTCGGGCCGATGAACGAGCTCACGCCGGGGGGGATGGCGAGATCCACCGCCGGATAGGACCGGAAGTCGGTGACCGCGAGGCGGCTGACGTGCACGCGGGAACAGCGCTCAGCCGGACAGGCGGACCGGCATCAGCAAGTACCGGTAGTCGCTCTCCCCGACCGGCTTGCCGGTGATCAAGGTCGGCTTGCTCGGCGTCGTAAACGACATCCGGGTCTCGTCGCTGTCGAGAACGCCGAGGCCGTCGAGGAGGTAACCGGGGTTGAAGGCGATGGTCATGGGTTCACCGTCGTAGGTGACCGGAATAGCCTCCGACGCCTGAGCGTCGTCGAGGCCACCGGCTTCGAGCACGACCTGTTCGGAGTCGAAACTGAGCCGGATGGGAGAGTTTCGTGACGCAACGAGGGAAACTCGCTTCACCGCGTCGACGAGGGTCGAGGTCTCGAGTTGTGCGGTTGCCTGGGACTCGGCTGGTAACAGGGAGCGGTATTTGGGGTACTCCCCGTCGAGCAGCCGGCTGGTGAGTCGGCGTCCCGCGCCGGCGAGCCCGACCATCCCCTCGCCTACGCCCCCGGCCGCGAAGGCAAGGGAGACGTGGGCGCCGGTGGTCAACGCCTTGGCCGCCTCGGCAAGGGTCCGGGCCGGGATCAGCGCCACCGTCGAGATCTGCGGATCCTCAGGTTGCCAGCGCAGCTGACGGACCGCGAGCCGGTAACGGTCGGTGGCTGCCAGCGTCAACGAGTCACCCTCGATCTCCACCCGGATCCCGGTCATGACCGGCAGGGTGTCGTCGCGGCCGGCGGCCACCGCGACCGACCCGACAGCCGCAGCGAACGCGTCACTGCCGACCGTCCCGCTCTGCTCTGGCATCGCGGGGAGCGCTGGGTATTCGTCCAGCGGCATCGTGGCCAGGGTGAACCGGGTCGAGCCGCAGGTGAGAACGGTGCGCGGACCCTCGGAAACGATTTCCACCGGCTGGCCGGGGAGGCTCCGGACGATCTCGGCGAGAAGCCGACCGGAGACCAGCAGCTGGCCACCCTCCGCGGCGCTCACCTCCACCTTGACTTCGGTCGACACCTCGTAGTCGAACCCGGACAGCGTGAGCTCGTGGCCCGCGACGTCCAAGCGGACGCCGGACAGCATCGGCAGTTGCGGCTTCTGCGGCAAGGTCCGAGATACCCAGGTGACGGCGTCGGAAAGGGCGTCCCGGTCGACTCTGATCTTCATGGCGTCGTCGTCGTCCTCTGGTTATGTGTCGCGGATCGTCCCCAGCCGGAACCCGGCCCGACGTGGGGGATGGAATTTAAGTAAAGGAGGTCTACGGCCGTCGTCATCGGGACGCGCATACTGTGGATAACCGGAACATCCCCAGGTCAGGAGCCTGAATCCCAGCGGCCCTGGATGTGGACCATAGGTGGAGAATTCGGCCGTGGCTACGCGCAACCTCGGTTGTTCCAGCGGAATGCACCGAGCCCCACCGGCTATCCACAGACTTATCCCCAGCCTGGGGACGCATGATCAGGCCTCGGGTCATCCCTGCCGGGCCTGGGACTTGATCCGGTTCGTGAGCTCGGTCACCTGGTTGTACACCGCGCGTCGCTCAGCCATCAACTTTCGGATCTTGCGGTCGGCGTGGATAACGGTCGTGTGATCGCGGCCGCCGAACGTCGCCCCGATCTTCGGTAGTGAGAGGTCGGTGAGCTCGCGGCACAGGTACATGGCGATTTGCCGGGCGGTGACCAGCACGCGGCTCCGGGAGGAGCCGCACAGGTCCTCCAGGCTCACCCCGAAGTACTGGGCGGTAGCTCCCATGATCGTGCTTGCGGTGATCTCCGGCCCGATCCGGTCGGTGATGAGGTCCTTGAGGACCACCTCGGCCAGGCCGAGGTCGACGCTCTGCCGGTTGAGGCTGGCGAAGGCCGTAACCCTGATCAGCGCGCCCTCCAACTCGCGGATGTTGCTCGCGATCTTTCCGGCGATGAACTCGAGGACTTCGGGCGGAGCTGAGAGCCCCTCCTGCGCTGCCTTCTTGCGCAGGATCGCGATCCGGGTCTCCAGCTCCGGCGGCTGGATATCGGTAAGCAGGCCCCACTCGAAGCGGTTACGCAGCCGGTCCTCGAGCGTGACCAGCTGCTTGGGCGGACGGTCCGAACTGATGACGATCTGCTTGTTGGCGTTGTGCAGCGTGTTGAAGGTGTGGAAGAACTCTTCCTGGGTCTGCTCCTTGTTCTCCAAGAATTGGATGTCGTCGACGAGTAGGACGTCGATGTCGCGGTAGCGGCGACGAAACCCGTCGGCCTTGCCGTCACGGATCGAGTTGATGAAGTCGTTGGTGAACTCTTCCGAGCTGACGTAGCGAACCCGGGCGTTGGCGTACAGATGGTGCGTGTAGTGACCGATCGCGTGCAGTAGATGTGTCTTACCGAGTCCAGACTCGCCGTAGATGAACAGCGGGTTGTAAGCCTTCGCCGGCGCCTCGGCCACGGCGACCGCGGCGGCGTGGGCGAACCGGTTGCTCGAGCCGATCACGAAGGTCTCGAACAGGTAGCGGGGGTTGAGCCGGGTGGGAACCGGCGGCCCCGCCGCCACCGGGTCGCGCCCCGTTCCGGCGATCGGGGGCGGTGCCGATTCCGGGGCGGCCCGGACCGGCGGTTCCGGCTCGGGTTCAGCGAGTTCCGCGGCGCGGTCCGGCAGCGCCTCGACGGTGACGGCGACCCGGATCTCTCGACCGAGCTCGCGCGAAAGCGCCTCGACGATCATCGGACGCAGCCGTGACTCGAGGAGGGTCCGAGTGAACTCGTTCGGCGTCGCAAGCAGTGCCGTGTCTTGAACGAGCGCCAGCGGCTGGGTCAGGCGCATCCAGGCGCGCTGTTGGGGCGGCAACGTCTCGTCGGAGAGACCGGCCAGGGCTCGGGTCCAGACCTCGACCAGGTCGACCGGCACTTCGGTGTCTGTTGGCACGCTCAGTCCCCTCACCGCACGACGGTTGCCGCGCACACCATCGTCCACACCATCGTCCACAGCCTGTGCATGGCGACGACCGCGGACGGTGGATCTGCCGGTGCGGTGCCCACCGACGGTGGGCAGCAGCGCGCTGAGGGCGATGACGAGCGCGGGGGAAGACCGGCGAGCCGACGCTAACAGTCCGCCGCCCATCCCTTCAAGGAGTTCTCCACATCCGATTCTGTCCACGCGGCGTGTCGCTGTTGACCCGCGGTCCAGCCACCGGTCGGACGGGTACCCGGGATTGACCCGGCTGGGGGCCGCGCCGTACCGTAGGAGCAGCCGTCCGTTCCGGGCGGTGTTTCCCATGCCCCGAGCGCCACTCGCCAGGAGTCTTTGTCGTGAGCAAGCGCACCTTCCAGCCGAACAATCGCCGGCGTGCGAGGACCCACGGCTTCCGGCTGCGCATGCGCACCCGAGCGGGCCGGGCCGTCCTGGCTGCCCGCCGGCGCAAGGGCCGCGAGCGGCTCTCGGCCTGAGCCAGCGGAGGGCGCGTTGCTGCCCACCGGTGCCCGGCTCCGGACCCGATCCGAGTTCCAGAGTGCGCTGCGCCACGCCCGGCGCCTCGGTGGGCCGACCGTCGTCGTCCACCTTGCGCGGGACGGCTCGGGCCCGGCCCGGGTCGGTTTCATCGTCGGGCGTACCGTCGGTCCCGCGGTGAGCCGCAACCGGCTCCGGCGCCAACTGCGGCACCTGCTCCGCGAGCGTCTGCCCCGGCTGCCGGCCGGGACGCGGCTCGTCGTCCGCGGGTTACCGGCGGCCGCGGGCCGCAGTTCCGCCGAGCTCGGCCACGATCTCGACGCGTTACTCGGACGGGCGACGGGAGCGGCGGGATGAGTCGGATGATCGCGGTGAGCTGGCCGACCCGGCTGCTGCGGGCGCCGATCCTCGGGTACCGCCGGTTCGTGAGCCCGTTCCTGGGCAATCGTTGCCGGTTCTACCCCTCATGCAGTGCCTACGCGGTGGAGGCGCTCACCGTGCACGGAGCTCGACGCGGCAGTTGGTTGGCCCTCCGGCGGGTGGCCCGGTGCCACCCGTTCCATCCGGGCGGGGTTGATCCGGTGTCACGGCAGGACGCGGCGCGACCCGAGCCGACAATTTCGCCCGGTTCCTCCCCAACCGTCCCATCGTCAGGAGCCGTGCGGTGCTGAACCCGCTCTACCAGGCCGTCGCATTCCTGCTCGTCCACATCCATGCCGGGTTGAGCCCGGTTCTTGGCGCGGGCACGGGTGCCTCGTGGGCCCTGTCGATCGTCCTGCTCACGTTGGCGATGCGATTGCTGTTGGTTCCGTTGTTCGTCAAGCAGATCCGGATGCAGCGCCAGATGCAGGTGATGCAGCCGAAGATCAAGGAACTGCAGGCGAAGTACAAGAACGACAAGGAGCGGCTCAACAAAGAGATCATGGCGGTGTACCGCGACCACGGGGCGAACCCGCTCACCGGGTGCCTGCCGCTGGTGCTCCAGTTCCCGATCTTCATCGGCCTATTCCATGTGCTCAGCTCGATCCAACCCAAGGTCACCGTGGTCAGCGGGAAGCTGGTCGGGACCTATCGCACCGTGCCCGGCTTTTCCCACACGCTGATTCAGAGCGCCGCGCACGCCAGGATCTTCGGCGTTCCGGTGGCCGCGGCCTTCACCTCCAGTGCCAACGTGCTCAAGTACCTGTCGGCCAACCAGGCGAGCACCCGGATCCTGGTCGCCATTCTCATCGTGGTCATGGCCGCCACGACATTCCTGACCCAGCGACAGTTGATGGCTCGCAACAGCGCCACCGGCACCCAGATGCCGCAGCAGCAAAAAATGATCATGTATGTGCTGCCGGTGTTCTTCGTCGCGTTCGGTTTCCGTTTCCCGCTGGGCGTCTTGCTCTACTGGGTCACGAGCAACGTCTGGGCGCTGGTTCAGCAGCACTTCGTTATCCGGCGGATGGAACCCGCGGCGGCGGCGGCCGGCAAGCCGGCGGTCGGCCGGGCCCAAGGCGCGGGGTCGGCGCGGGAGAATGGCGCCACGCCCGGACCTGCGGCGCTCGGGCCCCGACCCGGACAGCGCCCGATCGGTCCACCCGCGGCGCCGCCGAGTGCGCCGCCGGTGGCATCCGTCGGCGCTCGCCGTCCCGGCGGTGGACGGAAAAACCGAAATCGACGCGGTCGGCGACGTTGATCGCGATGCCCAGCGAAGCCCGCTACGTCCAGTGGACGAGGAGCACGGCGTGACCGAGACCGAAACCCCAGATCCGAAACTCGAGGCCGAGCCGGCTGTGGAGGCGGAGCCGGCTGTAGGGGCCGAGCCGGCTGTAGGGGCCGAGCCGGCTGTAGTCGACTCGGGGCCCCCCGAGGTCAGCGAGCGGGTCAACGGGGCGGCGCTGCTCGAGCGCGAGGGAGACGCGGCGGCTGACTATCTCGAGGGGCTGCTCGACATCGCGGACCTCGACGGTGACATAGACATGGACGTGGAGGGCGAGCGAGCCAGCGTCTCGATCGTCGGGGCCCGACTCGACCGTTTGGTAGGACCGGGCGGCGAGGTTCTGGAGGCTCTTCAAGAGATCACCCGGCTCGCCGTGCAGCAACAGACGGGGGTGCGCAGCCGCCTCATGCTCGACGTCGGGGGCTTTCGAGCCCGTCGCCGTGAGGAGCTTCGCGCCCTCGGTCGCCGGATCGCCGAAGAGGTCCTGGCGAGTGGGGCCGCGCAAACGCTGGAACCGATGACCCCGTTCGAGCGCAAAGTGGTGCACGACGCCGTGGCGACCGTCGAAGGTGTCCTCAGCGAATCCGAAGGCGAGGAACCGACGCGCAGGATTGTCATCCGCGTTCGGTGACCCGACACACAGCAGGGGCGCCGCAGGCACCTTTCGGGGCTCCCGCGCCAGTTTTCGTTCCGGCCGTCCCCTTCGTTCCGGCCGAGCTGCGGGGGTTGGCGCCGCCACCGCCCAGTCGGGCGGTTGACATGTTCGGAACCGGGATCGGCCGGGTACGGCGCTACGCCGACTGGCTGGCCGAGATCGGAGTTGCCTGGGGACTGATCGGGCCGGGCGAGCTCGACCGACTCTGGGAGCGGCACCTGCTCAACTGCGCGGCAGTCGCGCCGCTGCTGCCGGCTCGTGGAGAGCTCGTCGACGTGGGATCGGGAGCCGGGCTTCCGGGGATGGTTCTGGCCGTCCTCCGGCCTGATCTGCAGGTGACGCTGCTCGAGCCGAACCTTCGTCGCTGCCGATTCCTGGTTGCGTGTCGCGACGACCTCGGGCTGCACCGGGTTGAGGTTGTGCGGGCGCGTGCCGAAGATGTCCACGGAAGGCTCTTCGGTGATGCGGTGATCAGCCGGGCTGTCGCCCCGCTCGCGCAACTCCTTCCGAAAGTGGTGCCGCTGACCCGCCCGGGCGGTGTTCTGCTCGCCATCAAGGGAGAGCGAGCCCGCTCCGAGTTGGCGGCGGCCGGCGGGATTCTGAAGCAGCTCGGCCTGACGGAGGCTACGGTGGAGACCTGTGGGGATGCGATGGAGGGGGCTGCGACGTTGGTCGTACGCATCCGGATGCCGCGAAGCGGCCCCGCGGGGGGAGGGGACGACCGTGACCGATGAGTTGGGCTGGCCCCCCGATGGAATTGTCGAGCATTCGGCGGACAGCCCGCCGGTGATCCCCCATCAGGTCGTCCGAGCAGAATCTGCGCTCGGCTGGCCGACGCCGGATCCCGAGCTGAGCCGGCTAGAGCCACAGGTCGTGCGCCCCGCCGTGGCTGAACCCGGGGCGGAGGCCTCGCCGAACGGTGACGCCGAGCTGGATCGAGCGCCCAGCGGCGAGTCCGAGCCGGGTTCGTCGATCGCGGGATCGGGGCCGGAGCTGCCAGTCTTCGACCCGGCGGCCGTGCCGCGGCTCCGCGCCCCGGTGGTCCCGCCCGATCCGCCGGCCTCGCTCAGCCTGTCGGTGCCACTGACAGTGCCAGGCGCGCCAGCGCTGTTGCCGCCGGTTTCACGTGAAACCGAGGGTGGCGAAGCCGACGTTTCTACGGCTCCCCCGGCAACCGTTTCACGTGAAACGCCCCCGCTGGCACCCGACGCCGCCCCACTGGCGTGGCGCCCCACCCCTCCCTCTCACGGGGCGCACGCCGCCGCCGAGGAGTCCACGCCCGAGGATGGCCCGGCCGCCGGTGCGGCCGCCATCACCCCCTTCCCGCGGCCCGGTCAGCGCCGCATCATCGCCGTGGCCAACCAGAAGGGAGGCGTCGGCAAGACGACGACGACGGTGAATCTGGCCGCCGCGCTTGCCCTAGGCGGTTGCCGCGTGCTGGTTCTGGACCTCGACCCGCAAGGAAACACCTCGACCGCGTTGTCGGTCGAGCACCGGGCGGGCACCCCGTCGATCTATGACGTGCTGGTGGGGAACCGCGGTCTAGACGACGTCGCGGTCGACGTCGAGGGTCTCCCGGGCTTGCGATGCGTCCCCGCGACGATCGACCTGGCCGGCGCCGAGATCGAGCTGGTCTCGACGGTGGCGCGGGAAAACCGGCTGAAACGGGCTTTCGGTGCGGTTCGGGAGCCCTACGACTACGTCCTGATCGACTGCCCGCCGTCGCTAGGCCTGCTAACGGTCAACGCGCTGACCGCGACGGAGGAGCTGCTCATCCCGATCCAGTGCGAGTACTACGCGCTGGAAGGCGTCGGACAGCTGCTGCACAACGTGGAGCTCATCCGTTCCCACCTCAATCCGGAACTGGTCGTCTCCACGGTCCTGCTGACGATGTACGACGGGCGAACCCGACTGGCCGAGCAGGTTGCCGCCGAGGTGCGTGCGCATTTCGGCCCACGGGTCCTCGCCAGCGTCATCCCCCGCAGCGTTCGAGTGTCGGAGGCACCCAGCTACGGTCAATCGGTGCTCACCTACGACCCTGAATCCCGTGGCGCGCTGGCCTACCTCAGCGCGGCCGCAGAACTAGCCCACCGTCAGCCTAGGGAGAGCCTGTGAACGTGCACCGTGGTCTAGGCCGGGGCCTCGGTGCCCTGCTGCCCGCCAGCCCGGCCGAAGCCGATGCGATCGGGGCCCGGTACGAGGAAATCCCGCCGGACGCGATTGTCCCGAACCCTCGGCAACCGCGGGAAGTTTTCGATGAGGACGCCCTCGCCGAGCTGACCGCGAGCATCCTCGAGGTCGGCCTGCTCCAGCCGATCGTCGTCCGGGAGACATCCCCGGGGGCCTACCAGCTGGTCATGGGCGAGCGGCGATGGCGGGCCAGCCGGAGAGCTGGACTAACCGCGATCCCGGCGATCATCCGGGACACCGAGGACAGTGAACTGCTGCGCGAGGCCCTGCTGGAGAACCTCCAGCGGGAGCAGCTGAACCCATTGGAGGAGGCTGCGGCCTACCGGCAGTTGCTGGGGGACTTCGGGTCCACCCACGAGGAGCTCGCCGAGCGGCTGGGGAAGTCGCGCTCCCAGGTGACCAACACCCTGCGCCTGCTCAACCTGCCACCGGCTGTCCAGCGTCGGGTGGCGGCGGGGACGATCAGCGCCGGGCATGCCCGCGCGCTGCTTGGCTTGGACAGTGCCGAGGCTCAGGAGCAGACGGCGGCGCGGATCATTGCCGAAGGCTTGTCCGTCCGAGCGGTCGAGGAGTTGGTCGCCGTCGGCGACACGTCGATCCGCGCTCGGCGGGGCCGGGCCGGGGCACGGCCGGTCGCGCCGGGTCTCACGGAGCTTGCCGCCCGACTGTCCGACCACTTCGAAACCCGAGTCACGGTGGCCATCGGCCGACGCCGCGGCAAGCTCGCCGTCGAGTTCGGCTCGATCGACGACCTTCAGCGGATCGTGTCCATGATGGGGGTCGATATCTCCCAGCAGGGCATGAACACGGACGTACCCGTCTGACGAGCTGCCGCTCAATCCCGGGCGGCGGCCTGCTGGAGGAGGTCGCGGCACAGGGTGCCGATCTCGAGACCGGCGGCGCTGACCGCCATCGGCAGCAGGCTGGTCTCGGTCATTCCGGGCGCTACGTTGACCTCGAGGAACTCCGGACCGTCCGGTGTCATCACCAAGTCGGTGCGTGAAAGGTCGCGCAGCCCGAGTATCCGGTGCGCGGTGAGGGCGGCGTCGGCGGCGGCGGCGGCTGCCGACGGGTCGAGCCGAGCGGGGACGTGGTAGGTCGTCATGCCGGCCGTGTAGCGGGCGGCGTAGTCGAACGGCCCCTCGACCGGCACGATCTCGACTGCGGGAAGGGCCCGTGGTCCGCTGCCGGTGTCGAGGATGCTGACCGCCACCTCGACACCGGTGACGTAGCGTTCGACGAGGGCCAGCTCCCCGTAGGAGAAGCAGGTCACCATCGCCGCGGGTAGGTTCGCGGGGTCGCGCACCACGGTGGCGCCGAGAGCGGAGCCGCCGCGGGCCGGTTTGACCATGAGCGGGAGGCCGAGGCGCCCGACGATCCGATCCAACACGGCGTTCGCGCCGAGCTCGCGGAATGCCGCGTGCGGAAGGGCCACCGACGCCGGGGTGGCCACGCCGGCGGCAGCCAGGGCCGCCTTGGCGGTCGGTTTGTCGAAGGCCAGTCGGCAGGCTGCCGCCGCGGCCCCGACGAAAGGAATCCCCAGTAGGTCGAGGACGTCCCGGATCGCCCCGTCCTCCCCAGCCACGCCGTGCAACGCCACGAACACGGCGGACGGCGGCTCCGCGCGTAGCAGCGGGAGGAGACCGGCATCGGCATCGTGGACGGTCGCCTCCACCCCGATCTCGCGCAGCGCCTCGGCGACCCGATGCCCAGAGCGCAGCGACACCTCACGCTCGTAGGACAGGCCGCCGGCGAGCACCACGACCCGCTCGACATCAGCCATCTGACACCTCCCCGTCCGCATGGTCGGCAACGGTCATAGGCCCGGCCTCATATGAGGTCCGGTCCCGGTCCCTCGGCCCGGGAGCCCGGGTCCGGCCGGACCGGGGTCGCCCCGAAGGTGGCGCGTAGGTCGAGCTCGGCCTCGAGCACCCCAGCGAGGCGCCGGATCCCTTCCCGGATCCGGTCCGGCTCCGGGAAGCAGTAGGACAGCCGCAGGTGGCCGGCTCCCTCGCCGTTGGCGTAGAACCCGGTTCCCGGGACATAGGCAACCCGGTCGGCGATCGCGCGCGGCAGCATGGCCTTGGCGTCCAGCCCGGCGGGCAGGCTGACCCAGACGTAGAAGCCCCCGGCCGGGCGGGTCCACGTCACGCCGGCCGGCATCAGCTGGCTCAGCGCGTCGAGCGTCGCGTCGCGCCGCTCCCGGTAGATCTCGCGAAACGTCTTGACCTGTTCGAACCACGGCTGGCTGGCGAGATACTCGGCGACGATGAACTGGGAGAACGTCGGCGGGCACAGGGTGGCCGCCTCGTTGGCAAGCACGAGCTTGCTCCGCACGGCGCCCGGAGCGAGTACCCAGCCCACCCGAAGACCGGGGGCGAAGGTCTTCGAGAACGTGCCGAGGTAGAGCACTCGTTTAGGGTCAAAAGTGTGTAAAGCAGGCACCGGATCGCCGTCGAAACCCAGCAGCCCGTACGGGTTGTCCTCGACGACGAGCAGGTCGCCCTGGGCGGCGATCTCCATGATCTCCGGGCGGCGCGACGCGGAAAGCGTCACCCCGGCGGGGTTGTGGAAGTTCGGGATCGTGTAGAGGAACTTGGCTCGTCGGCCGGCCCGTCGCAGCCGGTCGAGCGCCTCGCGGAGGGCGGCCGGCGCAAGCCCGTCGGGGTCGAGCGGCACCTGAACCACTTCGACCTGGTAGGAGGAGAAGACGCCCAGGGCCCCGACGTAACTGGGGGCCTCGGTGAGCACTACATCGCCGGGGTCGCAGAACACCCGCGTGACCAGGTCCAGCGCCTGCTGTGACCCTACCGTGACGACGATGTCGTCGGGATCGCCGTGGATCCCTTCGAGGGACATCACGTCGCAGATGCGCGATCGCAGCCGCGGGTCCCCCTGCGCGGAGCTGTACTGAAGCGCTGCCGTGCCCTGGCCGGCCACCAGCCGGGCGATCATGGCACCGACCGCGTCCAGCGGCAGCGCCGCCAGATTGGGCATCCCGCCGGCGAGCGAAACGACCTCGGGCCGCGACGCGACCGCGAACAGGGCGCGGATCTCCGACGCGGTCATGCCCCGGGTCCGGCTGGCGTAGCTGTCGACGTACGGGTCGAGCCGGTTTCCCGGCGACCCAGTCGGGACGGTCATGCGGCCTCCTCGCGACGCCCAGGTTAGCCGGGCTCGCCGGCTCTAGGCAGCGGTTAATCCCGCGGGTACGATCTTGCGGTCGGGCCGGCCCAGCCGGCGGACCCGCGGCCGGTCCCGGGGTGCGGGGCGCGGCCGGCACCGGGGAGATGCCCAGGTGCCGTGACCACGGCGGAGGCTACGGATGGCCCGGCGCGTGGTGAACATCACCCTCGACAACCTCGACGACCTGCCCCGGCGGTGCCGGCGCTGCGTGTTCTGGGAGCTCGACCCGGTCGGCGGCTCCCGAGCCGAGGAAACCGGAGACACCGAGCTCGAGAAGGAAGCCTGGGTCTCCGCACTGCTCCTCGAGTGGGGAAGCTGCGGGAAGATCGCCTACATCGACGGCGTACCGACGGCGTACCTGATGTTTGCGCCCCCCTCGTTCGTGCCGCGCTCGGTCGCCTTCCCCACCAGCCCGGTGAGCGCCGACGCGGTCCTGCTCATGACCGCCCAGGTGCTCCCGGACTTCGCGGGAGGCGGGATCGGCCGCATGCTCGTCCAGAGCGTGGCGAAGGACCTGACCCGGCGGGGGATCAAGGCGATCGAGGCGTTCGGGGACCTGCATTGGGGGGGGCTCGGGCATTGCCTGCTCCCCGCCGACTTCCTGCTCGGCGTCGGCTTCAAGACCGTGCGGCCGCACCACCGGTTCCCCCGGCTGCGCCTAGAGCTCAAGAGCGCGGTCTCCTGGCGCGAGGACGTCGAGGTCGCGATCGAGCGGCTGCTGGGCTCGATGACCCCCGAGGGCGCGCTCCGCCCGGTATGACGTCGCGCTCGGTGGTGGGTCGGTTCGCTCCGGACGACCTCAGCTGGCCAGGGCGGGGAGCGCCAGCTGTCCGGTGCTGACGTCGAGGTCGCGCGGCAGGTAGAGGCGCCGGATCCCGGCGACGATCGCCTCGGCGATCGTGTCCCGAAATTCCGGGGCGCCAAGGCGGGCCGCGTCACCGGGATTGGTCAGGTAGCCGACCTCGACCCGCACGGCCGGCATCCGGGTCAGCCGAAGCAGCTCCCAGGTCTTGGGGTGCGTCCCGCAGTCGAGCAGGTCGGTCCGCGCGACGATCTCGCCGCGGACCAGGTCGGCGAGCCGCTCACCGACCGCGGAACCCCCCCGGGTGCCGCGGTAGTAGAACGTCGCGACGCCGTTGCACCCCGGGCTGGGCGCGGCGTCGGAGTGCAGCGAGACGAGCAGGTCGGCCCCGGCGTTATTGGCGAACTGGGCTCGGATCTCGTCGGCAGGGCCGTTGTCCGAGCCGCGGGTCAGGTACGCCGCGACACCCACTGCGCCGAGCCGTCCTTCGAGCCGGGCGGCGAGATCCTCGACGACACCCGCTTCATCGAGTCCGTGTCCCTGGGCGCCGCGGTCACGGTCGCCATGGCCCGGGTCGATCACGACCACCTTGCCGGCCAGAGCGGCCCCGCCGGCGAGTAGTCGCATCTCTTCACGCATCATGTCGGGCCGGCCGCCGGTGACCGTCCGGGACAGTTGGCGCAGCGCACGCAACGTCTTCGGACCGCAGGTCCCGTCGGCGACGAGGCCGACGTTGCGCTGAAACTCGCGGAGCGCGGTCGCGGTCCGCGGACCGAGGATGCCGTCGGAACGACCGGCATCGAAACCGAGGTCGAGAAGCCGGTGTTGGAGTTCGGCCACGTCGTCGCCCACGAACGGGTGGGTCACCGAGAAGGAGAGAACCCGATCGCCGAGCTGCCACCGCGCTTCATCGAGCGTGCGATAGGTCTCCGGGCCGACCAGTCCGTCGACGCGCAGGCCCCGGGCCTGTTGGAAGCCGCGGATCGCCCGGTCGCAGTCGTCGTCGAAGGCCTCGCTGCCGTCGACCGGGAGCAGGCCGAGCGCGGCCAGCTTGGCCCGCATCTCGGCGATGGCCGGCCCGACGTCCCCCCGGCGGTACAGGTGCACGAGGCAAGGCTCCCGGAGCGTGGAGGCAGGTGGATCGGCGAATGGTAGCCCCCGCCGGCTCCGGGGGGATCGGCTAGCGGCCCGGGCCATCCCGGAAGTGTTCCGCATCGGCCCCGGGCGCAAACGGCTCCGGTCCCGCGGACAGGGCGCGCGGTAGAGGCCAGCCCCCGCGGTTCGCGGCGGATCGCGAAAGACCTAGAGGAACGGCTCCAGGTCCTTGAGCAGGGCGGCCTTCGGCTTCGCGCCGACGATGCTCTTGACCACCTCGCCGCCGGAGAACACCGACATGGTGGGGATCGAGAGGATCTGGTAGGTCCGGGCGACCTGGGGGTTCTCATCGACGTTGACCTTGGCGATGACGAGCTTGTCCGCATGCTCGCTGGCGATCTCCTCGAGCACGGGGGCGACCATCTTGCACGGCCCGCACCATTCGGCCCAGAAATCCACGAGCACCGGCTTGTCGCTGCCGAGTACCTCCGTCGCGAACGTCGCGTCGGTCACTGTCCTTGTCGCGCCTGCCACCGTGGGGCCTCCCGAGTCGATGCTCCGTGCCGCTGCAACGCCCGGCGGCCCCGCCCGCATTCCTCAGCGGTCGGCGAGTGCGGCTAGGTAGCGCTCGGCGTCGAGTGCGGCGGCGCAACCGGTGCCGGCCGCGGTGACCGCCTGGCGGTAGATGTGGTCGACCAGGTCGCCGCAGGCGAACACCCCGGCCAGGTTCGTGAGGGTCGACGGGTGGTCTACCCGAACGTAGCCGGCCAGGTCGCAGCTCACCTGGTCGCGGAACAGTTCGTTGGCCGGGTCATGGCCGATCGCCACGAACATGCCGCCCACCGCCAGTTGGGACGCCTCGCCGGTGCGCACGTTGCGCAGCGCCAAGCCGGTGAGTCGCTCCTCGCCGAGGACGTCGGTGACCTCGGTGTCCCAGCGGAAGTCGATCTTGGCATTGGCCCGCGCCCGATCGGCCATGATCTTCGAGGCGCGAAGCGTGTCTCGACGGTGAACGACCGTGACCGAGCTGGCGAACCGGGTCAGGAAGGTAGCTTCCTCCATGGCGGAGTCGCCACCGCCGATGACCGCTATCGGCTGGTCGCGGAAGAAAAAGCCGTCGCAGGTCGCGCACGCGGACACCCCGTGGCCGAGCAGGCGAGCCTCGTTGGGCAGATCGAGGTAGCGATACCTCGAACCGGTTGCGAGGATCACGGTGCGAGCGGTGAAGCTCTGCTCCCCGACCCGGACGACCTTGACCGGCTCGGTGAGTTCGACGGCCGTTGCGTCGTCGCTGAGGAAGGTCGCTCCGAAGCGCTCAGCCTGCTTGCGCATGCCATCCATCAGATCCGGGCCCATGACGGCGTCCGGGAACCCGGGGAAATTCTCGACCTCGGTCGTGGTCATCAGGGCGCCGCCGAACTGCGAGCCCTCGACCACGAGCGGGTTCAGCCCGGCTCGGGCGGTGTAGATGGCCGCCGTGTACCCGGCCGGCCCCGACCCGACGATGATCACATCTCGTTCTCCGGTCACCGTCCGCCGCCCTCCGATCTGCTTGCCGGCTCAACCGAGTCTACGGATCGGGGATTCCCATGGAAGGCTGCCGCTGTGCTCGATCCGCCGCTGCGCTGCGCCGCCCATCCCGGGCGCCCGGCGGCCGACCGCTGCCCGGTGTGCGACCGGCCCCGGTGCGGCGCCGATCGACCGATGGACCCGCGGCGCGGCTGTCGGGTTTGCGCCGGTCGCCCACCCCGGTCGGTCCGGGCCGGCCCGGGGCGCCTCGAGGGCGCGGTCCGGGCAGCCCTCGCGGCGTCGGTGGCCGGGATGGTCGGTGGCCAGGTCGCCAGCGAGTACGTCGGCGCGAAGGTGTTCTCGATCGTCACCCCAGCTCTGGTCGGGGTGGCCTGTGGGATCGCCGCGATTGCCGCCGGGCGGATTCGGCCGCGGGAGCACGGCTACACCCTGCTCCGGCTGATCGCTGTTCTCTACGCGGTGATCGGGACCGGCTACGGCTTCCGGTTCGTTGTGGGCCATCAGGATCCGTTCGGGCCCGCCGGGCAGGTCGTCCCCCCGTACCTCGGTGCGGCGCTCGGCGCCTGGCTATGGACGCTGCCTCCCCGCCGGCGCAAGCCGGCGGCGGCGCGGTCCGACGCCGCGCCAGATCCCGGGCAGGTTCAAAGCCCCGACGGTCGAGGAAGCCGCGCCACGTAGAGGGTCGCGTCGTGCCCTGCCGCGCACTCGGCCCCTTCGACGTAGACGTCGACGAGTTGCGGATGGGTGGACACCGGAAGCACGAAGATGGCGGCGGGCACGCCGCCGAACGTGCCGAGGTCGACCGCGAGCGGCTCGATGATCGGCAGCGGCGCCGAGAGGACGTCGAGGCAGGCGGTCATCGCCGCCGGGTCGGTGCGCAGCCGGTTCAGCAGCAGGGTCGCCCGGGTTTGCGCCGGCCCCGCGGTTCCGGCGGCGGAGCCCCCCGGTGCCGAGCCGGAGCCCGGGCCCGAGCCGGAGCCGGAGCCGGAGCCGGAGCCGAGGCCCGACAGCCCGCCGGATCCGGCCGCTGGGGCGCCGGCGAGGCTCGGGAGGAGCTGGCCGAGGTTGGCCTTGGTGTACGCCCGGCCGCTGTCGGTCAACCGGAAGGTGGTCGGTGCACCGGCGGTGACCGAACCGGGGGGCGCAGAACCGACGCCGGCCGGCTTCGACCCGGTGAGCTCGAGGGCACCAACGGTGATGCCCGCGATCAGGGCCACGGCGGCGGCGGCGGCCGACAGCCCGGCGAGACTCGGTCCGCGCCGCCGGCCTGTGCTCGGGACCGAGGTGAGCGCTGCCACACCGACCCCGCGGGCAGCCGCTTCGAGGCTGGCGTCGAGCCGATCGCTGACCGGGCCCGGCATGCGGGCGCCCCCGAGCGCGGCGAGCTGGCGGGCGACCTCCGCGACGCTGGCGCGGGCCTGTTGGCAGATCGAGCAGGAGCGCAGATGCGCGGTGACCGCGGCCACATCTGCGGGCGGGAGAATGCCTTCGGCCTCCTCGGCCAGGGTGTCGTGATCTAGGTGACCGTCAGACGTCCACATGTCCGGGGTTCACCTCCTCCGCGCCGCCCGGGTCGGTCACCGCGCCGCCATTCGGGCCGGTCAGTGGTCCCGTCACCGATCCGACGTCGCGGCCGGCGGCCGGGTTCCCCCCGCGGAGATGCGCGAGTTGCGGGGCGAGCCTGGCCCGCCCGCGGGCACAGCGGCTCTTGACCGTCCCCGCTGGCACCTCGAGGATCCGCGCCGCATCCTCTACCGAGTGCCCGGTGACGTCCACGAGGACGAGCGCGAGACGTTGCTCGATCGGCAGCGTCGCGAGGGCGGCCGCCACGTCGATCGCGGTGTCGACCTCGGCGACCGCGTCGCGCCGATCCGGCGGCTCCGTCTCCGGCATCGGGTCGGTGGGGCGGGTCGACCGCCGGCGAACGAGGTCGAGGCATGCGTTGACGACGATCCGGTGCAGCCAGGTCGTCACCGCCGCGTCCCCTCGGAATGAGCCGGCCGACCGGAAGGCGGACAGCAGCGCGTTCTGCAACGCGTCCTCGGCGTCTTGCGGGTGCCCGAGGGTGCGCAGCGCCACAGCCCAGAGTCGGTCCCGGTGCTGGTGAACCAGTTCGCCGAACGCCACCGGGTCCCCCGCAACGTGGCGGGCGAGCAGGTCGGCGTCGGGGGAGACGTCCCGCACCGTCGGAGGGTAGCCGGTCAGCCGTAGAACGCGACCTCGGCCACGCCCTCCTGGTAGGTGTTGTTCCCGACGCTTGGCAGTCGGGTCAGCCAGACGAGCCAGTACCGCGCCGACACCGGCTGGGCCGGGGTCAGGGTGAACGTCTGCGGCGTGTTCTCCATCGCCGCGGCCAGCCGGAACTCCGGCGCGTCCGCGCCGACCCGGTCCGCCGCCCGGAGCTGGACCGAGGCGCCCGGCAGCACAAACGCGACCCGGACCGCCCGGATCCGGCGCGGCGAGCCGAGGTCGATGAGTAGCCCGGTTCCCTGCTTCAGCCCACCGAAGTTCGGATTCCCGTAGTACCGCGAGGTGTACCAGGCCGTCGCCGGGTCCCCGTCGACGGCGAGCCGGACGGCCTGCGGATTCTCCGGTCCCGTTCCCTCCGGGTTGAAGTCGCTGACCGCGGACACCGGGATCGGAGCGAACGGCGACGCACCCCCGGACGGGGTCGGGGCGGTGAAGGCGGGGATGCTCTGCGGCGGCGGTGGCACCCGGCCAACCTCGACCCCGACCAGGTAGGACACCAGCCCGATCGCCACCAGGCCGACCAGCGGAACGACCCGCCGGGCCCAGACGCGGAGGCGGCTCGGGGCCCGGTCCTCCGGAGCAGCCCCGCCGCCGACGCCGGGCGGCGTTCGGGGCAGCGGTTGAAGCAGCGCAGCCGCCTTCGCCGGCGTGTCGACCGCGGGCAGTGCCGGGTCGAGCCCCAGCAGCCGTTCCGCGACCGAATCGAGTTCCCGCGGGACCGCGGCGCGCACCTGGCGCGGCCGGCAAAGGCGGCCGGCGCGCATCGGTGCGGCCGGCAGGCCGCCGGCCGGCTGCACCGGCCAGTACCCGGTGAGCGCGGCGTAGAGCAGCCCACCGATGGCTCGGGCATCCTGGGCCTGGCGGTGCTCGGGGCTGATCTCCGCGTCCTCACGGGCGATGACCCGGGCCACCTCGAGGTCGGTAACCTTGACCGCTCCACCCGGGTGGAGCAGGACGTTGCCGGGGTGTAGCCGTCCGTGACAGGCACCGGCCCGGATCGCCTGGTGCAGGGTGTCGGCGACCTGCCAGGCGACATCGGTTGCCTGAGCGGCGGAGAGTAGTTCGGCGCGGACCAGCGCGCCCAGGCTGGGCAGGTCGAGCCACTCGCTCACCACGTAGCAGTAGCGGCCCCGGCCGACCTCCAGCTCGTCGACGTCGAGAACCCGGGCCAACCGAGGATCCGTCACCCGTCCCGCCCGGGAGACCGCCTCGCGGATCTCCTCGGCCTGGACCCCCCCGGCTGCCCGACGTCCGCTCACCGGAACGACCTTGACCGCGACCGAACGGGCCAGCACTTCGTCGAGCGCCCGCCAAAGCGAGCACGCGGCCCGTTCGGCGCGGAGCCGTTCGAGTCGGTACCGGCCGCCGAGCAGGTCCCCGGCCTGGACCGGGAGGGGCGGGGCGGCGGCTGCCGGTCCCCTCGCTGCCACCGCGGCCTCCGCCTTGTCCCGGGATGTTGTGCGAGACGGGAGGACCCCGGTCCGGCCCCGGCCGCTGCCCAATGGTACGGGCGGGGGGCGGCCGGGGGGCGCGTCAACCCAGGCGGCCGACCAGGAAATTCGACGTCCGGATCTGGGTCAGTCGGACGTAGTTCCCCGGAACGGCTCGACCGGCCCCGGCGGTGTCATCCGATGCGGGCGGAGTTGGGTGTCGCAGGCCCGGTCGCGGGTCCGGCCAGGGTGCCGGTCGGACGGGTCGCCCCGATGTAGCCGTCGAACCACACCGGTTGGATCTGGACGACGGTTCCGGTGTGCGGCGAGTCGATCATCATGCCGTCGCCGAGATACATCCCGACGTGATGGATCGTCGTCGGGTCGTTGACGTCGGTCGCCCAGAACAGCAGGTCCCCGGGCGCGAGTGCATTGAGCGCTACATGCGGGCCGGCGTTGTACTGGTCGGCGGCCACGCGCGGCAGCGCGACTCCCGCCTGCGCGTACGCCCACTGGGTCAGCCCGGAGCAGTCGAAGACGGTCGGTCCGCTGCCGCCCCAGACGTAGGTGTCGCCGAGCCGGCTGCGCGCCGCGACGATGGCGGCGGCGGCAACCGAGTTCGGCGGGACCGTGTTGCTGAAGGTGGCGCCCTGGGCCGTGATGAGGGCCGCGGATGCCTGGGCCGCGCTCCGGGCGGCGGCCGCGGCCACCGCCTCGGCCTCCAGCTCGCGGACCTGGCTCGTCGCGGCCGCCAGGAGCTGCTGGGTCTGGGCCAGGTCGGCCTCGACCACGGCGGCCGCTTGACGAGCGGCCTGTTGCAGGGTGGTCGCGGTGGCGGCGGCCACCGCCAACTGGTGCGCGACGGTGGCGGCGGACAGCACCGCCGATCCGATTCCGGCGTTCGAGACCTGCGCGTGGTGCAGTACGGACACCGCGTCCTGGTAGCGGGTGACCACGTCGCCGAAACTGTCCCCGCTGAGAACGGTCGCCATCAGTCCGAGCTGGCCACCGTCCTGATAGAGCGCACGGATCTGGTCCTGGAAGGCGGACTGGCCGTTTCGTGACTGTTGCTGGATCTGCTCGAGCTCGGTCTGGGCCAGCAGATGGTCGGTGACGGCCTGCCCGAGCTCCGTCTCGATTTCGTCGTAGTGCTCGACGGCGACCTCGGCTTGGGTCTGGAGCCGGCCCACCTGGGCCGCCAGCGCGGCGGCGCGGGATTGGGCGGACCCCACCGGATCGGCGGCGGCGACGCCGGGCAGGACGAGCGCCGCGGTGGCCAGGACCAGCGCCGCGGTACCCACGACGGCGGACCCGGTGAGCAGGCGCCTGCCACGCCGCCGGGCGGTCGGGGGAACCGTCATCAGTTGGTCGGCCCCCCATGGCCCGTTTCGGTGACGGTGGCGTACTTGCGCAGCCCCCCGAGATGCTGGAGGACGACGGTGACTGCGGTCTTGCGCAGGGCGAGAGTGACAGTTCCGTCCGAGGCGATCGAGAACGAGGAAGCGATCAGCGTCTCGCCGTGCTCCGCGGCGACCGCCGTGGCGGCGTTGAGGGCGGCCACCGGGTCGTGGGAGTAGTGCCAGCTGTTGCTCGCAGCCAAGGCGGCCGTGTCTGCGTCGTCGGAGGTGCCCAGGGCGGCCGCGGCGACGGAGATCGTGTCGAAGAGCACGACGGCCGCGATGGCGAACCCGACGACGATCTTCGTGAACCAGCCGAGGACGACGTCGCCCGCGTCGGATGCCCAGCACACCCGGGAAGATTGGTCCACAGTCCCGAGTCGGCTGTTCCCGGTGCGTTCTTGAGGCGCCGCGCCGGCTATGGCCTCGAGTCAGGGGCGGATCCGGCCGCCGACCAGTCCGCCGATCTCGCGGACCTCAGGTATGCGCATCCGCAGGACGAGCCAGACGTAGAGCGGGGTCGCCGCCCCGGCGCCCGCTAGCAGGCCGAGCGCCGAGCCACCAGCGCCGTCGCCGGCCACCCTGGTCAGCAGGTGCGCGACCGCATAACCTAGCCCCGCGGCTAGCGCCCCGGCCACGCCGAGGCGCACCAGGGTCCGGGTCAGCCTTGCCGGCCGGGTGATCCCGAGCCGGCGGCGGAGGAGTACGGCGAAGCAGGCATATCCGGCGATGTAGGACAGGGAGTAGCCGAGCGCCAGCCCGACTACTCGTTCTCTGGGGGGCAGCGCGACGAACAGGACGAGGTCGGCGAGCAGGTTGACCGAGTTGACACCGATGTTGACCAGCGCGGGCGTCCGCGTGTCGCGCAGGGCGTAGAAGGCTCGCAGCTGCATCTGGAATCCCGCGAACGGCACCAGGCTGACGGCGTACGCGGCGAGGGTGGCGCCGATCAGCCGGCCGGTGCCGAGGCTCAGCGTGTGGTGGGCGAAGAGCACGGCGCCGACCAGCGGGCCGAGGGCGATCGCGCCGAGCTCGGCCGGGACCAGGACCACCGCAGCCAGCTTGAGGCCGCGGGACAGGTCGGCGGAGACGTCACCGAGCCGGCCGTCGAGCGCGCTGGCGCTCATCCGGGGCAGCAGCGCGGTGATGACCGAGACTGCGACCACCGCGTACGGGAGCGACACGAGGACGAACGCGTAGACGTAGATCGTGAAGGTGCCCGGATAGCGCGCCGCGAAAGCGAGCCGGGTGATGACCAGGAAGGCCACCTGGTTGGCCAGCACGTAGACGAGCACCCATCGCCCGAGCGCGGCCGCCGGGCGCAAGCCCGCACCGCGCAGGTCCCAGCGCAGCCGGAACCGGAAGCCGGTCCGGCGCAGGGCGGGGAACAGGGCGAGGGTCTGGGCGACGATGCCGAGCGTGGTGCCCAGTGCCAGCAGGAGTGTGGCCCCGCCGGACACCCGGCCCGCGACCACGTCCCGGCCGCGGGTTACCGCGATGAACAGCCCGCCGGTGACGATGACGACGGCATTGTTGAGGACCGGGGCCCACATCGGAGGGGCGAAACTTCCCCGCACGTTGAGGATCGCGCCGAGCAGGGCACCCACCCCGTAAAAGAGGATCTGCGGGAGGAAGTAGCGCGCGAAGGTGACCGCCAGCCGTGCGGCGGCAACCTCGCGCGTTCCGCCGACGTAGAGCCGGATGATCCACGGGGCGAGCCCGATCGCGAGCGCCGTGGTGACGGTCAGCCCGACGACGACGACCGTGAGCAGACGCTGGGCGTAACCGTCGCCACCGTCGCCGTCTCGGCGTGCGGCGGCGACGAGCAACGGCACGACGACGCTGGTGAGCACCCCGCCGAGCAGCAGCTCGTAGACGATGTTCGGGATGGTGTTCGCCGTGTTGTAGGCGTCCCCGATGGTCGTCCCGATCGCGGCGGCGATGACGATGGTCCGGAGGAATCCGGTGCCTCGGGAGAGCAGGGTGCCGACCGCCATGCTCCCGCTCGAGCGGATCAGCGTGGACGGCAGTGCCGCCCGGCTCACCGGCGGATCACCCGCCGCCCGCCACCGGGCGGCCGCGCCGGGCGCCCCGCGCCCGACGGGTGAGCCGGATCGCGACCGCGAGCAGCAGGACCGCGAACGCCCCACCGGTGATGCCGAGGGCTAAGGCGCCGTACGCGGTGGAGTCGATGAGGAGCTCGGTCTGCGGACCGTAGGGCCTTCCGGTCGGCGTCTTGAGCTGCACCCGGACCGGGAACACACCGGTCGTCTGCAGGGTCATCCCTACCTGGACCTGGGTCTCGTCGCCGGGCGGGATCGCCGGGATCGCCCCGACCTGGGTGACCTGCGCCTGTAGTCCGCCGTCCACGAACAGCCCCACGATGACCGGCTCGGGCAGCGCGTTGCGGATCGAGATCGGGACCGTGCCGCGGTGGCTGGTGAGCGTCACCTGTCCGGTCGTGGTGACCCGCACACCGCCGATGTCGGCCGCGAGATCGCCGGCGACCGCCGAGCGGACGCGCAGCCCGCCGCCGGGGTCGGACTGCCAGGCTGACGACACGCTGCGCAGCAAGCCGGTCTCCAAGGCGCGGACCAACGGGTCGGTCGCCCGTGGGCGGGTGAGGATCGCCTCGAGCTCGTCGAGCTGCGCCTGAAGACCGCCGACGGCCGCCAGGTAGCCGGCGCTGAGCTCCTCGCTCCGAGCGGACGCGGAATAGCTCAACGGTTGGCGGGCGGTCCTGGCGATGGATCCGTCGGCGAGAAGTTCGGAAATATTCATCGGAACGAGCCACGGTGCGTGCCCGGTGTCCTCGAGCAGCGCCGCCGCGTAGGCCGGGCTGGGATCCCACTGCCGGTCCGGCGCGATCACCACCGCGCGCAGGAGGCTGGGGAACTCGTAGTTGATGAACAACGTTTCGGCGAGGAAGCGTTGCTCCGCGAGCCGCGCCGTGGACGCGGACCCGGCGGCGCCCTCGGTGACAATCGCATCGAGAGTGTCGTCGGCGACGAGGACGTTCACCGGGCCGGTCGGGGTGGCCAGCGGAGGGCTCGCGGCGCTCGGGGTGTACTGCTCGGAGGCGGGGGGGAGGGCGTTGGTGGAAAGCAGGACCGTCCGCGTCCCGGTGGCGGCCAGGGCGTCCAAGGTGGCCCCGTCGAGGGCACCGGCCGGCGGCCAGCTGGTGCCCGGGAGCGGCTCGGCCGTTGACGCGCTGGACCACACCGAGCCGCCTATCCGCTCGGCGGCGGCGATTTGGCTGTCGAGTCCAGCGTGCTCGAGGGCCACGATGTCGGGGTCGGCGTAGGGCAGACCGAGCAGGTCCCCGCCGGTCAACGCCTGGCTCAGGGCGTGCAACCATCCGGCTGCCGCGGCCCGACCCCGGCCGGGTCGGCCGGCGACCTGGTATCCGGCGGACATCGCTTTGGCGTCGTCGACGAGCATCGGGTCGACCGCCCAGGTGAGCGCCACCGGCTGCGAGGGCAGGACGGCCGCCCGGGCCGGGGTTGCCGGCTGACCGGTTCCGGCGGCAGGTTTAGCGGCCCGGAACGGCTGGCCGGGCCTGGTTGGCAACTGCTCCGCCTGGACCCCGGCGGCGACCAGGCCGCCCAGCCGCCCGCCCGCGGAGAATTCGGCGGCGAGCTGGTCGTCGAGGAACCCGGCAGCCGCACGGTGCGGCCGGTCGGTGACCGGGAGCACCCAGCCCAGCGGGGTGCGCGGAGGGTAGGTGAGGCCCACCGGCCACCAGGGAAGGAACGTGTGCAACACCGAGACCTCCGGGCTGCCATCGCTCGCGCTGCCCTGGATTTCGATGCCGATCGGATAGCTGCCGACCCCGGTGAGGCCGAGGGCGTTCACGGGTGTGCCGAGCCGGAACGCGGCTGTCGCACCCGGGGCGAGGCTGGGGGCGACCTGGTGAAAGCTTCCGTCGACGACGGCTCCGAACTGGTCGTCGGTGACCGCGAAGGTGTCGAGCTGGCTGCGTGTGGAGAAGCGGTCCGGGCTGAACAGCATGAGCTCGGACACGGAGGTGACCGTAGTCGCGGAGCGGTTCGTGACCCGGCCGGCGAGCACGAGCGTCTGTCCCGGCTGCGGGATGGCCGGGGTAAGGCTGGTGATGGTGAGCTCGAGCGGAGTCGCCGGCGGGGCGGCGACCGCGGTCGGGTTCGGTGACGCGCTCGTGTTCACCGGTCCGGGGGACGCCGGTGGCCCCGGGTCTCCGCCGCGCGCTCCGGCCGCTACGACGCAGAGCAGGGCGGCCGTGCCGACGGCGAGCCGAAAACCGGCAGGCGTCACGCGGTGTCCGACAGCAGCTCCGGGACGCGGTCGAGGAGTTGCCGCTCGGTCGGGTAGGCGAGCTGGTCCCGGACGTCGGCGAGCGGTACCCAGCGGACCTCGGTCACCTCGACGTCGGCGTCGGAAAGCTCCCCGGTCTCGGCGACGAGCAGGAAATGGTGGACGGTCTTGTGCACCCGCCGGTCGTCGGCGACGAACCAGAAGTCGATCGTCCCGAGCGGGGCCAGGACCCGCCCGGTGATCCCGGTCTCCTCGGCTACTTCGCGGACCGCGGCGTCGGCCGTGCTCTCGCCCGCCTCGACGTGACCTTTGGGCAGCGACCAGAGAAGCCGGCCGCGCCGATCCAGCCGGCCGATGAGCGCGGCGCGAGGGCTGGGCCCGGGGCCGTCGACGACCAGCCCCCCAGCGGAGATCTCCTCGACCTTGCGCAGCCGCCGGCGCGGAGAGGGGCGGCGCTCGGACACCCCGCGATCGTAGACCGAGGATCGGGGGACGCCGGGCGGCCTAGCCGGGCCTAGCCGGGCCTAGCCGGGCCTGGGAAGCAGGATCGACGCCGGTGGGCCCGCCACCGGGTCGCCGTCTAGATCCGGCAGCTCGATCAGCGGTTCGGACGCGTTGCAGAGCTCGGCGACGCGAGCCCCGGTCACCGCCAGCAGATCCTCGGTCGGGATACCCACCGCCGTGCCGCTCTCCCCGGTCGGGACGTATACGACCGCTGCCCGGGGTACGGCCGCGTCGCAGAGCACGGTGACCTCCGGCGGCAGCAGCAGCGGTGCGACGAGGCCGGCGGCGTAATCGGTGCTCGCGTTGATCAGGTCCGCGTCGGCGACGCGCAGCGTTCGGGCCCGCAGCAGCGTGAGCAACCTGGCCGGGTCCGGGACGTCGCCGGCCCGGACCAGGACGGCGACCAGATCTTCGTCGGCGAGGTACACCCGCACCGCGACGCATCGGTCCGCCGGCAGCCCGAGCGCCTCCGGCAGTTCGTCGGCGGCCAGGACGAGTCGGGGCAGCCGGACCACCTCGTGCGGGACGTCCCGCACGAGCAGCTCTCGGTGGATATCGAGTGTGCCTTTCACCGGTCTCCGTTCTAACGACATCCGGTCGTCCCAGCAGGTCACACTAGGCCGATCGGAGGCGGCTGGATACCCCCGAAACGGTGAATACCCGCGAGCCGTCCGCCACAACCCCGAACCACATCAACGCGCTCCGGACATAGGTTGTGCCCCGTGCCCGACGACCTGCCGCCTGCGCTGAGCGCCGCTCAACGCCGCGGGCTCGCCGAGCTGCTCCGGGTCGCCCCGGTGGTCGGCGAGCTCGGCGAGCGGTTCACGGCCGCCGGGCACGAGATCTACCTGGTGGGCGGCTCGGTACGCGACGCGCTCCTGGGGCGGCTCGGCCCGGACCTCGATTTCACCACGGACGCCGAGCCCCCCGTGATCCTCGAACTGGTCCGCGGATGGGCGGAGGCGACCTGGGAGGTGGGCATCGCGTTCGGCACGGTCGGACTGACCAAACACGCCCACACGCTCGAGGTGACGACGTTCCGGGCCGACGCCTACGATCCGGCCAGCCGCAAGCCGACCGTTCGTTTTGGCAGCCGACTGGAGGAGGACCTCCTCCGCCGCGACTTCACCGTGAACGCGATGGCCCTGCCGATCCCGCTCGGCGCCGGATTGATCGACCCGTTCGGCGGCATCCGGGACCTCCTGGCCGGTCGGTTGCGCACCCCGGGGGCGCCGGAGGACTCCTTTGGCGACGACCCCCTCCGGATGCTCCGCGCGGCCCGGTTTCGCGCCCAGCTCGGGTTCGAGGTGGACCCGGCGGTGACCGCGGCCGCCTCAGCCATGGCCGAGCGACTCGGGATCGTGAGTGCGGAACGGATCCGCGACGAGCTGTCGAAGCTGATGCAGGCGGCGAACCCGCGGCTCGGCCTCACCTTCCTCGTCGAGACGGGGCTGGCCGAGCGGATCCTGCCGGAGCTTCCCAAGCTCCGCCTCGAGATCGACGAACATCACCACCACAAGGACGTCTACGAACACACCCTCACCGTGCTCGAGCAGGTGATCGGCCGCGAGCCCTCCGGTCCTGACCTGACGCTTCGTCTGGCCGCGCTGCTGCACGACATCGGCAAGCCCAAAACCCGATCCCTGGAACCCGGCGGGCGGGTGTCCTTCCATCACCACGAGGTCGTGGGGGCTGCGATGGCCCGCGGCCGGCTCACCGCGCTGCGCTACCCCAAGGAGCTGGTCGAGGACGTCGCCCGGTTGGTCGAGCTGCACTTGCGGTTCCATGGGTACTCCAGTGGCGAATGGACCGACGCGGCCGTCCGCCGCTACGTGCGCGACGCTGGACCGATGCTCGACCGGCTGCACGCTCTCGTGCGCTCCGACTGCACGACCCGCAACCGGCGCAAGGCCGCTGCCCTGGCCGCGACGTACGACACGCTGGAGGCCCGGATCGCGGAGCTCGGGGCACGCGAGGAGCTGGCCCGGTTGCGGCCCGACCTGGACGGCCAGCAGGTCATGGACATCCTCGGCATCCCGCCCGGGCCACTCGTCGGCGAAGCCCTGGCCGCTCTGCTCGAGCTCCGAATCCAGCACGGGCCGCTCGGTCGGGAGGCCGCGATCCGGGCCCTGCTGGAGTGGGCCGAGGCGCGCGGAATCCCCCCGACCGGGACTACCTCGGATTAGTCATTTCGGGCCATGGAGACGGCGCCTCCGGGGGTCGATCATGGACGGATGGGGCAAAGCAGGCATGCCGGGCCCAGGACGACCCGGTTCACCCTCGCCGGGCTGCTGGCCGGCGCCGCCCTGACGAGTTGCGCCACCCCGGCCCGTGACCTCCCGACCCGGCTCGCGCACGTCAGCGCGACCCGGATCCTCGACCGGGCCGGGCATGTATCCGCCGCCTTCACCGGGGAGCTGCTCTCACCGGGGGACGCGGTCGAGACCGGTCCCGGGGGAGCGGCAATCCTCGCCACCGGCGGACGCCAGGTCTGGCTCGGTCCGGACGCCGAGCTTTCCGTCCTCGACGGAGCCGACCAGCTGCTCGATCACGGCACGGTCCTCGTCGACGGCCGGGCCGGCCCGACCCTCGACGTCGGCGTCGGCGACCTGCACGTGGTCACCGGCACCGGGTCGGGTGTGCGGGTGGAGCGTAGCTACGCCATCCGGATCGGAGTCCTCGTCGGCAGCGCGACGGTCACCAGCGGCTCCGGCCGGGAGGTCACCGTCCCGGCCCTCCACCAGATCACCGCCCCCGGGCTCACCTTGCCGGCAGTCCCGCCGTTCCCTCTCCAGCTGACCGACGACGCTGCGGAGCGGACCGTCGCGCCGCAGCTGGTGGCCGACGACTTGTTGCTCGGGCAGGAGGCGCAGGCCATCGATGCCGGGGGTACCGGTACCGGGGTCGAGACGGCGGCGGGCCGTCTGCTTCCGGTCGGCTTCGTCACGGTCGTGCCGAGCCAGGCCAGCGAGACGGTCCTGCCGCTACTCGTGGCGGAGACCGCGGCGACGGGGGCGGGGGGGTTGGCGCAACGCTACGCGGCGGCCTTGGTGCTGCGCTCCGACAACGGATCCTGGGGGGTCATCGCGCACCTGTTCGGGACGACCGCGCTGCGAGCTGGCGCCGCCTTGCAGGCCCTGCTCGGCACCGCCGGGGTGAGCACGGTCAGCGCCGCGCAGGGGCCTTTGGCCGTGCCTGGGTCAGGGCCGGCGCCGGGGGCGCCGTCGGTGCGACCGTCCGGAGTCCGGGGCGGTCCGCCGCCGCCTTCGCCCTCGCCCTCGTCGTCGTCCGGACCGGGGCCGGCTTCCAGCCCGCATCCGAGCCCGAGCCCGACCGGTTCGGTCAATCAGCTGATCACGACGGTGACCGGATTGCTCCCGGCGTTGCCGACGCCGGCGCCGACGTTGCCGCTCGGGCTGCCGTAACCTCGGCGTGGTCGGGGCCCGCACCGCCCCGGACCGACTCCCGGCGCACGAACCAGCCGTAGCCGAGGGCCGTGAGGGCGTACCCCGCGGCGATCCCGCCCAGGACGGGATAGGACTTCCCGCTGCGCGGAAGTGTGAATGCTCCGATCACCGCGGCGAGGACGAAGGCGGCGTTGAAAGCCATGTCGTAGAGCGAGAAGACCCGGCCGCGGAATCGGTCGTCGATGCGTTCCTGAAGGATCGTGTCGACGCAGATCTTGGACGCCTGGGCAGCCAGGCCCAGGAAGACGCCGGCGATCAGGAAGCTCGGCTGAGTGTAGGGCAGCCCGAAGGCGAGTTCGACGCCGGAGGCCATCGCGAACACGCTGACGATGCAGGCCGGCTTACCGATCCGAGCCACCAGAGGCGGGGTCAGGACCGCCGCCGCGATGGTGCCGATCGCGATGGCGACCACGACCTGCGCAAGCCCACCGAGGCCGGCCCGGTAGAAGCCGTGATCGTGGAAGTAGTTGCGGTACAACAGCAGGGTCGCCACCGTCGAGAGCCCGTAGTAGAGCCGGTGCGAGGTGACCGCCAGCATGGCGGCGGTGGCATCCCGCCGCCGCCGCAGATGCCGGGCGCCTTCCGTGAAGCCGACGAGCACCGCGGCGAAGGCATGGCGAACGGCGGGCGCGAGGGTCTGGGCGTCCGGGCCGAGCAACCGCCGGTCGAAGGCGCGGGCCAATCCGGCCGAGACCACGTAGACGACGGCGGCGGCGAGCGCGGTTAGCGCGCTGCCTCGATCCCCTCGGCCGGCGAGAGACCGCAGCCCCAGGGCCAGCGCGGCGCCGGCCGCCGTCGCGACGCTGCCCGATGTGGTGGAGACGCTGTTGGCGGTCACTAGCTGCCCGACCTCCACGACATGTGGCAGCGCCGCGGACAGCGCCGCCAGGAGGAAGCGGTTGACGCTGAGCGCGCAGAGCGCCGTGAGGTAGAACAGCGGCCCGGTGGGGCCGTGCCAGCCGACGAAGGCCGCAAGGAACACGAGCAGGCCGGCCCGGATGAGGTTGGCCCGGACGAGGACCCGCTGTCGGCTCCAGCGGTCGATGAACACCCCGACGAACGGTCCGACCAGGCTGTACGGAAGGAGCACGATTACGAAGCTGATCGCCGCTGCCGTCGCATCGGTTTGCCGATCGGGGTTGAACAGAACAGCGGCCGCGAGGCTGGCCTGGAAGACGCCATCGGCGGCTTGTGACGTGAGCCGCACCGCATAGAGACGGGCGAACCGGCGGTTGCGCAGCAACCCCCGCAACTCGCCGAGGACGGACACCGGACCAGCGTACGGCCGCGTTCCACGGCAGCCGGACCGGTTATCCACCGGCCCGGGTTCGGCTCAGCCGGCGATCTCAGCCGGCGATGAAGTCCTCCACCGCACGACGGGCCTCGTCATCGCGGTACTGCTCGGGCGGCGACTTCATGAAGTACGAGGACGCGCCCAGCAGCGGTCCGCCGACCCCCCGGTCTTGGGCGATCTTGATGCAGCGAACGGCATCGATGACCACGCCGGCCGAATTGGGGGAATCCCACACCTCGAGCTTGTACTCGAGGTTGAGCGGCACATCACCGAAGGCCCTGCCTTCAAGGCGTACATAGGCCCACTTGCGGTCGTCGAGCCAGCCGACGTAGTCGGACGGTCCGATGTGCACGTTCTTCTTGCCGATCTCGTGCGAAAGCTGGGAGGTCACCGCCTGCGTCTTCGAGATCTTCTTGGACTCGAGCCGCTCCCGCTCGAGCATGTTCATGAAGTCCATGTTGCCGCCGACGTTCAGCTGCATCGTCCGGTCCAGGACCACGCCACGGTCCTCGAACAGCTTGGCGAGCACCCGATGGGTGATCGTCGCCCCGACCTGGCTCTTGATGTCGTCACCGATGATCGGAACGTTCGCCGCCGCGAAGCGGGCCGCCCACTCCGGGGTCCCGGCGATGAACACCGGAAGGCAGTTGACGAAGCCGACGCCAGCTTCGATGGCACAGTCTGCATAAAACCGGGCGGCGTCTTCGGAGCCCACCGGCAGGTAGCAGACGAGCACGTCTGCCCGGGCCTCGCGCAGCGCCCCGACGACGTCTACCGGCTCCTCGGAGGACTCCTGGATCATTTCGCGGTAGTAGCGCCCCAGCCCGTCGAGCGTGGGGCCACGCTGGACCGTGATCCCGAGCGGCGGCACGTCCGCGATCTTGATCGTGTTGTTCTCGCTAGCGAAGATCGCCTCGGAGAGGTCCCGGTTCACCTTCTTGCCGTCGACGTCGAACGCTGCGACGAATTCGATGTCGCTGACGTGGTAGTCCCCGAGCTGGACGTGCATCAGGCCGGGGACCCGGGCCGATGGGTCGGCGTGGCGGTAGTACTCGACGCCCTGGACCAATGAGGCGGCGCAGTTTCCAACCCCGACGATGGCTACGCGGACCGAACCCATTCCGGCCACTCCTTGTCTCGTTTGATGTTCGAACGGTGGGATGTGCGGGCTCACGGTGCGCTCGAGTGGGGTTGCCCGGTTGGCCCGCCCCGCTCGGTGGCGATGAGCTCGTTGAGCCAGCGGACCTCGCGGTCGACCGACTCGAGGCCGTGCTGTTGCAGTTCGAGCGTGTACCGGTCGAGCCGTTCCCGGGCCCGGCCCAGGGTCGAGCGGACCCCCTCGCGGCGTTCCTCGAGCCTGGTACGCCGCCCTTCGAGGATCTTGAGTCGCACGTCAGCGTCGGTGTGCGCGAACAGAGCGAAGTGCACGCCGAACGTTTCGTCCTCCCAGGCAGCCGGACCGCTTTCGGCGAGCAGCTCCTGAAGCCTCTCCTTGCCTTCGGCGGTGAGCTTGTACACGATCTTGCTCCGGCGACCGGTCAGGGCAGGTCTCGGCGCCGCCGGCCCGTCTTCGCAGATCCAGCCCCGGATCAGCAGGCTTTTGAGGCAGGGGTACAGGGAGCCGTAGGAGATGGCCCGGAACGGGCCGAGCTGCGTGGCCAGCCGCTTGCGCAGTTCGTAGCCGTGCTGTGGGGTCTCGTGCAGGAGCCCGAGTACGGCGAGCTCCAGCACGCCGGTACGGTTGCTCACCCCTGCCTCCGAGTTCTCTCCGCGCGTGGGCCCGAGACCTTTCCGGTGCCCCTGACGCGATTCCCGATGTATCGTCGCGATACATCGGGAAGATACCTCAGTGTCGTTGCGGTCGCAAGCCTGGGCAGGCAGTGCCACCGTGGGGTGCCGTCCGGCTGGCTGCCGGTCCGGTCAGATCGGCGAGTGTGCAATTTCCGACATGAGGCACGCGGGGACCGCGTCGAAAATTGCACACTCGCAGGGAAGCGGGAAGCGGCCGGCCCAACTCTTGCCCCGCGCGATACCGGACATCGGGCGTACCCTGGTGCGCGTGCTGTCCCCTAGGTCGGTGATCGACTACTCGCTCGCGCGCCGGGCGGTGCTCGCCGACCTTTTCGCCGGCCGGGCCTCGGTGCTCGACGTCTGCGACGCCCACCCATACCTGAAGCGGGCCGCGAAGTACCACGGCGAGCCCACGGACACTTCGTGCCCGGTCTGCCGGAAAGAACGGCTGATCCACGTCACCTACACCTACGGCGACTGTTTCAAGGGTGAGACGAACGGCCGGGTTCGCGTGCGGGGGGACCTCGCGGAACTGGCCCGCGAACTTCCGGAGTTCACCGTTTATGTCGTCGAGGTGTGTCGGTCCTGTGGCTGGAATCACCTCACGACCTCCTACGTCCTGGGGACCGGCCGAGCCGAGCCGGGCCGTGGGCGCCGGTCCGGTCGGACCCGCCGCGCGGCCGAGGAGTAACCCCCCGGTTTGATCGCCCCCGGTCAGGGGGCACAGTGCAGCCGTGGGAAAAGTCGCGGCCGGGCGCCGCCGGTCGGTCGCCCGCGGCTGGCGCCGGGCCGTCCCGACCCGCCGGCAGGTGCTGGTTGGTCTGCTCGGCGCGGTTGGGCTGGTCATCGCGCTCGTGGCCGTCGGCTATGCCACCACGACGATTCCGAACCCGAGCGCGGTGGCCAGCGCGCAGACCACCTACGTGTATGCCTCCGACGGGCACACCGTGCTGGGCCGCCTGGGCAGCGTCGACCGGGTGGACGTCCCGCTCTCCCGGGTCCCGGCGGCGGTGCGGTTCGCGGTGCTCGCGGCCGAGGACCGGAACTACTACTCGGAGCCGGGCATCTCGATCCCTGGGATCGCCCGCGCGATGTTCGTGGACATCACCGGGGGTAGTCAGCAGGGCGGCTCCACGATCACTCAGCAATATGCGAAAAACGCCTATCTCACCCAGGCCCGGACCTTTTCCCGCAAGATCCGTGAGGTCTTCCTGGCGATCAAAATCGACCGCACCAGGTCGAAGAACACCGTCCTCGAGGACTACCTGAACACGATCTACTTCGGCCGGGGGGCCTACGGGATCGAGGCCGCGGCCCGCGCGTACTTCGGGGTCGACGTCGGCGCGCTCAATGTTGCGCAGGGCGCGGTCCTCGCGGCGGTTATCGACGCGCCGGCGATCTTCGATCCGGCCGAGGACCGCACCGCCGCTGTGAATCGGTGGCACTACGTAATCCACGGCATGGTGATCAAAGGCTGGCTACCGGCCGACAAGGCCGCGCTGCTGCGCTACCCGCCGGTCCTCCAGCCGCATTCAGCGGCCGTCGGACAGGGCCCAGGCGGGTTCATCGTGGCCGCCGTCAGGGCCGAGCTCGCGGCGCACGGGATCTCCGGCGCCCAGCTGGAGGCGGGCGGCTACCGGATCACGACCACGATCGACGCCCGCGACCAGCGGGCGGCTGTCACCGCCGAGAACCAGCTGCATGCGGCAGTGCCCGGGCCGGTCAGCGCCCTGGTCGCGGTCCAGCCCGGCGACGGGGCGGTCCGGGCCTACTACGGCGGTGCGAATTTCGGCGATCCCAAGATTCCCGGGGCCTTCGACGACCTGGTTCAGGCGAAGACCCAGCCCGGGTCGAGCTTCAAGCCCTACGTGCTGATGACCGCGCTCGCCCAGGGGGTCAGCCTTGACCAGGTCTTCGACGGGACCTCGCCCAAGGCGATCCCTGGGTATCCGGGTGGCCTGTCCAACGCCGGGGGCGAGCAGTGCCCTCGGTGCAGCCTGATCGATGCGACCGCCCGATCGATCAACACGGTCTACGTTCCGCTCGCCATCCAGGTCGGCCCGGACAAGATTGCCGCGACCGCACACGCCGCGGGGATTCCCGCCACCGACGTGCTGGCGGATCCGAACGGCTATACCAGTGCGGGGATCGCACTCGGTGTTTACGACGTCCGACCCCTGGACCAAGCGGTTGGGTACGCGACCATCGCGGCGCAAGGGGTGGAGGCGTCCCCCTACCTCGTCGCGAAGGTGACGACCCAGGCCGGGCAGGTGGTCTACACGGCCCACCCGAAGGTCCACCAGGTCATCGACCCGAAGGTCGCCGCCGACGCCACGTACGCACTGGAGCAGGTGCTCGACAACCCGCTCGGAACCGCCTATGGGAAGTCGTTGGCCAACGGCCGGCCGGCCGCCGGGAAGACCGGGACCTCCAGCGGCAACAACAACGCGAACCGGGACGCCTGGTTCGTTGGCTACACCCCTCAGCTTTGCGGTGCCGTTTGGCTCGGGAACCTCAACGGCTCGCCGCTTCCCACCGGCGGCAACGGTGAGGTGTTCGGCGGCGGACCGCCGGCCGCGGCGTGGCAGACCTTCATGAACCTGGCACTCGCGAAAGCGCCGATCGTGCAGTTCCCCGCACCCAGCGCGATCGGCACTCCCACCCCGGCTAGCGCGAGTCCGACGCCCTCGAAAACGCGTTCCCCGACCCCTACCCCGACCGCTTCGGCCACGCTGCCCTCCCCACCCCCGACCCCGAGGGTTACGGTCAGCGTGGGTCCGTCCGTGACCCCGTCGCTCAACCCGAGTTCCAGTCCCACACCGTCGAGCTCGACGCCCCCGCCGACGGCTGCCCCGGCCGGCGGCGCGGGGAGCACCCCGGCGCCGCCCTAGGAGTGCTTGGCGTAGCGGCCCAGGTGATGCGGCACCATGGGCCCCGTGACCACCCCGTCCGAGGTCGCGCCGACCCGGTCCGACCCGTTCGCGCACGGGATGAGCGAGCTCATCGGTGGTCCCTGGGGTCGACACGCGACCCGCCCCCGGCAGCGGTTCTGGTGGCCGGTCCGAATCCTGCTGCTGGTCACGGTGGCGGCTTGCGCCCTGGGCTGGGCGCAGAAGTACTACTGTCGCGACCCGTCCAACTGGGTGCACGAGCGCCAGTACACGACGATGTGCTACTCCGACGTCGTCGCGCTCTATTACGCCGAGCGTCTCGATCAGGGTCAGCTGCCTTACCGGGATCACGCCGTCGAGTACCCGGTCCTCACCGGCGGGGTGATGGCGGTGGCCATGGAGGGTGCCCGGCTGTTTCCGCCCGGCGACCGCCCGCAAGGGTTCTTCGACGTCACTGCGATCTTGCTGACGCTCTGCGCATTGGTCCTGGTCGCCTCCACGGTTCGACTCGCCGGACGGCGACGGCCGTGGGACGCCATGATGGTCGCGGTCGCCCCGGTCCTCGTGCTCCAGGCGTTCACCAACTGGGACCTGCTGGCGGTCGCGCTGACCGGTGCCGGGCTGTGGGCCTGGAGCCGTAACCGCCCCGGCTGGGCCGGGGCGGCCCTGGGCCTCGGGGTCGCGGCGAAGCTCTACCCGCTGCTCATCCTCGTGCTGGTGCTTCCTCCGCTGGCCCTGCGGTCACGCCGGCTGGGTCCCGCACTCGCGGCGCTCCGCTCCGCGGCCGTGGCGTGGCTCGTCGTCGACCTGCCGATCTGGCTGCTCTATCCGGCGTCGTTCGGACGGTTCTACTCCGGGAACCTCCACCGGCTCGCCGACTGGGATTCCCTCTGGTTCGGATTGCAGTACGCAGTCGGCCGACAGAACACACCCTGGACCGGAACCGCGTTCTCGATCTCCGTCGCCGTTCTGCTCGTCGTCCTCGTCGGTGCGGTGCTGGCGCTCACCCTGGCGGCGCCAACCCGGCCGCGGGTCGCCCAGGTTGCGTTCCTCGTGCTGCTGGCTTTCCTGCTGGGCAACAAGGTCTGGTCACCGCAGTACAGCCTGTGGCTGCTCCCGCTCGCAGTCCTCGCCCGGCCTCGGTGGGGGACCTTCCTGCTCTGGCAAGCCAGCGAGGTCTGGCTGTTGTTCACCCGCTTCTACTTCTTCGTCGGCAACGACAAGGCGGGGCAGGGCGTGCCCGAATGGGTGTTCCTCTGGTCGGTCCTGGCCCGTGACGCCGTCCTGCTGGTTCTTGCCGGACTCGTGGTCCGGGAGATCCTGCACCCTGAGCTCGACGTCGTCCGGACCGCCGAGGTCGACGACCCGATGGCCGGCCCCCTGGCGTCGTGGGCCTGACCGAGACCGGTGCCGGCGTCCGGCGGAGCACGCGGCGCTCCCCTCGACCCGCGGCCGGTGGGCCCCGGCTGACCCGCGACGCGCTCACCGTCTGGATCGCCAGCCGGGCATCGGTCGCCGTTCTCGCAGTTGCCGGTGCCTGGACCGTGGGCGACGTATCGGCCGGGCGGATGCCCTCGTTCTCGGCGCTGTGGAACCGGTGGGACGTCGGGCTCTTCGACAAGATCGCCCGTTGGGGGTATTTCGGCTATCCCCGGCACTATCCCGACCAGGGGGTCGCGGCGTTCTTCCCGGGCGAGCCCTTGCTGCTCCGGGCGGTACACGTAGTGATCCCCAGCTGGATCCTCGCGGGGCTGGCCATCTCCGCGGTGGCCGGAGCGGTTGCGGCGGTGGCGTTGGCCCGGATCGCGGCCATCGAGGGCGGCCCCGAGCAGGGCCGACGAAGCGTGCTCTACCTCGTCGCTTCGCCGTTCGCGGTCTTTCTTTTCGCCGGGTACTCGGAGTCGCTGTTCCTGGCGTTCGCGCTGCCGGCGTGGCTCGCCGGGCGGCACGCTCGCTGGCGTTCGGCGGGGCTGCTTGCCGCCGGGGCGAGCCTGGTCCGGATCACCGGAGTGTTCCTGGCGCTGGCCCTTGCGATCGAGTATTTGGCAACCCGTCGCTCGCGCCCTCGTCCGGTGGATGCCGGGGCCGGCTGGCTGCTCGCCCCCTGGCTGGCGGTCGGCGGCTACTTCGGCTATCTGCGGGCGCGGACCGGCGACTGGCTGGCCTGGCAACACGCCCAGGCGCTCGGCTGGGGCCGGTCGTTCACCAGCCCGTGGCAGTCGTTCCTGACCACGTGGCATGCCGCGTGGAACCCGAATCAAGGGGCCGCGTACGCGTGGTCGTTTCGCACAGAGCTGCTGGCCGTCGCGCTGGGCGTGGTGCTCAGCCTCGTGTTGCTGTACCGGAGACGTTGGGGTGAGGCCGGCTACGTGGGGGCCCAGGTTGCCGCCTTCGCCACCTCGAGCTTCTACCTCTCGGTCGGTCGGGCCACCTTGCTGTGGTGGCCACTCTGGGTCATGTTGGCGGGCGCCGCCCTGCGTAGACCGGCCGTGCACGTTACCTACCTGGCGCTCGCCGCCCCGCTTGGGGCGGTGCTCGTCATCGCGTTCACCCAGGGCCACTGGGTGGGCTGAACTTCCGCTCTGAACGGCCCGATCACCGGCCGCCTCGGGCCGCCCGACCGCGGCACGGATGCGACGATGACCTGTGCCGCTACACCGGGTTCGGACGATCGCGACTGCGCTGGGGGGCGTCCTTTGCTGCCTCGCGGTGGCCGGCCTGGGTGTTGCACACGCATCGGCGCCCCAGTCGAAGACGGTCACGATCGAGCAGAGTGGAGTCAACCCGGCGACGTTCGACACCAAGCTGCTGCGGGTCCCCGTGGGCACCACGGTGATGTTCGCCAACCACACCAGCTTCAGCTACACGGTCACCGCCCAGGGCTACAGCAGCGGCTCGATCCCAACCGGAGGGACCTCGCCCACCGACTACCGGCCGCTGGCCGGCACGCACCGGGTGACCGGGACCTCGCTCATCGACAACACGGTCTCGATGAGCATCGAGGCCGACCCGGCGTCGGCGTCGCCGACGCCTGCTCCCAGCCGGTCCGCGGTCACGCCGACGCCAACGGTCACGCCGCGAGCATCGACCAGCCCCGCCAACTCCGTCCCGCCGAGTCTGGCGCCGACCAGCCCCGAGCCGTCGTTCCCCGGGCTCATTCCCGGGCCGCCGGGAACGTCCGTCGCACCGAACGGTCCGGGCAGCCCGCCGGTGCTCGGCGCGCCCAGTTCCGGGGGCGCGGTACCCAATGCAGCGGGCCCGGCCGCGTCGACCGAGCAGCCGCAGCCCCGCGCGCTCGGCCTCGCGGCCGTCGTCGCCGCCGTGCTGCTCGCCGGGCTGGCCGTCGGTCAGGTCCGGGTGTTGCTCGCCGAACCCACAGTGCCGCCGGTGCGATAGCCTGTCCCCCTCGCGACGCGAGATCCCTCCTGTCACGGAATGCCCGTGGCCGCCGAGTCCAGAGGAGGTGGGGTTACGCATGCGTCACTACGAGTTGATGGTCATCCTCGATCCTGATCTAGAGGAACGCACGATCGCCCCGTCCCTCGAGCAGTTTCTCAGCGTGGTCCGCCAGGGCGGGGGCAGTGTCGAGAAGATCGACATCTGGGGCCGGCGTCGGCTCGCCTTTGAGATCACGCACAAGGTGGAGGGCATCTACGCGGTGATCGACCTCACCGCCGAGCCGGACACCGTCAAGGAGCTCGACCGCCAGCTCAACCTGAATGAGTCGGTGCTGCGGACCAAACTCATCCGTCCGGACGCCCGGTAAGGGAGGCGCTGTCATGGCTGGTGACACCCAGATCACGATCGTCGGAAACCTCGTCGACGACCCGGAGTTGCGGTTCACGCCGAGTGGCGCCGCGGTTGCGAAGTTCCGGATCGCCTCGACGCCCCGCTACATGGACCGTCAGACCAACGAGTGGAAGGACGGCGAAAGCCTCTTCTTGTCATGCAATGTGTGGCGACAGGCGGCGGAGAACGTGGCCGAGTCGCTGCATCGCGGCACTCGCGTCATCGTTCAGGGCCGGCTCAAGTCGCGCTCCTACGAGACCAAGGAAGGCGAGAAGCGCACGGTCTTCGAAATCGAGGTCGACGAGGTCGGCCCGTCATTGCGCAGCGCGACCGCCAAGGTGAACCGGACCAGCCGCTCCGGCGGGGGGGCCGGCGGCACGGGGCCGGGCGCCGCCCCGGGCGGCGACGACGCCTGGACGGCTCCGGCGCGCACACCGGGTGGCGACGACCCTTGGGCGTCCACCGCCGGTGGGCTCTCCGACGAACCGCCGTTCTAGCCGCCGTGTCACGAGCCACAGGACATCAGTTGAGGAGCACTTCGATGGCCAAGCCCCCGGCCCGCAAGCCGAAGAAGAAGGTCTGTGTGTTCTGCAAGGACAAGGTCACGTATGTCGACTACAAGGACACGGGGCTGCTGCGCAAATACGTTTCCGACCGCGGCAAGATCCGGGCCCGTCGGGTGACGGGCAACTGCAGCCAGCATCAGCGTGACGTGGCGACTGCGGTCAAGAACAGCCGCGAGATGGCCATGCTCCCCTACACGAGCACCGCGCGGTAGGAGGGTTCTTCGTGAAGCTGATCCTCACCCGTGACGTGCCGGGAGTCGGCGCGCCCGGCGACATCGTCGAGGTTCGCGACGGGTACGGCCGCAACTTCCTGGTGCCCCGGGGCGACGCCATGCTCTGGACCCGCGGTGCGGAGACCCAGGTGTCGAGCATTCGGCGGGGCCGGGAGGTCCGTGAGATCGCGGATCGCGGTCAAGCCCAGGCGGTGGCGGACGGATTGGCGGCCCTCGAGGTGAGCTTGCCGACCCGGGCGGGTCAGGGCGGCCGGCTGTTCGGTTCGGTGACGGCGGCCGACATCGTCCAGGCGGTCCAGTCGGCCGGTGGACCGGTGCTCGACAAGCGTCGCATCGATATCGCCAGTCCGATCAAGACGGTGGGCTCGCACACCGTCGAGGTGCGCCTGCACCCGCAGGTCACCGTCCAGCTGAGCATCGACGTCGTCGCCGCCAGCTGATACCCGGCCGGCGACGGTCAGGGGCCCGGCTGGGAGGACCCCGGGCCGGGCTCGGACCGGATTATTTTGTCTCCACAACCCCGATGCCGGGTCGTCCCTGCTCACCTGGGTCGCCGGCGGCCGGGAGCGCGCGGCCTCCACAGGTCATCCACACGCTGTGCACCGGCCTGGCGGAGTTGCCCACACCGCGTCCCCACAGCTGTCCACCGGCCCGGAGATCGACACCTCGCGTCCGATAGCCGGGCCGGCGCAGGGCGCCTAGGGTCACGCCCGGCGACGAAATTGTCGGTCCCATCGGCTAGACAGCGCTATGGCAGCCGGACGGTCCACCAGAGGGGTGTGCAGACGTGAGCGTCGCTGACATCGCCCCGGTTACCGCCGGCCCCGAGTACGAGCGGCAGCCGCCGCAGGACATCCTCGCCGAACAGTGCGTGCTCGGCGGGATGATGCTGTCCAAGGACGCCATCGCCGACGTCGTCGAGGCCCTTCGGCCAGGGGACTTCTACCGCCCAGCGCACCAGACCATCTACGACACCGTGCTCGAGCTGTACGGCCGGGGCGTCCCCGTGGACCCGGTGACCGTTGCCGACGAGCTGACCCGGCGCGGCGAACTCGGCCGGCTCGGCGGCGCTCCGTACCTACACACCCTGGTGTCCTCGGTCCCGACCGCGGCCAACGCCGGGTACTACGCGCGGATCGTCAGCGAGCGGGCCGTTCTGCGCCGGCTCATCGAGGCGGGTACCCGGATCGTGCAGCTCGGCTACGGCGCGGCGAGCGGCGCCGGCGGCGAGGTCGACGACGTCGTCGACCGGGCGCAGGCCGCGGTCTACGACGTCACCGAGCGCCGGACCAGCGAGGACTACGCGCGCCTCGAGGACATTCTCCAGGAGACGCTCAACGAGATCGAGGCCATCGGCAGCCGCGGCGGTGCGCTCGTCGGCGTGCCGACCGGATTCCGCGATCTCGACGATCTGACGAACGGCCTGCACCCCGGGCAGATGGTGATCGTGGCCGCCCGCCCGGCGGTCGGAAAGAGCACCTTGGGCCTGGATTTCGCGCGCAGCGCTTCGATCAAGCACGGCATGACCTCGGTGGTCTTCTCGCTGGAGATGAGCCGCAGTGAGATCACGATGCGGTTGCTGTCGGCGGAGGCCCGCGTGCCCCTGCAGAACATGCGCTCAGGGACGATGCGCGACGAGGACTGGACCCGGTTGGCCCGGCGAATGGGCGAGGTGGCCGAGGCGCCGCTGTTCATCGACGACTCCCCGAACCTCACCATGATGGAGATCAGGGCCAAGGCCCGTCGGCTCAAGCAACGACACGACCTCCGGCTCGTCGTCGTGGACTACATGCAACTCATGAGCTCGGCCCGCCGGGTCGAGAGCCGCCAGCAGGAGGTGGCCGAGATGTCTAGGTCGCTCAAGCTGCTCGCGAAGGAACTCGGGGTGCCCGTCGTCGCGATCAGCCAGCTCAACCGCAACCCCGAGCAGCGTCAGGACAAGCGCCCGCAGCTCTCCGACCTCCGGGAGTCCGGGGCGATCGAGATGGACGCCGACATCGTCATCCTGCTGCACCGGGAGGAGCTCTACGAGCCGGAGTCGCCGCGGGCCGGGGAGGGTGACCTGATCGTCGCTAAGCACCGCAACGGTCCGACCGGCAAGATCACCGTGGCGTTCCAGGGCCATTACAGCCGGTTCGTCGACCTGGCGCCATCCGGCTGACCGGCCGTGCAAACCGACGTCCGGGAGTGCGCTGCGACGAGCATGCCCGATGATGGACGGGTGAGTGACGAGATGCCCATGCCCCCGGCACCAGCGCCGTGGGAGCGCGCGGTGCCCGGGCTCGCCCCGACCGGGGTCCACCCGACCTACCCCGACCCGCCCGGGCTCGCTCCACAGCCGCCCGCTGCGACGCCACCCCGACGCCGGGGCCAGCGGGTCCTGGGCCCACTGGCCGCCGCCGGGGTCGCGATCGTCAAGTACGGCGCCATCCTGATCAAGCTCAAGGTGCTTGTCGTGGTTGGCACGATGTTCATTTCGATCGCCGCCTACGCGACGCTTTTCGGCTGGCAGTTCGCGGTCGGCCTGGTCCTCATGATCTTCGTCCACGAGATGGGTCACGTGGTGGCGCTCCGCCTGCGTGGGATCAAGGCCGGCGCGCCGGTGTTCCTGCCCTTCCTCGGCGCCTTTGTCTCGATGAAGTCGCGTCCGCGCAGCGTGTACGAGGAGGCGGAGACCGCGTTGGCCGGGCCGCTCGCCGGGGCGCTCTGTTCGCTCGCTTTGCTGTACTGGGCGCACGCCACCGGATCCCCCTTGATCCGGGCCCTGGCATTCGCCGGCTTCTTCATCAACCTGTTCAACCTCATGCCGGCGCTGCCCCTGGACGGGGGCCGGGCCGCCGGAGCGTTGCATCCGGCTCTTTGGCTGGCCGGTCTGCTGGGGCTGCTCGGCTTCGAGATCTACCGGCCGAGCCCGGTCATCCCGATCCTGCTCCTGCTCGGCGGCTTCGAGCTCTACCGGCGCTGGCGCCGCCGGAACACCCCCGCCGAACAGAGTTACCACGCGCTGTCCGGCCGCCAGCGGGCTACGGTCGCCGCCGGCTATCTCGGGCTCGTGCTCGTTCTGCTCCTCGGGCTGCACGCGGCCTACGTGCCGCGGCATTTCTGAGCGCCGACGGATGGGCCAAGGCAAAGGTGGGCCGCCGCGCCGCCGTTCTGCACGGGCATCCGAGCCGATCGCGGAATCCCGCCGGTTAGCTGAGGCTGACGCGGGGACCGCGCCCTGGCGGGCGTGGGGGCCCTACCTTGCCGAACGGGCCTGGGGCACGGTTCGCGAGGACTACAGCGCGGACGGGGACGCGTGGAGCTACTTCCCCTACGAACACGCCAGGTCGCGCGCCTACCGATGGAACGAGGACGGGCTCGGCGGGCTCTGCGACGTCGATCAGTCGTTCTGCCTCTCGTTCGCCTTCTGGAACGGCAACGACCGCGAGCTCAAGGAACGCGCCTTCGGGCTGACCAACGGGGAAGGCAACCACGGCGAGGACGTCAAGGATTACTGGTGGTTTCTCGACTCGACACCTACCCACTCCTGGATGCGCTGGCGTTATCACTACCCGCAGGCGGCATTTCCCTATAACGAGCTCCGCTCGGTCAACGCCTCGCTCGGCCGAGACGATCCGGAATGGGAGCTGGTCGACAGCGGGGTCTTCGACGAGCACCGCTATTTCGTCGTCGACGTCGACTACGCCAAGGCCGATCCGACCGACTACTGCATTCGGCTCACGGTGACCAACCGCGGCCCCGACCCAGCGCGACTCGACGTGCTCCCCACGCTGTGGTTCCGCAACACTTGGGCCTGGGGCCCGGCGACGGTCCCACCACCGGAGCTCCGGGGGGATGGACCGCGCCTGGTCGGGGACCACCACCGGCTCGGCCGGCTGGTCCTGGCCGGAGACGGTGACCCCACACCGCTGCTCTGCGACAACGAGACCAACTCGGAGCTGCTCGACGGCCATGCCGGCCGGTCCCGCTACCCCAAGGACGGGATCGGCGACCACGTGGTCGCCGGGACCTCGACGGTCAATCCCGACCAGGTCGGAACCAAAGGCTCCCTGTGGTACCGATTCGAGCTGGCCGCGGGGGAGACCCGGGAGATCCGACTTCGGCTCACGCTCGACGATGCGCCGTCAGATCTCGGCGCCGGATGGGCCCAGGTTCTAACCGATCGACGGCGTGAAGCCGACGAGTTCTATGCCGGGTTGCTTCCAGCGGACGCGTCCACGGACGAGGAACTCATCGTCCGGCAGGCGATCGCCGGTCTGCTCTGGAGCAAGCAGTTCTACCCGTACGACGTCGAAAGATGGCTGAGCGGTGACCCGTCAGCTGCCCCGCCGCCGCAGAGTCGGCTCGACGGGCGGAACAACGGCTGGCCGCACGTCAACGCCCACGAGATCATCCTCATGCCGGACACGTGGGAGTACCCCTGGTTCGCCGCCTGGGACCTGGCCTTCCACGCGACCGTCGCGGCGCATGTAGACCCGGCGCTGGCGAAGGAGCAGCTGCTGTTGCTTTGCCGGGAGTGGTACATGCATCCGGACGGACAGCTCCCTGCGTATGAGTGGAACTTCTCCGACGTCAACCCGCCGGTGCACGCATGGGCCGCGCTGCGGGTATTCCACACCGACGGCGGTCGCGACTACGACTTCCTCGAGCGGATGTTCCACAAGCTGATGATCAACTTCACTTGGTGGGTCAACCGAAAGGACGTCGAGGGCAACAACTTGTTCCAGGGCGGGTTCCTCGGTCTCGACAACATCGGCCCCTTCGACCGCTCGATGCTGCCGGTGGCTGGGCACCTCGAGCAGAGCGACGGCACCGCGTGGATGGCGATGTTCTGCCTCGAGATGCTCGAGATGGCCCTGGAACTCGCGATCCAGGATCCGACCTATAGCGACGTGGCCACCAAATTCTTCGAGCATTACTGCTACATCGCCACTGCGCTGGACCAGGCCGGGCTGTGGGACGAGGAGGACGGGTTCTACTACGACGTTCTACATACCCCCGACGGGGAGTCGGTGGCCCTGCGAGCGCGATCGATGGTCGGGCTAATCCCGGTATGCGCGGTACTCGCGCTTCACGACGAGCACCTGGCGGCACTCCCGGACTTCGCCGCCCGGATGCACTGGTTTCTCACCCATAAGGCGCACCTGTGCGCCGGGGCCCAGTTCGGCGAGCGATCCCAGGGCGGCCGCCGGTTGCTAGCCGTGGTCGACCCGGACCGGCTGGCCCGGTTGCTGGCCCGGTTGTTCGACGAGAGCGAGTTCCTCTCCGATCATGGCCTGCGGGCGTTGTCCGCGTACCACCGCGACCATCCGCTGTTGATGGTCGTCGAGGGCCTGACCGCCACCGTCGACTACGAACCCGCCGAATCCCGCAGCGGGTTGTTCGGCGGGAACTCGAACTGGCGGGGACCGGTGTGGTTCCCGCTGAACTACCTGCTGATCCGCGCGCTGCGCCGCTTCGCCCTGTACAGCGCGGACAGCGCCACCGTCGAGTTGCCGACCGGATCCGGGCGCACCGTGACCCTCTCGGTGGCGGCCGAGGACCTCACCCGCCGCCTGATCGGCATCTTCTGTAACGACCAGGCGGGTCGGCGTCCGGTTTTCGGGACGACCGAGCTGTTCCAGTCCGACGCCGACTGGCACGACCTGCTGCCCTTCCACGAGTACTTCCACGGGGACACCGGCGCCGGTCTCGGTGCGGCCCATCAGACCGGTTGGACGGCCCTCGTCGCGGCGCTCATCCTGGACCGCAAGCTGGCCACCCCACCCGGGCCCGGGCAAAGCCGGCCTTTACACTCTACGTAGGCTGTCCGATACTGTCCGTGAGGACTATGCCGGAGTAGTCCGAACGGAGGACGTCCCGAGTTGACGAGCCGCCTTGCCCGGGCCGCCAGCGCTCCAGTGGCGGTGCTCGCTGGCCTGCTTCTGCTCGCCGGCGGCGCCTTGGCTGCCGTCGTGGGGGTCGGATTCGCGCAGCTTCGCGCCCCGAGCACGGGTTCGGCCCCGATCGTTGCCGGGTCGTTCGGAGTACCCAATGGCGTTGTGGTCGTCCCGAACCGGGCGGCGATCCGCGCCACGGCCCGCGGGCCGGCCGGGCTCGGCGCTCTCGTCCCCCGGCGGCCCAAGGCCCCGGCCGCGGTGGTCACCGCGTCCAGGGTCACCGCGTCCAGGGTCACCGCGCCGGCGGTTGCACCGCGCTTGGCCGTGGCGGCGATCGCGCTCCCGGGCGGGAAACTCGCCGCAGCCCCGCACGTTTTGTGGAGCCGGGCTGCGGCTCGAGCCGCCGTCCGGGCGATCCCGGACCGGTTGGTACACCGGCTCCGGACCCGGCCCTCCGCCGCGCGGGGACACCCCGCGCGGCCAACGTCCCATGCCCGGCATCATCAGGACCACGCGGACGACGGCGAGGACTGAGCTCGCCGGGTCCGCTCGGCGGATCGGGACCGAATCTGCGACGATGCCCGGGGGACCCGATCGGGTGCCCCGCGGACCACCGCCGGAGGGTGGCCAACCGGCGATCCCGGTGGGCCGCGCGCATCCCGGCGCCCATGACCGGGGGACCCCCGGTGACGAAGAGGAGCCGAGCATGGCCGACGGCCCACCCGCGGCGGGGGGTTCCGCGACGGCCGTGGCCCCGTCTGAGGGACCCGAGTTGGTCCAGTTGCTGACGCCCGAAGGTGAGCGGGTCAGCCATCCGGACTACTCCCTCGAGATCGACGCCGCGGACCTGCGCAGCCTCTACCGGGACCTCGCGTTGGTCCGCCGGATCGACGTCGAGGCCACCGCATTGCAGCGCCAGGGTGAGCTTGGGATCTGGGCCAGCCTGCTGGGCCAGGAGGCCGCGCAAGTGGGATCCGGCCGGGCGATGCGCGATGGCGACATGGCCTTCCCTACCTATCGCGAGCACGGAGTGGCGTTTTGCCGCGGCGTCGACCCGCTGAACCTGCTCGGACTGTTTCGCGGCGTCAACTACGGCGGGTGGGACCCCGCGAGTAGTGGATTCCACCTCTACACGATCGTCATCGGATCGCAGACGCTGCACGCGACCGGCTACGCGATGGGGATCCAGCGCGACGGTGCCGAGGACGCGGTCATCGCGTACTTCGGGGACGGGGCTTCGAGCCAGGGTGACGTCAACGAGGCTTTCATCTGGGCCAGCGTGTTCAATGCCCCCGTCGTGTTCTTCTGCCAGAACAACCAGTGGGCCATCTCCGAGCCGCTGGAACGGCAGAGCCGGATCCCGCTCTACCAGCGCGCTCGGGGCTTCGGCTTCCCCGGCGTCCGGGTCGACGGCAACGACGTGCTAGCCGTTCTCGCGGTCACTCGCGCCGCCCTGGCGCGGGCTCGGGAGGGCTCTGGCCCCACTCTGGTCGAGGCGTTCACCTATCGGATGGGCGCGCACACCACTTCCGACGACCCCACCCGCTACCGGCTGGCCAGCGAACTTGAGACCTGGAAACTCAAGGACCCGATCGAGCGGGTCAAGGCCAACCTGTCGCGGACCGGGCAGGCTGATGCGGCTTTCTTTGAATCGGTGGAGGCCGAAGCCGTCGACCTGGCAGCGCGGCTCCGCAGTGGATGCCTGGAAATGGCCGACCCGCCGCCCCTGTCGATCTTCGACAACGTCTACCAGGAAGGGTCGTCACTCATCGACGAGGAGCGCGCCGAGTTCGCGGGCTACCTCGACTCCTTCGCGGGCGAGAGGGCGCACTGATGGTCACCACCACCCTCGCGAAAGCGCTCAATGAGGGCCTGCGCAAGGCCATGGAGGCCGACCCGAAGGCAATCATCATGGGAGAGGACGTCGGCAAGCTAGGCGGTGTCTTCCGAGTCACCGACGGGCTGCAGAAGGATTTCGGCGAGGAGCGGGTCATCGACACCCCGCTCGCCGAGTCCGGAATCGTTGGCACGGCCATCGGCCTGGCGCTGCGCGGCTACCGACCGGTCTGCGAAATTCAGTTCGACGGCTTCGTCTACCCGGCCTACGACCAGATCGTTTCCCAGCTGGCCAAGATGCACTACCGGTCGGCCGGCGGCGTTCGTCTCCCGGTGACGATCCGGATCCCGTTCGGCGGGGGGATCGGGGCGGTGGAACACCACAGTGAAAGCCCGGAGGCATATTTCGCGCACACCGCTGGACTCAAGGTGGTCGCCTGTTCGAATCCGGTCGACGCCTACTTCATGATCCAGCAGGCGGTCGCCTCGGACGACCCGATCATCTTCTTCGAGCCCAAGCGCCGGTACTGGGAGAAGGCCGAGCTCGACCCGACCGCCGTCGCCGATCCGCTGCACCAGGCCCGGGTGGTTCGACCCGGCCGCGACGTCACCGTGCTCGCCTACGGGCCGATGGTGAAGACCGCCCTCGAAGCCGCCACCGCGGCCGCCGCGGAAGGCCGTGAGCTCGAGGTCATCGACCTGCGGTCGCTCTCACCGCTGGACTGGGAAGCCGTCACCGGCTCCGTCCGGCGAACCGGCCGGTGCGTCGTCGTCCACGAGGCACCGGTGTTCCTCGGTCTCGGGTCGGAGATCGCGGCCCGGGTCACCGAACGCTGCTTCTACTCCCTGGAGGCGCCGGTCCTCCGGGTCGGCGGGTTCGACACGCCCTACCCGCCGAGCCGGCTCGAGGAGGAGTACCTGCCTGACCTCGACCGGGTACTCGACGCAGTCGATCGCACGTTCGGGTACTGAGGAGCCGCGCCGATGCCGACCTTCAAGCAGTTCACGTTGCCGGACCTCGGCGAGGGACTCACCGAGGGCGAGATCCTCAAGTGGCTCGTGGCGCCCGGCGACGAAGTGAAGCTCAACCAGCCGATCGTCGAGGTGGAGACCGCGAAGGCGGCGGTCGAGGTGCCGAGTCCGTTCGCCGGCGTTGTCACTGAGCTGCATCATGCCGAGGGAGCCACGGTCGACGTCGGCTCGCCGCTGATCAGCTTCGACGTCGACCCGGGCGGCCCCGCCGCCTCGGGTGGCCGCCCGGAAGAGCTGGTCCCCGAGATTGCCGTGCCGGCCGATGACCAGGCCGTCGAGCCGGGCCTGATCGGTGGCTCAGCGCCCGGCGGGCGGACCAGCGTCCTGGTCGGCTACGGGCCGCGGCAGACGAGCGCGAAACGCCGGGCGCGTAAGGACTCGACCGCAGCTCCGATCCCGCCGGCCCGGGTTTCGGCGGCAGCGGTCGGTGAGCTGGCGGCGGAACGGGCCGCGGCGACCGTGCTCGCGAAGCCGCCGGTACGCAAGCTCGCCCGCGACCTCGGCGTCGACCTGCGCGGGCTCACCGGCAGCGGCCCGGCCGGTTCGATCACCCGGACGGACGTCGAGGCGGCGGCGACGCCTGGCTCCGCGGGACGCCCCGCGGACCCCCAGTTCGACCCGGCCTCGCGGGAGCAGCGGATCCCGATTCGCGGCGTGCGCAAGGCGACCGCCGAGGCGATGGTGGCCAGCGCCTTCACCGCGCCCCACGTCACGGAGTTCCTAACGGTCGACGTCACCGCCGGAATGGAGCTCCTCGACCGATTGCGCGCGCTGCCGGACTTCGTCGAGACGAAGATCAGCCCGCTGCTGCTCGTGGCCAAGGCGCTGCTCGTCGCCGTCCGGCGACATCCCATGATCAACGCGTCATGGGACGCCGCGGCCGGGGAGATCGTGGTCCGGGACTACGTGAACCTCGGGATCGCTGCGGCGACTCCGCGCGGGTTGCTCGTCCCGAACGTCAAGGACGCCGGACGCCTCAGCCTGCCGGAACTCGCGGTGGCACTCGGCACGCTGACCCGGACGGCGCGCGAAGGCAAGACGACGCCGGCCGACATGCAGCGCGGCACGATCACCATCACGAACGTAGGAGTCTTCGGCGTCGACACCGGTACCCCCATCCTCAACCCGGGCGAAGCCGCGATCCTTTGTGTCGGCGCGATCCGGCCAACCCCCTGGGTGCACGCCGGTGCCATCGCGATCCGGCAGGTGACCCAACTCGGGCTGTCCTTCGATCACCGGCTGGTCGACGGGAAGCTGGGCTCGGAGTTCCTCGCCGATCTTGGCCGGATGCTCGAAGACCCGGCACTGATCGTGGCCTTCGGCTAGATCAGAAGGCCGCTTCGTCCAGATCCATGAGGTCGAGGTCGGTCGCCTCGGCGATCGCACGCTCGGCGGCAAGGAGTGGAAGCCGGGTCTGGCTGAAGAAACGGGCCGCCGAGACCTTGCCCTGGTAGAAGGCCGTGTCCCGGGGGCTCGAACCTTCGGCGAGGCGGAGCAGCGCTACCTCGGCCTGCCGGAGCAGGAGCCAGCCGATCACCAGATCGCCGAGCGCGAGCAGGAGGCGGGTGGAGTTCAACCCCACCTTGTACACACTGCGGGCGTCCTCCGTCGTCGCCGTCAGATAGCCGACCAGGGCGGCGACGAGTCCCTGCACATCCTCGATCCCCTTGCCGAGCAACTCCCGCTCGACCCGCAGCTGACCGTTGCCGGCGTCGCCCTTGGCGAAGTCCTGGATGTCCCCGAGCAGCTTGGTCAGTGCCTCGCCCTTGTCCCGGACGATCTTGCGGAAGAACAGGTCCATCCCCTGGATGCCGGTGGTGCCCTCGTACAGGGTGTCGATCTTGGAGTCGCGGATGTACTGCTCGATCGGATAGTCCTGCAGGTACCCGGAACCGCCGAGGGTCTGCAGGGCGAGGGCCAGCAGCTCGTAGGAGCGTTCCGACCCCACCCCCTTGACCAGGGGCAGCAGCAGGTCGTTGAGCCGAACGGCGAGCGGGTCCTCCTCGCCCCGGGCGTTGGCCAGCTCCACGGCATCCTGCTGTGTTGCGGTGTACATCACGAGGGCGCGCATGCCTTCGGCGTAGGACTTCTGGAGCATGAGCATCCGCCGGACGTCAGGATGGTGCGTGATGGTCACCCGCGGGGCTGCCTTGTCGGTCATCTGCCGAAGGTCAGCACCCTGGATTCGGGTCTTGGCGTATTCCAGGGCGTTGAGATATCCGCTGGACAGCGTCGCGATGGCCTTCGTGCCGACCATCATCCGGGCGTACTCGATGATCTGGAACATCTGGGCGATGCCGTCGTGCACGCCACCAACGAGATAGCCGATCGCCGGGTTCTGCTCGCCGAAGGTCAGCTCGCAGGTGGCCGAAACTCGAAGCCCCATCTTGTGTTCCAAGTTGGTGACGTAGACACCGTTGCGCGCGCCCAGCTCGCCGGTGTCGACGTCCACGAGGTACTTCGGGACGACGAACAACGACAGTCCCTTGGTACCTGGCCTGGCCCCCTCCGGCCGGGCGAGGACGAGGTGCACGATGTTCTCCGGCCAGTCCCACTCACCCGAAGTGATGAACCGCTTCACGCCCTCGAGATGCCAGCTGCCGTCGGGCTGCTCGATAGCCCGGGCCCGGCCGGCACCGACGTCGGAGCCGGCATCGGGCTCGGTGAGGACCATCGTCGCGCCCCATTTGCGGTCGATCATGAGCCGCGCGAGCTTCTTCTGCTCCGGCGTCCCCAGCCGGTCGAGGATCGCGCCGAAACCGGGGCCCCCGGCATACATGTACAGCGCCGGGTTGGCCCCGAGGATCAGTTCGCTCGCCGCCCAGCGCAACGACGGCGGTGCGCCGGTGCCGCCCAGGTGCTCGGGCAGGTCCAGCCTGAACCACTCCGCATCCATCAGGGCGCTGAACGAGGACTTGAAGGAGTCCGGGAGCGTGACCGTGTGGTTCTGCGGGTCGAAGACCGGGGGGTTACGGTCCGCGTCTCCGAAGGACTCAGCCAGCTCGTGGGTGGCGAGCCGCTCGACCTCGGTGAGCACGCTCTTCGCCGTGTCGAGGTCCATCTCCGCGAACGGCCCGGTGCCGAGAACCTCCTGGCGACCGAAGACTTCGAACAGGTTGAACTCCAGGTCGCGCAGGTTGCTCTTGTAATGGCCCATGACCGGCTCCCGTCTGGTCCGCCGCCGGTGAATGGGCGACGCTCCGAAGCTACCCGCCAGTAACACGGCATGTTACCCACAGGTAATGCGAGATATGCAAGAAATCGTCTATGACACCGGCGGTCTTGATCGGCCGGTTGGCCGATAGGTCGGCGACCGGGTTCGCGATCGGGCTCCCCCCGGGTCTGCCTAGGCTCTGCCCAATGACCGAGCCCGCTGACGATTTCCCGCGCCGTTACGCCCGCACGCAGCGGTTCAGCCTGGGCGCGCCGCGGTCTTTCATCGTGAGCGGCGACGGCCGGCGGGTCGTCTTCTGCCGCACCGCGGGCGGCGCCGACGCGACCTCGGGGCTGTGGCTTCTGGAGGTGGACACCGGCGTCGAGCGGCTTATCGCCGATCCGGCGCTCCTGCTGGCCGACGCCGGGCCGGCAGAGGTGCCGGCCGAAGAGCGGGCCCGCCGGGAACGTAGCCGGGAGACCGGCTCCGGAATCGTGGCCGCCGCCGCGGACACGGCCGCCGGTTGCGTCGCCTTCACCCTCGGCGGCCGGCTGTTTTCCGCCGATCTCGAGACCGGAGCCGTCGACGAGATCGCCACCCCGGGACCGGTCATCGACCCGCGACCCGACCCGACCGGGCGGAGGATCGGCTACGTGACCGGCGGCGAACTGCATGTGGTCGAGCGGTCCGGCGGCGACCGCCGGGTCGCAGCGGACGATCGCCCCGAGGTGAGCTGGGGACTCGCCGAGTTCATCGCTGCCGAGGAGATGGACCGCCACCGCGGCTTCTGGTGGTCCCCCGACGGGCAGCGGCTGCTGGTCGCCCGGGTCGACGTCTCCGCCGTCGCCGTTCGCTACCTGGCCGATCCGGCGAACCCCGACCGGCCACCGGTCCCCTGGCGCTATCCCGCCGCGGGCACCGCAAACGCCGAGGTCAGCCTGCACGTGGTGGACCTCGCCGGCCGACGGGTCCCGGTGCACCTGCCACCCGACCACCCGTACCTGGTGAATGTCTGCTGGGACGCGGCTGGGCCGCCCCTCGCGGTCGTGCAGACCCGGGATCAGCGACGGGTCACCGTCCTCGAGATAGACCCGGAGACCGGCCTCGGGACGGTCCTACGGGTCGACGAGGACCCGGCCTGGGTGGGTCTGGTCACCGGCGTCCCGGCCCGACTGCCGGACGGGCGACTGGTCTGGGCGGCCGACGCCGACGGTTGGCGGCGCCTGCTCGTCGACGGCACACCGGTTTCCCCGGTCGGCCTGCAGTTGCGGCGGGTCGTCGGCGTCGCTGGCTCCGCCGTTTGGTTCACCGGCTCGACGGAGCCCACCGAAGTCGATGTCTGGTGTTGGCGGGACGGCGCGCTGACCCGCGTGTCCGAGGCCGCGGGGGTCCACGACGCGGCCGTAGGTGGCGATGTAGCGGTTCTCACCTCAGCGGCAGCGGGGACGGACCGGGTACGGAGCGTGGTCCGGGGGGGTCACCAGCCCACGCGCGAGGTGGCCTCTTTCGCGGAGCCCTATCCGTGGCCGGACACCACCCGGCTCCTCACGATCGGCCCGCGCGAGCTCCGGGTAGCCGTGCTGCTGCCCCGCGACCACCTACCCGGTAGGAAGCTGCCCGTACTGCTCGACCCATACGGCGGCCCCGGCGCGCAGCGGGTCCTCGCTGCGCCCGGCGCGTGGCTCGCCAGCCAATGGTTGGCGGATCAGGGGTTCGGGGTGGTCGTGGCTGACGGCCGCGGGACCCCGGGGCGCGGCAACGAGTGGGAGCGGGCCATCCACGGCGACCTGGCGACGGTGGTCCTCGAGGATCAGGTGGAGGCGCTGCGTGGCGCGCTTCTCGCGGTGCCCGATCTGGACGGTAGCCGGGTCGGCATCCGCGGCTGGTCGTTCGGGGGCTATCTCGCCGCCCTGGCCGTGCTGCGCAGACCCGATGTCTTCCACGCCGCCGTAGCCGGCGCACCGGTCACCGACTGGCTGCTCTACGACACCCATTACACAGAGCGCTACCTCGGGCATCCGGACCACGCGCCGGAGAACTACCGGAACTCGTCCCTGCTCGACTCGGCGGCGCAGCTGACGGCGCCGTTGATGATCATTCACGGGCTGGTGGACGACAACGTGTTGGTGGCCCACAGCCTGCGCCTGTCCCAGCGGTTGCTGGAGGCCGGCCGACCGCACACCGTGCTCCCGCTCAGCGGGATCACGCACATGGCGGCCGACGAGATCGTGGCCGAGAACCTGCTACGACTCCAGGTGCGCTTCCTGCACCAGGTTCTCGGGACGGTTGCGGGGGGCTAGCAGACCCGCCGGATCCGCCCGGTGTTCGTGTCGTAGAGAAAGCCACCGACTGTGACGTCGGATAGATAGGGCCAGGAGCGCACCCGCTGCACGTCGTAGCGCAGCGCGCTCTCCTGGTCCCGGGTGGTCAGAAAGGAGATGCTGCGCGTGTCCGGGCCGCCCGCATCGCGGATCGCGGCGTGGATGTCCTCCTCGGCCCCCCCGGCCATTCGGCAGTCGGTATGGGCGACCACCATGATCGCGTCCACGTTCAGCAGGCAGGACGCCAGTACCAGCGTGCGGAGCACGTCGTCGGTGACGCGTGCACCGGCGTTTCGCAGGATCTTCGCGTCGCCGGGCGTCAGCCCGAGCATCGCCAAAGGCTCGATCCGCGAGTCCATACAGGTCAGCACGGCCAGGCCCTTTGCGGCCCGTCCCTCCAGCGCGGCGAGCCGGAATTTCTCCGCGTAGCCGCGGTTCGCCGCGAGCACATGGGCGAATGCTTCGTCGTCTCGCGGCACGTGCCGCAGCCTAGATGCTTGGCAGGGGCTCGGACAGTCGGGCTGCCTACCGTGACCTGATCGGCGAGCGCGTGCGACAGCAGCGCCCTCCCTACTGATAACTGATATGTTCACGCGGTGAACGGTTGGGAACTGCGTGAGTTGAGGCTCCGAGGCGGGTTGACTCTGCGCCAGGTGGCGCGGGCCGCCGGGACCGCTGATACCAACGTCTCCGCCTATGAGCGGGGGGCGAAGATTCCCGATCCTCGTACGCTAAGTCGGCTGCTTGCCTCGGTCGCTGCGGGGTCGAACAGCCCAATCCACACCCGCCATCTCATGACGGTGCCCGCTACCGCCGCGTCGTTGCGGAGGGGGCTCCGCGACGCTTGGACCATCGCCGACCTGTTGCGGCTGATCCGCGAGATGCGTGCCAACCTCACGTTTCTGACCAGCCCTGCTGACCGCGAAGCGTTCTTCGCGCAGCCATCCACGACTGGCGACCAACGGTGGGACGCCATGCTCGCTGGAAATGTCGAAGATCTGGCGATCCGGGAAGGGACGGACGTGCCGGCGTGGACCCGTGGGGGGGCGTTGCCTGAGTTCTGGTTCGTCGGTGGCATACCCAGCCTGCGGGCGTACGCGTTCGCCTATTCGCCGTTCTCCTTGCAGATACGCGGTGTCATGGTCGACCCAGCGGACCTCGAGTCGGTATGAACGGCAAGGACTCACCGCTGCTCGATGGCGACCAGGTGCGTGCGCTGCTCACCGACCTGGGCGAGCGCCTAGCTGCTCGCGGGATCGAGGCAAGAATGTTCCTCGTGGGCGGCGCGGCGATGGCGCTGGCCTTCGGCCGGCGGCGAGTGACCCGCGACCTCGACGCCGTGTTCGAGCCGAAACGTGAGATCTACGAGGAGGCAGCAGCGCTGGCCCGAGCCCGGGGCCTGCCCGAGGACTGGCTCAACGACGGCGTGAAGGGACTGCTCCCCGACAAGGTTCGACCGATCGAAGGAACGAGCAGCTTCTCGGCCCCCGGCATCCGGGTCGGCGTCGCATCGCCGGAATACCTGTTCGCGATGAAAGCCCAGGCGGCACGGCAAGAGATCGACGGTGATGACCTCCGTACGTTGGCCAAAGCGCTGAAGATCGAGAACCTGCAGCAGGCCCTCGAACTGGTGGACCGCTTCTACGGCGCGAACCAGCTCACGATGAAGACCCAACTCATCCTGGAGGGGCTCCTCGAGGAGATGGATTGAGCCCGGCGGCTGGAGCACCTCACTTGTCACAATACGAACCGCGCGCTCGCTGTTGAGGGGCCAGCATTGAAAGTGCAGGCGGTCAGATCGCGGGCCGTGAGTCGATCCTGTCGCCAGCACCAGGCCTGCCCGGGAGATCAAACCCTGTGCGCAGGCTGGCGGCGGCTGAAGCGCTCAGATGGATGGATGGCTTCGCACTGTTGGGCCGGACCTTCGCAGCCCCGAATCTCTCGGGGGCAAGTCCGTGGCCCCTCCTCGCTATCTCGCGCATGCCGCACCGCATGGCGCATGCGGCCCCCACATGGCTACAATGTAGTCATGTCGCATCCGCTCTCGGTTCGCTTTCGCCGTTCGGAGGTCCTTGATCGACTGAAAGTAGAGGCCACGGCGCGCAAGCTCTCCACCTCGGCGCTAGCCGAGGAGTTGATCGAGGAAGGACTTCGGCTACGCCGCCATCCCCTCGTCGTCTTCCGCGACGGCGCGACCGGTCGTCGAGCCAGCCTCCTCGGCGGCCCGGACATTTGGGAGGTGATCAACGGGCTGGTCGGCGGTGACGTCCCCGTCGCGGATCGGGTGGCCCGGGCCGTGGAACTGTTCGGGCTCTCGGCCGAGCAAGTGACCGGCGCGCTCGACTATTACGCGGCGTTCCCCGTGGAAATCGACGCTGAGGTCGCCGCCAATGTGGCCGCCGCCGAGGAGGCCGAGGCCACCTGGCATCGCCGCCAACGGCTGCTCGCTGGATGAGGCTTCTGCTCGACGTTCACCACTCCCGAGTTGCCGCGGATCGTCTTCGTCAGGACCACCACGACGTGCTCGCTGCGGCCGACGATGCCCGCCTGGCGGCAATGGCCGACGAGGATCTCCTCCGCTTCGCGACTGCCGACCAACGGGCATTGGTCACGGAGAACATCAAGGACTTCGATCGCATCGTGCGAGCGTGGGCGACGACCGGCGAGCATCACGGCTGGTGTCGTCTTCACCTCACCCCGCCGATTTCATCGTGGGCGGCTGAGCTACCCGGACGACTTGGTGGTCGCGCTCCGGCGGTTCCTGTCCGACCCTCCTCGCGGGGACCGCGACTGGGTGCACTGGCTCAGCTGAAGGCGGTTGCCTCGACTTCGACCCTTACGTGCACGTCAGACCCTCGCCCGAAACCAGGAGGAGTGGAGCCAGGAGCCAGGCGACGACACCCCGGTTCGCACAATGCTCGATATGCCTAGCTGGAGCGGGTGACGGGAATCGAACCCGCACTGTCAGCTTGGGAAGCTGATGTTCTGCCATTGAACTACACCCGCGGCGTCGGCGAACCCGCGTACCGGCAGCGGTCAGGATACCCGGACCGGTAGCCTCCGCGCGTGCTGCTCTCCGATCGAGACATCCGGGCCGAGATCCACGCCCGCCGGGTCGTGCTCGAACCGTTCGACCCTGCGCTGATCCAGCCGTCGAGTATCGACGTGCGACTCGACCGCTATTTCCGGGTCTTCGAGAACCACCGCTACCCGCACATCGATCCGGCGATCGAACAGCCTGACCTGACCCGGCTGATCGTGGCGGAAGGGGACGACCCGTTCATCCTGCACCCGGGCGAGTTCGCGCTGGCGTCCACGCACGAGGTGATCACGCTGCCGGACGACATCGCCGGGCGACTCGAGGGAAAGTCCTCGCTGGGCCGGCTGGGCCTGCTCACGCACTCGACGGCCGGGTTCGTGGATCCGGGCTTCAGTGGGCACGTCACGCTCGAGCTGTCCAATGTGGCGACGCTGCCTATCAAGCTCTGGCCGGGCATGAAGATCGGGCAGCTCTGCCTTTTCCGGCTCTCATCGCCCGCTGAGCACCCGTACGGTTCGTCGATCTACGGGTCGCGCTATCAAGGGCAGCGCGGCCCGACCCCCTCCCGCTCTTGGCAGAACTTCAGCCGCTCACCGCTCTGAATCGGAACCGGTTTCCGGGCTCGGCTCGGCAGGGGCAGGGGCAGGGGTAGGGGTAGGGGCAGGGGCAGGGGGCGGGGGCGGATCCGGCCGGTCGGGTGGCTCAGCGGCCGCTTCCGCGCTTTCCGCCTCGAGAGCTGCCGCGCCGGCGGCGATCGGCTCGGCGGGCGGGGGTGGAGGCGCAACCGCCGTTGTCGCAGGGCCGGTGCTGGTCGATTCCTCCAACGCCGAATCCGTCGTCGCCGTCCCGACAGCGCCGACGCCGGCGGGGATCCGGCGTAGCCCAACCGAATCCTGGAGCACCTGGGCGATGTCGATGACCCGGACGCCCTGGGCGGCGCCCTCGGAGCGGCGTTGCGTCACCGCGTCGTCGAGCATGATCAGGCAGTAGGGGCAGGAGGTGGCTACCAGCTCCGCCCCGGTGCCGAGCGCCTCGTCGGTGCGTTCGAGGTTGATCCGCTTGCCGACCCGTTCCTCCATCCACATCCGGGAGCCGCCTGCGCCGCAGCAGAACCCGCGGTTGCGGCAGCGCTTCATCTCCACCTGTTCCACGCCGGGGACCGCCGACAGCACGCTGCGCGGCGGGTCGTAGATCTCGTTGTGCCGGCCGAGGTAGCACGGGTCGTGATAGGTGACCTTCGCATCCACCCGGTCCCGCGGGGTGAGCTTGCCTTCCTCGACCAGCCGACCTAGCAACTGCGAGTGATGCACCACCTCGTAGTTGCCGCCGAGCGCCGGGTACTCACGGGCCAGCGAGTTGAAGCAGTGCGGGCAGGAAGCGACGACCTTGCGTACCCCCACCGCGTCGAGGACCTCGATGTTCGCCTTCGCCTGTTCCTGGAACAGGTACTCGTTCCCGAGCCGCCGGGCGGGGTCTCCGGTGCATGATTCCCGGGGCCCGAGGACGGCGAACTTAACCCCGGCGTGGTGCAGCAGGCGGGCGACGGCCTGGGTGCTCTTGCGGGCCCGGTCGTCGAGGGCGCCGGCGCAGCCCACCCAGTACAGGTATTCGACGTCATCCGGGATGCGATCCGCGACGATCGGCACCTCGAACTCGAGGTCCTCGGTCCACTCGAGCCGCTTGTTCGCCGAGAGCCCCCATGGGTTGCCCTGGTTCTCGACCCCGCGGAGCATCACCCCGGCTTCGGCCGGGAAGCTCGACTCGATGAGCACCTGGTAGCGGCGCAAGTCGAGGATGGTGTCGACGTGCTCGATGTCGACCGGGCACTCCTCCACGCATGCACCACAGGTGGTGCAGGCCCACAGCGCTTCGGGGTCGATCACGTCCGGGACGAGGCTGGCGGCCGGACCGTCTCCGCCCCCGAGCAGGGCGCCGGCCCGCGCGAACAGCTGATCGCGCAGATTGGTGATGATCAGCTTCGGGTTGAGTGCCTTGCCCGTGTTCCAGGCCGGGCACACGTCCTGGCAGCGCCCGCATTCGGTGCAGGTCACCAGGTCGAGGAGCTGCTTTCGGGACAGCTGCTGAATCTCGCCAGCGCCGATCACCGCGTCCTCGTCCTCGGACTCCATCAGGGCTTCGAGGTCCGGCGTGCTCCCGAGCGGGCCCAGCGCCTTGGGTCGGCGGGAGAGCAGCACGTTGATCGGAGCGCTGAAGATGTGCAGGTGCTTCGAGTACAGGACGAGTACCAGGAAACCCATGACTACGGCGATCTGGGCGAGGATGAACACGGTTTCGACGTGTCCCGCCGCCGTCGACGAGAGCCCGGACATCAGGTCGCCGATGCCTCTCGATGCAAATGGCCACCAGCCATCACCCCGATACGGGAAGACCCCGGTTCGCTCCTGGGCGCCGCGGTACACGAGCAGGGTCAGGATGACGAGAAAGATCATGCCGAGGATTACGAAGGCCTGACCGGTGTGCGAGCTGTAGAAACGGGAGTTCCGCTCCCGACGGGCCGGCGAGTTGACCAGCCGGATCGCGGCGAAGGTGCCGAGCGCGACCAGCACGGCGACCGCGAAGAAGTCCTCGAGGAACCCGAGCCACGCCTGCCGGCCGATCACCGGGATCGCGAAGTCCCGGGCGAACAGGGCCCCGTACGCCTCGATGATCGTGAACATCAGGACGAGGAAAGCCCAGAAGGTGAAGAAGTGCGCGATCCCGGAGACCGGGCGCTTGAGCAGCTTGCGCTGGGCGAAGACGTCCGTGATCTCGGCCCATCCGCTGCGCAACGGATGGGCGAGGCGGCCGGGGGCCGGCCGGCCGGCCCACACCAGCCGCCCGAGGAACAGCGCGCGGTAGCCCGCCGCGATGGCGGCCAGCGCGGTGATTCCCCAGCCGATTCCGAGACGGATGGCCACAGGTCAGCTCCGTTCAGCGCGGACGTCGGGTGCGCAGGGAGCGTACGACCTCGCTCACAGCGCCCCGAGCAGCCCCCGGATCAGCGGGATGAGCACGATCGGCGCGGTCAGCAGGAGCAACCCGAGGACGACGAGCAGCGCCAACAACCGGGTGCGCACGCCGGGCGACCCGGTCGAGCTCCGCAGCTGTCGCAGCATGCGGCCAGCGTACGGTGCGAAAATGCCCGATCTCGTCGACTTGCTCCACGACCTCGATAACGAGCACTCCGCCCTCGACGCGCTTCTGGTCGCGGTACCGGAGACCGGATGGGAACTTCCGACCCCGTCCGAGCCGTGGGCGGTCCGCGATCAGGTGGCCCACCTGCTGTTCTTCGATGCGGTCGCTCGGCTGGCGCTGACCGAGCCGGACGGCTTCGCCGGGGAGCTCGCCGCGGCGGTCGCGGGCTACGACGGTTATCTCGAGGCGCCGCTGCGCGCCCGACGGGCGGTTCCCCCGGCCGAGCTGCTCGCCGAGTGGCGAACCGGCCGCCGGTCCCTGCTGGCGGCATTGACCGTCGCCGACCCCGCGGCCCGGGTCCCGTGGTACGGCCCGAGCATTGGGGCTGGCCTCCTTCGTGACCGCCCGGCTGATGGAAACGTGGGCCCACGGTCAGGACGTGGCGGACGCGGTCGGTGTCGAGCGGCCGCCAACCGCCCGGCTGCGTCACATCGCCGACCTGGGGGTCCGGGCGCGTCCGTTCAGCTACGCAGCGCACGGCCGGCCGGTGCCGACGGTCCCGGTCCGGGTGGAGCTGGCCGCGCCCGGTGGCGGATGGTGGGTCTGGGGCGTGGCGTCGGCGGATGTCGTCCGGGGGCCGGCACTTGACTTCTGCCTCGCGGTGACCCAGCGGCGACATCTGCTCGACCTCGCGCTGGAGATTTCCGGGCCGGCGGCCGGCGAGTGGATGTCGATCGCGCAGTGTTTCGCGGGGCCGGCGGGGGGCGGGCGGCGGCCCGGCGTCGTTAGGCCGAAAAAAAGTTGAGTCTGAGGGGCGCAACCGGGATTGACTTCGCCGGCCCCGGCGTTGAGGATGAGTGACACAGACTCAACGTGACGCTTGGTAGAGCGTCTCCACCGAAGGCAGGCTTTCATGGCACGAGCGGTCGGAATCGATCTCGGGACGACGAACAGCGTGGTCACCGTCCTGGAAGGGGGCGACCCCTACGTCATCGCCAACGCGGAGGGTTCGCGAACGACCCCTTCGGTGGTGGCCTTCGCGAAGAACGGCGAGGTGCTCGTCGGCGAGGTGGCCAAGCGGCAGGCGGTGACCAACCCGGACCGGACAATCCGGTCGGTGAAGCGGCAGATGGGCACCAACTGGACGATCGACATCGACGGCAAGAGCTTCACTCCGCAGCAGATCAGTGCTTTCGTCCTGCAGAAGCTCAAGCGGGATGCGGAGGGTTACCTCGGCGAGCCGGTCACCGACGCGGTGATCACCGTCCCCGCGTACTTCGACGATGCCCAGCGGCAGGCGACCACCGAGGCCGGCAAGATCTCCGGGCTCAACGTGCTGCGGATCGTCAACGAGCCGACCGCCGCGGCGTTGGCCTACGGCCTCGACAAGGAGAACGACCAGACCATCCTGGTCTTCGACCTCGGAGGCGGGACCTTCGACGTGTCGCTGCTCGAGATCGGCGATGGCGTGGTCGAAGTCAAGGCGACGAGCGGGGACACCCACCTCGGCGGCGACGACTGGGACCAGCGGGTCGTCGAGTACCTCGTGACCCAGTTCAAGAACAGCAACGGCATCGATCTGTCGAAAGACAAGATGGCCCTGCAACGGCTGCGCGAGGCCGCGGAGAAGGCCAAGATCGAGTTGTCCAGCTCGAGCGAGACCACGATCAACCTCCCCTACATCACGGCCTCCGATCAGGGTCCACTGCACCTCGAGCTAAAGCTCACCCGGGCGGAGTTCCAGAAGATGACCTCCGACCTGCTCGAGCGGTGCAAGGGACCGTTCCATCAGGCGATCAAGGACGCCGGCATAACCGTCTCCGCGATCGACCACGTCGTGCTCGTCGGCGGCTCGACCCGGATGCCGGCGGTCGTCGACCTGGTCAAGGAACTGACCGGCGGCAAGGAGCCGAACAAGGGCGTGAACCCGGACGAGGTCGTTTCGGTTGGGGCGGCGTTGCAGGCCGGAGTCCTCAAGGGCGAGGTCAAGGACGTTCTGCTCCTCGACGTCACCCCGCTGTCTTTGGGCATCGAGACCAAGGGCGGCATCATGACCAAGCTCATCGAGCGCAACACGACGATCCCCACCAAGCGATCGGAGATCTTCACGACGGCCGACGACGCGCAGCCCTCGGTTCAGATCCAGGTGTACCAGGGCGAGCGGGAGATGGCGGCCTACAACAAGAAGCTCGGCATGTTCGAGCTCACCGGGCTGCCGCCGGCGCCGCGTGGCGTCCCGCAGATCGAGGTCACCTTCGACATCGACGCGAACGGGATCGTGCACGTCTCGGCAAAGGACCTGGGGACCGGCAAGGAACAGTCGATGACGATCACCGGCGGTTCCGCGCTACCCAAGGACGACATCGCGCGGATGATGCGCGAGGCCGAGCAGTACGCCGACGAGGACAAGAGCCGCCGGGAGGCCGCGGAGACGCGCAACACCGCGGACAGCCTGGTGTACCAGACCGAGAAGTTCCTCGCCGAGAACGCCGAGAAGGTGCCGGCCGACGTGAAGGCCGAGGTGGACACGGCGAGCGCCGAGCTCAAGACGGCACTCGAAGGCGAAGACAGCACGGCGATCCGAGCGGCCACCGAGCGACTCTCGACGGTGAGCCAGAAGCTCGGCCAGGCGATGTACGCCAACACCGGCGCGGCTGCCGGCCCGTCGGACGGCCCGGCGTCGGACGCCTCGAGCGGGCCCTCGGAGGACGACGTAGTCGACGCCGAGATCGTCGAGGAGGAGCACGGCGCGGGTGGTGCTGCGTGACGGAACCCCGCCACGACCGAGACGAACCGCCGGAGGTCGCCACCCGGATCCGCGACAAGCGCCGGATCGACCCGCTGACGGGGGCGGTGCGGCCGGTCGTCGACCCCGATCCGCCGGGCTTCACGCCGCCCGCGGCGTCTGCGGAGGCGTCTCCGGCGGCGTCTCCGGCGGTGTCTCCGGCGGTGTCTCCGGCGCACTTGGAGAGCCTGCAAAGGTCGCTCGACGAACGTACGGCCGACCTCCAGCGGCTCAAGGCCGAGTACGACAACTATCGGCGCCGGGTCGAACGCGATCGCGCGGCGGTGGCCGAGCAGGCTCTCGCCAGCGTGCTGCTGGGGCTGCTTCCGGTACTCGACGACATCGGCCGGGCCCGCGCGCACGGTGAGGTCGAGGGCGGCTTCAAGCCGGTGGCCGACGGTCTCGAGGCAACCCTGACCAAGCTCGGACTGGTGAGCTACGCAGTCGCGGGCGATCCGTTCGACCCCGCGGTGCACGAGGCCCTGCTGCACGCCTACTCGCCGGATGTCACCGAGCCGACCTGTACCCAGATCATCCAGCCCGGCTACCGGCTCGGCGAGCGGGTGCTCCGGCCGGCCCGGGTCGCGGTGGCCGAGCCCCCGCTTCCGGCGGAGTCCGACGCGGCGACGCTGGACGGGCCGGAGGCCGCGGCCGACACCGAGGACTGAGAGCGGAGGGACGCCGAGTGAGCGCACGCGACTACGTCGAGAAGGACTACTACGCGGTGCTCGGCGTCTCGAAAAGCTCCTCGGCGGCCGAGATCAAGAAGGCCTACCGGAAGCTTGCCCGGCGATTCCACCCGGACGCGAACAAGGGTGACCCGGGCTCCGAGGAGCGCTTCAAGGAGATCTCCGCGGCCTATGACGTGCTCTCCGACGCGACCCGGCGCAAGGAGTACGACGAGGCCCGGGCGCTGTTCGGCGCCGGGGGGTTCCGGGTGCCGGGGGCCGGGGCCGGAGGGAACGTGCACTTCGACGTCGGGGACCTCTTCGGCGGCAGCGGGGGTGGTGGAGGCGGGCTCGGGGACCTGCTCGGTGGCCTGTTCGGGGGCGCCGGTCGCCGCACGGGCGGTCCGCGCCGTGGATTGGACATCGAGTCCGAGGTGACCCTGGCCTTTCGGGACGCGGTCGAGGGGGTCACCGTGCCACTCCGGCTGGCGAGCCCGCACCCGTGCGGCACCTGCCATGGGACCGGTGCGCAGCCCGGTTCCACGCCCCGGGTCTGTCCGCGCTGTGAGGGCACCGGGTCCGTCGCCCGCGGGCAGGGCGGCTTCGCCTTCGCCGAGCCGTGTCGGGAGTGCCGCGGGCGCGGGCTGCTGATCGACAACCCGTGCCCGACCTGTCGCGGTAGCGGGGTGACGACCCGTGAGCGAACCCTGCGGGTCAGGATTCCGGCCGGGGTGGCGGACGGGCAGCGGATCCGCCTCAAGGGCAAGGGCGAGCCGGGGGAGCGCGGCGGGCCCGGCGGCGACCTCGTCGTGCTCGTTCACGTTCGGCCCCATCAGGTCTTCGGGCGCTCGGCGGACCACCTGACCCTGTCGTTGCCGGTGACGTTCCCGGAGGCGGCACTCGGCGCGAGCGTCAAGGTGCCCACCCTGGACGGATCTCCGGTCACGGTGAAGATCGCACCCGGCACCGCGAACGGTCGGACCCTCCGGGTCCGGGGCCGCGGTGTCCCACGCAAGGACGGCACGCGTGGCGACCTGCTCGTAACCGTCGAAGTCGCCGTCCCGGGCGAACTGACCCAGGCCGGTCGCGAGGCCCTGAGCGCCTTCGCCACCGCCCAACCCGACGATCCTCGCGCCGCGCTGAATGCGATGGACAGCCATGACTGATCACGACGCCGAAGGTTCCCCGCGGATCGCTCGCGACCGCCCAGTGTTCGTCATCTCGGTGGCCGCCCAGCTTGCCGGGATGCACCCGCAGACATTGCGGCAATACGACCGGCTGGGTCTGGTGTCCCCGGGTCGGGCAGCCGGCCGCGGCCGTCGATACTCCCACCACGACATCGAGGCTTTGCGCGAGGTTCAGCGGTTGTCCCAGGACGAGGGGGTCAATCTCGCGGGGGTGAAGCGGATCCTCGAGCTGGAGGACCATGTGGCCGCGCTCCGGGCCCGGCTACTCGAACTCGAGGGAGAGCTTGCGAATGCCTTGCTGGCCACCGCCAATGCGGAAGCCCGGGTGCATGCCTCCTACCGCCGGGACCTGGTGCCGCTCGGCCGCGCCGACCTGCTGCCCTGGCGGAGTCCCCCCCGACCCTGAGCCGTCGGCCGCGGCTCATCCGACCTGGATCTGACTATGGATGCCTACAAGTTCACGACGAAGAGCCAAGAGACGCTGAACGCGGCCGTGAGCGCTGCTGCGGCCGCGGGCCACCCGCACGTCGAACCGCTGCACCTGCTCAGCGCCTTGCTCGCCCAGCCGGAGGGTGTCGCGGCCCCCCTGCTGCGTGCCGTCGGCGTCGACGTTGCTGCCTTGCGGGCCGCGGCGGGCACCCAGCTGGCCCGCCTGCCGAGCGCCTCGGGGCCGACGGTGGCCGCACCCGGGCTGTCCCGGCAGACACTGGCCGTCATCCACGCCGGCGCCGATCGTGGTCACGAACTCGGCGACGAGTTCGTCTCCACCGAGCACTTGCTCGTCGGCCTCGCCGAGGCCGGCGGGTCCGGGGCGAGCGGAGCGGCGGGCCTGCTCACCGGTCTGGGCGCCACCCCGGAGGCCCTGCTCGCCGCCTTCGCGACGGTCCGCGGTGCCGCCCGGGTCACCTCACCGGATCCGGAAGGCACCTACCAGGCATTGGAGAAATACGGCCGCGACCTGACCAGCGACGCGGCCGCGGGCCGACTCGACCCGGTGATCGGGCGCGATCAGGAGATCCGCCGCGTGATCCAGGTGCTGTCCCGGAGGACGAAGAACAACCCGGTCCTGATCGGCGAGCCGGGGGTGGGAAAGACCGCGGTTGTCGAGGGGCTGGCCCAGCGCATCGTCGCGGGGGACGTTCCCGAGAGCCTGCGCGGCAAGCGACTAGTCGCCCTCGATCTCGGCGCCATGGTGGCCGGCGCAAAGTATCGCGGCGAGTTCGAGGAGCGGCTCAAGGCCGTGCTGTCGGAAATAACCGGCAGCGAAGGCCAAGTTGTCACCTTCATCGACGAGCTGCACACAGTCGTCGGCGCCGGTGCGGCCGAAGGCGCGATGGACGCCGGCAACATGCTCAAGCCGATGCTCGCCCGTGGCGAGCTGCGGATGGTCGGCGCTACGACGCTCGACGAGTACCGCGAACACATCGAAAAGGATCCGGCGCTGGAGCGCCGCTTCCAACCCGTGCTCGTCGGCGAGCCGAGCGTCCAGGACACCATCGCGATTCTGCGCGGGCTGAAAGGCCCCTACGAGGCACATCACGGTGTGCGGATCTCGGACGCCGCGCTGGTCGCGGCAGCGACGTTGTCCGACCGGTACATCACCTCCAGATTCCTTCCCGACAAGGCGATCGACCTGGTCGACGAGGCCGCGTCCCGGCTCCGGATGGAGATCGACTCTCGGCCGATCGAGGTCGACGAGCTCCAGCGAGCGGTGGACCGGCTCCGGATGGAGGAGCTCGCCCTCGCCAAGGAGAGCGACGCCTCGTCGAAGGAGCGGCTCGACCGTCTGGGCGCCGAACTCGCCGACAAGCAGGAACAGCTCGCGGGGCTGACCGCACGCTGGGAGCGCGAGAAGTCCGGGCTCAACCGAGTTGGCGAGCTGAAGAAGCGACTCGACGAGTTGCGCGTCCAGCGGGATCGAGCGCAGCGCGACGGCGATCTCGAGACCGCGTCGCGTCTGCAGTACGCCGAACTACCGGCGGCCGAGCTGGAGCTGGCCGCCGCGTCGTCGACGACCGACGCGGGCGAGGCCATGGTCAAGGAGGAGGTGGGCCCGGACGACGTTGCCGAGGTCGTCGCCAGCTGGACCGGGATCCCATCCGGCCGGATGCTCGAGGGAGAGACGACGAAGCTGCTCCGGATGGAGCAGGAACTGGAACGGCGGATCGTCGGTCAGGAGGCGGCGGTCCGCTCGGTCTCGGATGCCGTGCGCCGGGCGCGCTCCGGCATCGCGGATCCTGACCGGCCAACCGGCTCGTTCCTGTTCCTCGGCCCGACCGGGGTCGGCAAGACCGAACTCGCGAAGGCGCTTGCCGAGTTCCTCTTCGACGACGAACGCGCGATGGTCCGGATCGACATGAGCGAATACGGGGAGAAGCACAGCGTCGCGCGGCTCGTCGGTGCCCCACCCGGCTACGTCGGATACCACGAGGGGGGTCAACTCACTGAGATCGTGCGCCGCCGGCCCTACTGCGTCGTGCTGCTGGATGAGGTCGAGAAGGCCCACCCCGACGTCTTCGACGTGCTGCTCCAGGTGCTCGACGACGGGCGGCTCACCGACGGTCAAGGCCGCACCGTGGACTTCCGACACGCGATCCTGATCCTTACGTCCAACGTCGGTTCGGCTTACCTAAACGATCCCGGGCTCGAGGAGCCAGCCAAGCAGGACGCCGCCCTGCGTGCGGTTCGCGAGCTGTTCAAGCCGGAGTTTCTCAACCGGTTGGACGACATCATCGTCTTCCGCCCGCTCGGCGTCGGCGAACTGAGCCGCATCGTCGACATCCAGGTCGCGGGGCTTGCCGACCGCCTAGCCGCTCGCCGGCTGACGCTCGAGGTGACCCCGGCGGCCCGGGAATGGCTCGGGCGCAACGGTCACGACCCGGTCTACGGAGCGCGGCCGCTGCGCCGACTCCTCCAGTCGGCGATCGGCGATCCACTGGCCCGCGGGCTGCTCGGCGGCGAGGTGCACGACGGGGACACCGTCAACGTCGACCTCGACACCGACGGTCAGCGGCTGGCCGTCCACCCGGTGCGGGCGCTGGCCGCCAGCTGATCCGCGACGGTAGTGTCCGCGCTCGTGGACGATCGCGAGCAGCTGCTGGGGCTGATCCGCGCCCGGGCTGTCGTGCCCGGCCGGGTGACGCTGTCCTCCGGGCAGGAGGCCGACTTCTACGTCGATCTGCGCCGGATCACCCTGGGCGCAGCCGGCGCCCCGCTCGTCGGCCGCGTCATGCTCGACCTCACCGCGGGTTGGGACTATGCGGTCGTCGGAGGTCTCACCCTCGGTGCCGACCCGGTGGCGATCGCCATGCTGCACGCGGCAGCGGCAGCCGGCCGCGAGGTCGACGCCTGCGTGGTCCGTAAGGCGGGCAAGGCGCACGGCATGCAGCGCCGGGTCGAGGGCCCCGACGTGGCGGGGCGCCGGGTGCTTGCGGTCGAGGACACCTCGACAACCGGCTCGTCGGTCCTGACCGCGGTCGAGGCGCTGCGGGAGGCCGGCGCCGAGGTCGTCGGTGTCGCGGTCATCGTTGAGCGTGGAGCGTCGGCCGCGATCGCGGCCGCCGGCCTGCCCTACCTCGCGGCGTATCAGCTCGCCGATCTGGATGGCGGCTGATCCGGCTGCCCTTGGGTGGTTCAGCGCCGCCCGCAGGCGGGGCACCGTCGGTCGGCAACGGCTCGTAAGCCGCCGCAGCCGAGGTGGTGGCAGGTGAGCACGTCAGTTCCGGGAGCGGGTTGGGCGGCGACCGCGGAGACCGGTCCTTCGCCACGGCGCCAGCGGCCCAGCGCCCGCCGCGAGCGCCAATCGCGGCCGGGCAGTACGAGCACCCGGCCGGCGACCTCCACCAGCCGGTGGCGCTGTCCCCGAATCCGGACCACGACCGCGGGACCGCGGACCGCCCCGTCCCACCAGCCGGGCTCGAAGGCGAGGACGTCGGCGTCCACTAGCCCGGTGGTAAGCCGCTCGACGGTCCGGCGGTCTCGATCGGCTTCGACCTCAGCCGCCCCGTCGTGGATCGCCCGGGACCGGGCGGCACCGGTGCGCACTGCGGGGAGGGCGGCCGTGCTCACAGTTGTCATGGTGGCCCCGAGTGGGGGCATCCGACGGGAGGCGCGCCGCGCGGAGCCGCTGCTGAGCGCGCGGCTCAGTCGACTGCCGGCGCCCTACGACGCGACCGGGCTGCCTCGACGGCGATCGGGATAACCGAGATCACCGCGATCGCGACCGCGAGGACGTCGATGTGGCCTTTGAGGAAGCTCACGTTGCCGAGGTAATAGCCCAGCAGGAGCATCCCGATCCCCCAGACCACTCCGCTGACGACATTCCACACGGTGAAGTCCCGGGTGCTCATCCGGGAGGTGCCGGCGAGCGGATAGATGAACGTCCGGACCACCGGAACGAAGCGGGCGATGAAGATCGCCTTTCCCGGTCCGAACCGTTCGAAGTACTCGTCGGCGCGCTCGACGTAGCGCCGTTTGAACAGCCGGGCGTCCGGACGGTCGAAGAGTCGGGGTCCCGCTCGTCGGCCGATGACGAAACCCGCCTGGGCCCCCAGGACCGCCCCGAGAACCGCCGCGGGGATGAGGGGCCCCAGCGCGAGGTGGATGCCGGCGACCTTCCCGGCGGAGACGAAGCCCGCCGTGAACAGGAGGGAGTCGCCGGGGAGGAAGAACCCCACGATGAGCGCGCCTTGGACGAACAGCACGACGAAGACGCCCACCGCGCCGAACGACTGCAGGAGGGATTTGGCGCTGAGCAGATTCACGGCGAGGTGCATGACGCCCAAGGCTACTGGCGCCGCTGGCATACTCCGGTCAAGCTCTCTCGAGGAGGCTTCGATGCCAATCGCCACCCCCGATGTTTACGACGAGATGCTGACGCGGGCGAAGGCGAGCGGCTTCGCCTACCCGGCGATCAACGTCACGTCCTCGCAGACTCTCGTCGCGGCGCTCCGCGGCTTCGCCGAGGCCGAGAGCGACGGCATCGTGCAGATCTCCTGGGGCGGAGCCGGGTACCTCTCCGGCTCGACCGTCAACGACATGGTGACCGGGGCGGTTGCCCTGGCCGAGTTCGCCCACGTCGCAGCCGCCAATTACCCGGTTCACGTGGCGTTGCACACCGACCACTGCCCGCCGGACAAACTCGACGGGTACATGCGGCCGTTGATCCGGATCTCGCAGGACCGGGTGGCCGCCGGCCAGGAGCCGCTGTTCGGCTCGCACATGTGGGACGGCTCGGGTGTGGAGCTCGAGGAGAACCTGCGGATCGCCGACGAGCTGCTCACCGAGTGCGTCAAGGGCCAGCTCGTCATGGAAATGGAAATCGGGGTTGTCGGGGGCGAGGAAGACGGCGTCTCCAACGACATGAACGAGAAGCTCTACACCTCGCCCAAGGACATGATGCGGGTGGCCGAGGTCCTCGGCACCGGCGAGCGCGGGCGGTACCTGCTGGCAGCGGTCTTTGGCAACGTTCACGGCGTCTACAAACCGGGGAACGTCAAGCTGCGTCCGGACATCCTCAAGCAGGGCCAGGACTACGTAGGCGAGAAGCTCGGCAAGGACCGCCCGTTCGACCTCGTCTTCCACGGCGGCAGCGGATCGATCGTCGAGGAGATCCGGGAGACGCTCGGTTACGGGGTCGTCAAGATGAACATCGACACCGACGCCCAGTACGCGTTCACCCGCCCGATCGTCGACCATGTGTTCAAGAACTACGACGGCGTGCTCAAGATCGACGGTGAGGTCGGAACCAAGAAGGCCTACGATCCGCGGACCTGGGGCAAGCTGGCCGAGACCGGGATGGCCGCCCGCGTCGTCCGTGGCTGCGAGGACCTCAGGTCTACCGGAAGCGCCCTGCGGTGACCCTGTCGGTGACCCTGTCGGTGACCCTGTCGGTGGCCCTGTCGGTGGCCCTGTCGGTGTCGCGATGAACCTGCTCGCCGGGCCGCCGCCCACCCGCCTGCCGGTCGAGGCGGAGCCGGCCGCCGCTCTCGCGGCTGGCACCGACCCGGCCGAGGTCGCCGCCCGTTGGCCGGCATGCGGAGCGGCGTGGGCCGCCCTCGCTGAGGCCGCCCTGGCCCGGGGGGCGGTCGTCGAGGCCTACGCGTACGCCCGGACCGGGTACCACCGGGGACTCGACGCGCTTCGCCGGGCCGGCTGGAAGGGCCATGGGCCGATCCCGTGGTCGCACGAGCCGAACCGTGGATTTCTCACCTGCCTCGACGTGCTGCGCCGGTCCGCCGAGCAGATCGACGAGACCGCCGAGGCAACGCGCTGCCGAGAATTCCTCACCGAGGCGGAGCCCGAGGGGATCCCTCGATGAGTCGGCTGCGGGCCGGCCGGCTCGCAGCACTCCAGCTTCTGGTCGGCGCCCTGGCCGTTGGCTGCGGCGGGCAGAGCTCGTTCCCCTGCTGTCGGGCGGGGACCCAAGACGTCGTCACCGCAAGCGTCGCGACCAGCGGGCCGGCGACGACCGTGCAGCTCAAGGTCAACCAGATCCTCGAGGTTCCGGTGATCGACCTGAAGGAGACGCGGACGTCGCCCGGCGGGATCCTCCAGCCGATCAACCCTGGCCCCGGCGTCGCGGACTTCCGAGCGGTTCAGGCCGGCCAGACGACCGTGACGATCCTCGGCTGCGTTCCTGGTGGCTCCTGTCCGCCGGGGGGGACGCCGATCGGCACGTTGGTCGCCGTCGTTACCGGTTAGGCGTCTTCGTCGTCCGGCCAGATTGCCGGTGGCGGGACATCCGGCGCCGGCATCGGGGCACCCGGAACGCGGAAGGGTCGGCGCAGAAGCCCGGGCAGTGAACCGAGCCGGGACCCCGCGTCATCGACGAACGACGTGATCCGCTCCGTGGACGCGGCGATCGCGATCACCCGCTCCTGGGTGTCGCGCAAACCGCGAAGTACCGGCTCGACATCGCGCTGCAGGCGGCGAACAGCGTCCGGCAGATCGCTCACCACCGGGTCGTCGAGGACGCCGGCGAGGCGCGTCAACCCGGGGGCCAGCCCGCGGAGCGGGGTCTCGAGCTCGTCGAGCAGCGAATCCATCCGGCCGGCCAGCCGGTTGACGGTGGCCACCGTCTGCCGACTCTCGTCGATGGTGCGGGACAGCGCCCGCACCGATCGGTTGAGGGCAGTCAGCGACCCGGGAAGCATCGCCAGCGCGGCTGCCTGCGTGCGGGCGAGTTCGAGCACGTCCCCGACGACATCCGGAACCCGCCGCATCCTCCGAGGGTAGCCAGGTTCGGGTTCGGCGCCCGTCCGGTAGCCTTTTGCCGCAAGAGGCCTCGGCGCTTGCGCCCGAGGCCTTCTCCGTGGGGAGGGGACGTCCAGTGCCCGCACTCGTGCTCGTCGGGGCTCAGTGGGGTGACGAAGGCAAGGGCAAGGCGACCGATCTGCTGGGTTCGACCGTCGACTTCGTTGTCCGGTACCAGGGCGGCAACAACGCCGGCCACACCGTGGTCATCGGCGACGAGACCTACGCCTTGCACCTGTTGCCGAGTGGCGTCCTGCGCCCGGACTGCGTGCCGGTTATCGGCAACGGTGTGGTCATCGACCCGGGCGTCCTCCTCGAGGAGATCGATGCGCTGACCGCGCGCGGGATCTCCTGCGAGCGCCTGGTCATCTCGGCTGACGCGCACCTGATCATGCCGCACCACCGTGCGCTGGACCGGGTGAGCGAGCGCTTCCTGGGGACCGCTCGGATCGGGACCACCGGGCGGGGGATCGGGCCGGCCTACGCCGACAAGGCCTCCCGGGCCGGGGTCCGCGTGCAGGACCTTTTCGATCCGGGCATCCTTAGGCAGAAGCTGGACCTTGCGCTGCGCGAGAAGAATCAGGTCCTCGCGAAGGTGTACAACCGCAAGGCGATCGAGCCGGGGGCGGTCGTCGAGGAGTACCTGCGCTACGCGGAGCGGATCCGGCCGCACGTGGCGGACACCGGCCTGTTGCTCAACCGGGCGCTCGACGAAGGTCGAACGCTCCTGCTCGAGGGCTCCCAGGGGACGTTGCTCGACGTTGACCACGGGACCTATCCGTTCGTCACCTCCTCCAACCCGACGGCGGGCGGTGCGTGCGCGGGCTCCGGCATCGGCCCGACCCGGATCAGTCGGGTCATCGGCATCCTGAAGGCCTACACGACCCGGGTCGGCTCCGGTCCGTTCCCGACCGAACTCGACGACGCGGATGGCGAACGGCTGCGGGCGGTCGGAGGCGAGTTCGGGGTAACCACCGGCCGACCGCGGCGCACCGGCTGGTTCGACGCTGTCATCGCCCGGTATGCCACCCGCGTGAACGGGATCACCGACCTCTTCCTCACCAAGCTCGACGTGCTCACCGGGTTCGAGCGGCTCCCGGTGTGCGTGGCCTACCGACTCGGGTCCGGCACCTCCGCGGACATGCCGATGACCCAGACCGAGTTCCACCATGCGGCGCCGGTCTACGAGGAGCTGCCCGGTTGGGACGAGGACATCTCCGACGCGCGCACCCTCGAAGAACTGCCGAAGAACGCCCGGGTCTATGTCAAAGCCATCGAGGAGATGTCCGGTGCACCGATCTCCGCGATCGGTGTCGGCCCGGGTCGGGACCAGACCCTTGTGGTCCGGGAGCTGTGGTGAAAGTACCCGGTCCGGTCACGCTGAACGGTCAGCACGTTCGTCTCGAACCGCTCGCCGAGCATCACGCGGAGGACCTGTTCGAGGCGGGCGCCGATGCCGAGGTGTGGCGGTGGCTGTCCGCCGATCGCCCCGCCGATCCGGTGGCCATGCGCGGGCAGATCGTTGCGATGTGGGCAGAAGGCCGGGTGCCTTTCGCCACGGTCCTGACTGAGACGGGGCGCCCGGTCGGCTCTACCTCCTACCTCGACGTCGACGTAGCGAATGCTCACCTGGAGATCGGATACACCTGGATCGGCCGGCCCTGGTGGCGCACCGCGGTCAACACCGAGGCCAAGTTGCTGATGCTCGACCACGCCTTCGATGAACTCGGTGCCGAGCGGGTCTCGCTGAAGACCGATCACCTCAACCTGCGCTCGCAGGCGGCGATCGAGCGGCTCGGTGCGGTCCGCGAGGGGGTGCTGCGGCACCGGATCCGTCGTCGGGACGGGAGCTGGCGGGACACGGTGTGCTTCTCGATTCTCGCCGCCGAATGGCCGGCTGCGCGGGCCCGGCTGGGCGAGCGCATGACCGTGGCCGGCACCCGGTGAGGGTGCTCGTCGTCGGCTCCGGTGGCCGCGAGCACGCGCTGGTGCAGGCGCTGGTGGCCGACCCCGACGTCGAGGAGGTGGTCGCCGCCCCGGGGAATCCGGGGATCGCGGAACACGCTAAATCGGTGCCCGTCGACCCGCTCGACGGTGTCGCTGTGGCCGTTCTGGCTGAAGACCATGATTGCGACCTGGTCGTGATCGGGCCCGAGGCGCCGCTCGTGGCTGGAGTCGCCGACGCCGTTCGCGGCCGGGGTATCGCTTGCTTCGGTCCGTCCGCCGAGGCGGCCCGAATCGAAGGGTCGAAGGCCTTCGCGAAGGAAGTCATGGCCGGCGCCGGGATTCGCACGGCGCACGCCCACGTTTTCACCGCCGGCCAGCTCGCCGCGGCGCAGGACCACCTGTGCGCGGTCGCGCCTCCATACGTGGTGAAGTACGACGGGCTCGCCGGCGGCAAGGGCGTCACGGTCACGCGCGACCTCGGCGAGGCGCAGGCGGCGGTGGCCGCCAGCCTCAGCCGGCCGGACGACCGAGTCGTAGTCGAGGACTTCCTCGAGGGCCCGGAGTTCTCGCTGTTCGCAGTCACCGATGGGCACACGGTCGTCCCCCTCATCCCGGCCCAGGACCTCAAACGCCTCCAGGACGGGGACGTGGGCCCAAACACCGGCGGGATGGGGGCCTACGCCCCCCTGCCCTGGGCGGACGCCGACCTGCTGTCCGTGGTGGCGGAGGAGGTCCTGGTTCCGGCGGTCGCCGAGCTCCATCGGCGAGGCGCCCCGTTCATCGGCTTGCTCTACGCCGGGCTGGCGCTGACCGCCGAGGGCCCAGCGGTCGTCGAGTTCAACGCCCGGTTCGGCGATCCCGAAACGCAGTCGCTGCTCGCCTTGCTCGACACGCCCCTCGCGGGGCTGCTCTTCGCGGCGGCCCGCGGGCGGCTGGCCCAGCACCCGGCGCTCTCCTGGCGGTCCGCCACCGCGGTCACCGTCGTCGTGGCCGCGGCCGGATACCCGCAGCAGCCGCGCAGCGGTGACCCGATCGGCGGGTTGGCGGCGGCAGCCGCCGTCCCGAACGTCAGCGTGTTCCATGCGGGGACCGCCCTGGTCGGCGGCCGGCTGGTCAGCGCCGGCGGTCGGGTTCTCGACGTCACCGCGGTCGGCACCGACCTCGGGCGTGCGCGAGAATCTGCCTACCAAGCGGTAGACCGGATCGAGCTGGCCGGGATGCAGGTGCGACGAGACGTGGCGCTCGCCGCGACCGGGGGTGACGAGTGATCGAGCGGTACACGCTGCCCGAGATGGGTCGGGTCTTCGGTGAGACGCACAAGTACGAGCTGTGGTGCCAAGTCGAGACCCTCGTGCTGGAGGCGCACGCCCGGGCCGGGGCGGTGCCGGCCGAAGTGGTTGAACCGGTACGGGCGGCACCCCCGCCCGCCCCCGACGCGGTCGCCGCGCTCGAGGCGGTGACCCAGCACGACGTCATCGCGTTCCTCAGCGCGTGGGCGGACAACACCCGCCCCCGGGAGGCCGCCGCCTATGTCCACTACGGGATGACGTCCTCGGACCTACTCGACACCGCCCTGGCCGTCCAGCTGGTCGAAGCCAGCGACCTGCTGCTCGCCAAGGCCAGCCGGTTGGTCGCCGCCCTTCGCGACCACGGGCTGGCCCACCGCGACAGCCTGCGGCCCGGGCGCACGCACGGGGTGCACGCCGAACCGGACGTGTGGGGTCATCGAGTTGCGGATCTCGCGTTTGCGCTCGCCCGGTCCCGCGACCGCCTGCTCCGGGCCCGCGACGCCGTGGCGGTCTGCAAGATCTCCGGGGCAGTGGGGACATATTCGAACATCGACCCGCAGGTCGAGCGCGAAGTTGCCGCCGCACTCGGGTTGCGGCCGGTTGCGGCCGCGACCCAGGTGGTCATCCGCGACGGGATATCCGAGTGGGTCGCCGCGCTGGCCATCCTTGCCACGGTCTGCGAGACGCTGGCCCTCGAGGTGCGGCATGGGCAGCGCACCGAGGTTCGGGAGCTCGAGGAACCGTTCGCCGTCGGACAGAAGGGTTCCTCGGCGATGCCGCACAAGCGCAACCCGATTCTCTGCGAGCGCATCTGCGGACTGGCCAGGATCGTGCGGGCCCAGGTGATCCCGGTCCTCGAGGGGATCCCCCTTTGGCACGAGCGGGACATCTCGCACTCCTCGGTCGAACGAGTGGCGTTGCCGGACGCCGCCATCGGGACGGACTACCTGCTGCACCTGACCCAGCGGCTGGTGACCGGTCTCACCGTCAACACCGAGCGCATGCGGGCCAACCTCGAGCTCACCGGTGGCCTGATCTACACATCCGCGGTGCTTCTCGAACTAGTCGCCGGCGGCCTTTCTCGGGAGGACGCCTACTCGCTCACCCAGGAGGCGGCGATGGAGACCTGGGAAACCGGCGCCCCGTTCCGGGACACGCTGCGCGCGCGGGCCGAGAAGGCCGGCCACCGACTCGACGAGGCCCGGATCGACGAGGTGTGCCGACCCGAGCGTTACCTCGAACACCTCGCCCCGGTCTTCGATCGGCTCGCGGAACTCTCGTGACCGGTCTCGATCTTCCGGGGCACCTCGGGTCCGGCAAGGTCCGGGAACTGTTCGCGGTCGGCGACGACCAGCTGCTGCTGGTCGCCACCGACCGGATCAGCGCTTTCGACCACGTGCTTGACGGCACTATCCCGGACAAGGGGGCCGTCCTGACCGCGCTCAGCCTCTGGTGGTTCGAGCAGTTGATCGACGAGGTCCCCAACCATCTGGTGACCGCCCGGGTGGACGAGTACCCGCCCTACCTGCGGGGCCACGCCGACGCGTTACGCGGCCGCTCGATGCTGTGCCGCCGACTGGACATGTTCCCCGTCGAGTGCGTCGCCCGGGGGTACCTGACCGGTTCCGGGTTTGCCGACTACCTGGGCACCGGGGCGATCTGCGGTCATCCCCTGCCGCCGGGGCTGCTCGACGGCGACCGGCTGCCCGAGCCTTTGTTCACCCCGGCGACCAAGGCGGCGCTCGGCGACCACGACGAGAACGTCGCCCCCGCGAGCCTGGCCGCCAGCCTGGGTGCGGGGTTGGCCGGCGACCTGGAGCGGCTCACCCTCGCCGTCTACCGCAGGGCCGCCGGGATCGCGCACACCCGGGGGATCATCCTCGCCGACACCAAGCTCGAGTTCGGCCGTGACCGCTCCGGATCGGTGGTCCTGGCCGACGAGGTACTAACGCCCGACTCGTCACGGTTCTGGCCTGCCGACGCGTGGCGGCCGGGCGGCACGCAGCCCTCGTTCGACAAGCAGTTCGTCCGAGACTGGCTGGTCGGCGAGTCCGGCTGGGATCGCACCGGGCCGCCCCCGCCGCTCCCGGCGGAAGTGGTTTTGGCGACCCGAGCCCGGTACATCGAGGCATACGAACGCCTGACGGGGCGGAGCTTCGCCGACTACCTAGCGGGTGCGTAACGGGGGGATACCCTCTGCCCGGACCGAGTGAAGGAGCGCTAAGTGGCCCGGGTCGTCGTCGACGTCATGCTGAAACCGGAGATTCTCGACCCGCAGGGCCAGGCGATCGTCCGAACGCTGCCGGACCTGGGCTTTTCTGGTGTGGCCGCAGTCCGGCAAGGGAAGCATTTCGAGCTCGACATGGAGGGCGAACCGGACGCGGCGCTGCTCGATCGGGTGCGCGCGATGGCTGACGCGCTGCTGGCCAACCCGGTCATCGAGGAGTACACGGTCCGCATCGCGGACTAACCGGACGAACTACCTGGAGATGGTTCCGATGCACCATCTAGCCATCGCCGGGACCCGACGACGAACAACGATGTGTCCTCGCTCGCTGTCTCCGCCGGCGGCCGCCCGCTGCCCCGGCTGAGCTTCCTCCCCCGCGCGGCTGACCCGTGGGCGGCGGCGGCCGTTCTCACCGCGCTCACCCTGGCGTCGGTGCTGGCCCGCCACCCGCTGACGCGCGACATCGGGACCTCCAGCGCGATCCCCTCGCTCATCCTGCCCGCGCTGCCCGCCGCAATCCCGATGCCTATCCCACCCGGGACCGTGATTATCACGCGGCCGGTCGCTTCGCATCCACCGCGTGATCCGTTCCGCCCCGATTCCGGGCCACGGAGATCGGTGACGGGCCACGAGGGGCGTGGCTACCGGGTGAGCGCCGGGGACTCGTTGTGGGGGATCGCCCGGCGACTCGAGGGGACCGGCGCGACGCCGAGCCAGACGGCGGCGCTGAGCCGGCGGCTCTACGTGCTCAACCGCGCCGCGATCGGGTCCGACCCGGATCGACTCACCGTCGGCACGACGCTGGTGCTGCCGGCTTGAGCCCCGAAACCCCCGACGCGATCATCGGGAGAACCGCGAGTGTGCAATTCTCGACGGCTCATCGGCGTGTCGGTGTCGGAAATTGCACACTCGCGGTTCAGCGGTCCCCGGCGGGCCGCCGCCGTGAACCCCCTCCACGGCTAGGCCGTCGATAGACTGGCCGCATCCGAGTTCTGGAGTCGCCCCGATGTCCGCCCGCGTAGGCGTGGTCACCTTCCCCGGGTCACTCGACGACCGGGACGCCGCCCGGGCGGTCAGCCTCGGCGGCGGTGAACCCGTCGCCCTCTGGCACGGCGAAGACGACCTCGGGTCGGTTGACGCCGTCGTGCTGCCCGGCGGCTTCTCCTACGGTGACTATCTGCGAGCCGGCGCGATCGCCCGCCATAGCCCGATCATGCGGGCGGTCATCCGGGCCGCGGCGCACGGGCTGCCCGTTCTCGGCATCTGCAACGGCTTCCAGGTGCTCTGCGAGGCCGGCTTGCTCCCGGGTGCGTTGATCCGCAACGCCGGCCTGCACTTCGTCTGCCGCGACCAGACCATTCGGGTGGAGAACGCGACGACGGCCTGGACCCGGGGACTCCCCGATGGCGCCGAGTTGCTGATCCCGGTGAAGAACGGCGAGGGCCGCTACGTTGCCGACGAGGCAACCCTCGACGCCCTCGAGGCATCGAACCGGGTGGTCTTCCGGTACTCCGCGGGCAACCCGAGCGGCGCGGCCCGCGACATCGCGGGGATCGGCAATGCTGCCGGCAACGTGGTCGGGCTGATGCCGCATCCCGAACACGCGGTAGACCCGCTCACCGGACCCAGTGACGACGGGCTCGGCCTGTTCCGGGCGGTCCTCGGCGCTCTCGTGGGGAGCTGACCGGGTGCTCGACACGGTGGACCGCGCGGCGGCACAGCCAGACGTGCCCCAGCCGTTCGGCGAGCTGGGCCTGCGCGAGGACGAGTACGCGCGGATCCGCGAGATCCTCGGCCGGCGCCCGACGGCCACCGAGCTCGCCATGTATGCCGTGATGTGGAGCGAGCACTGCTCCTACAAGTCGTCGAAGCTTCACCTGCGGCAGTTCGCGGAGAAGGCCCCGGACACCGGCGTGCTCCTGGTCGGGATGGGCGAGAACGCCGGAGTCGTCGGGGTCGGGGCAGGGCTGGCGGTCACCTTCAAGGTGGAATCCCACAACCACCCGTCCTTCGTCGAGCCCTACCAGGGGGCAGCCACCGGGGTCGGCGGCATCGTGCGCGACATCCTCACCATGGGGGCGCGCCCGGTCGCGGTCATGGATTCGCTGCGGTTCGGACCCGCCGAGGCCCCGGACACGCGTCGGCTCCTCCCCGGCGTCGTCGCCGGAGTCGGCGGATACGGCAACTGTCTCGGCCTTCCCAACATCGGCGGCGAAGTCGCATTCGACCCGACGTACGCCGGCAACCCGCTGGTGAACGCGTTGTGCGTCGGCGTCCTGCCGGCCGACCGGATCCAGCTGGCTCGGGCCACCGGTTCCGGAAACCGCGTCGTCCTGCTCGGCGCGAAGACCGGGCGGGACGGGATTGGCGGGGTGTCGGTTCTGGCCTCGGCGAGCTTCGACCGCGACGCGCCGCCGGCCAAGCGCCCGAGCGTGCAGGTCGGCGACCCGTTCACGGAGAAGATCCTCATCGAGTGCTGCCTGGAGCTGTTCGCCGGCGATTTGGTCAGCGGCATCCAGGACCTGGGCGGCGCCGGCCTCACCTGCGCTACCTCCGAGATGGCGAGCCACGGCGGGTCTGGATTCCTGGTCCGTCTCGACGACGTCCCGCTGCGCGAGCCGTCGATGGACCCGCTCGAGGTGCTCACCTCCGAGTCCCAGGAACGGATGCTGGCGGTCGTCGAACCGGACAACCTGCCCGCGGTCCTCTCGATCTGCCGCCGGTGGGGAGTCCTGGCGACCGACATCGGTGAGGTCACCGACAGCGGCCGGCTGGTCGTCAGCTGGCACGGTGAGCGGGTGGTGGACGTCCCGCCCGGCTCGCTGGCCGACGACGGCCCGATCTACCACCGGCCGATGCGACGTCCGGCCGACCTCGATGCGATGCGGGCGGACCCGCCGACGCCGCAGCGGCTGGGGCGGCCGCAGACCGGCTCCGAGTTGGCGGCCACCCTGCTGGATCTCGCCGGCTCGCCCAACCTGTGCTCCCGACGCTGGGTCACCGATCAGTACGACCGCTATGTGCTCGGCAACACCGCGCTCGCGATGCCGCACGACGCCGGCGTCGTGCGGCTCGACGAGGCAAGCGGTCTCGGCATCGCGCTGAGCCTCGACGGCAACGGTCGCTACGCCCGTCTCGATCCCTACGTCGGAGCTCAGCTCGCGCTCGCCGAGGCCTATCGCAATGTCGCGACCACCGGGGCCCGTCCGATCGCGGCCACGAACTGCCTGAACTTCGGTAGCCCCGAGGATCCGGAGGTCATGTGGCAGTTCGCCGAGGCCGCCCGCGGCCTCGCGGACGGCTGCCTCGCACTTGAAGTTCCGATCACCGGCGGCAACGTCAGCTTCTACAACCAGACCGGGGTGACGGCGATCAACCCCACTCCGGTGGTCGGCGTGCTCGGCGTGCTCGACGACGTGCGCCGGCGGCTGCCGATCGGCTTCCCGGCCGGCGCCTCGATCTGGTTGCTCGGCACCACGCGCGAGGAGTTCGGCGGGTCGGAGTGGGCCTGGCACGTGCACGGTCATCTGGGGGGACGCCCGCCGGCCGTCGACTTCGCGGCGGAGCGCGCGCTGGGCCGCCTGCTTGCCGACGGTTCGGCTGCCGGTTTCCTCGTGGCCGCCCATGACCTGGCCGACGGCGGGCTGGGCGAGGCCCTCGTCGAGGCCTGCCTCGACGGTGGGGTGGGGGCCCGGGTACGGCTGCCGGAAGGCGACCCTTTCGTGGCGCTGTTCAGCGAGACCACCGGCCGGGCCCTGGTCGCCGTCGCGCCTGGCGGCGAGGCGGATCTCACCGCGAACGCCATCCGGAACGAGGTCCCCGCGCTCCACCTGGGCAAGGCCGGCGGCGCCGACCTCGCCGTCGACGGCGAATTCAGCATCGGCCTCGCGGACCTCCGGGACGCCCACGCGAGAACGCTCCCGGCGCTGTTCGGCTGACTCGCCGCCGATGCCGCGTGCCGCGGACCCCGACGAGGTCAGGCAGGCGCTGGCCGCCCAGCGGCAGCGGCTCGTCGTCGCTGGGCTGCCTGTGGCGCAGCGCATCCAGACCGACGATTTGGTAGCCGCGCTGATCGACGCCGTCGGGTGCGGGCTGGACCGGTCGGAGCCGGTACCGCCCGTTACCGCCGCGCTGAAGATCGTCGTGCGTGCGCTGGCCGCGACCCTGGTACGGCGCGCGCCGGGTCGGTCGGTCGAGCTCCGGGTGGCCCCCTATGCCGCGGTTCAGTTCGGTGCCGGACCTCGACACACCAGGGGCACCCCCGCGAATGTCGTCGAGACCGATCCGCTGACCTGGGTTCGGTTGGCGAGCGGTCGGCTCGGGTGGGCAACCGCGGTAGAGGCCGGTCTGGTCCGCGCCAGCGGCGCCCGCTCGGACCTGTCCGGCTGGCTGCCCCTGACCGACTCGGCGGGGCGGCTAGACTGACCACGCTTCCCCAGACTGCCCGGTGCCCATCCCTGAGGAGCTCGTCCGTGGCGCATGCCGACGGCAGGCTGACCCTCGATGACGCGGGACCCAAGGACGCCTGCGGTGTATTCGGCGTATGGGCGCCGGGGGAGCAGGTCGCGAAGCTCACCTACTACGGCCTGTACGCCCAGCAGCATCGTGGGCAGGAAGCCGCCGGCATCGCCTGTAGCGACGGCAGTGACGTAGTCGTGTACAAGGACCTCGGGCTGGTGTCCCAGGTGTTCGACGAGCCGATGCTCAACGCGCTCACCGGGCATCTCGCCATCGGGCACGTTCGGTACTCCACGACCGGGTCCAGCACCTGGGAGAACGCGCAGCCCACCTACCGGGCTACCGAGACGGGTGGCGGGATCGCCCTCGGGCACAACGGGAACCTCACGAATACGGCCGACCTCGCGGCCCGGGTGGCCGAGCTCGCGCTGGTAACAAGTGGCGAATCGCTCGGCGCGACCACGGACTCGGACCTGATCACGGCTTTGCTCGCTGCGCACCCGGATCTGTCCCTCGAAGCCGCCGCCCTTCGGGTCCTGCCGCTCCTGCACGGGGCGTTCTCGCTCGTCTTCATGGACGAGCACACCCTCTACGCGGCCCGCGACCCGCACGGCGTCCGGCCCCTCGTCCTGGGGCGGCTCGAGCGTGGATGGGTGGTGGCCTCGGAGAGCGCGGCCCTCGACATCGTCGGCGCCCAGATGGTCCGGGAGATCCAACCCGGTGAGCTGATCGCGATCGATGAGCACGGCATGCGGGCCTCGCGGTTCGCCGAACCGACCCCGCACGGCTGCATCTTCGAGTACGTCTACCTGGCCCGACCGGACACGACGATTTCCGGTCGGTCGGTTCAGGAAACCAGGGTCGAGGTAGGGCGTCGGCTGGCCGCCGAGGCTCCGGCCGAGGCGGACCTCGTCATCCCGGTCCCCGAGTCCGGTACCCCAGCCGCGATCGGCTACGCCGAGGCCAGCGGGATCCCATACGGCGAGGGGCTGGTGAAGAACCGCTACGTGGGGCGGACCTTCATCCAGCCTTCGCAGACGATCCGTCAGCTCGGAATCCGGCTCAAGCTCAATCCGCTGCGCGAGGTCATTTCCGGCAAGCGTCTGGTGGTGGTAGACGACTCGATCGTCCGAGGCAATACCCAGCGGGCGCTGGTCCGGATGCTCCGCGAGGCCGGCGCCCAGGAAGTGCACGTCCGGATCTCCAGCCCCCCAGTGCGCTGGCCGTGCTTCTACGGGATCGACTTCGCGACCCGGGCCGAGTTGATCGCCAGCGGGCTCGGGATCGACGATATCCGCAAGTCGATCGGGGCGGACTCGCTGGCCTACGTCTCCCTCGACGGCCTGGTCGCGGCTACGACGCTGCACCGTGATCGGCTCTGCCGGGCCTGTTTCGACCGCGAGTACCCGATCCCGCTGCCGGCTCCGGAGCTCATCGGCAAGCAACTGCTCGAGGGCATCGAGCGCGCGGTCGCGGCCAGCCCGTCGCCGGGCTCCGACCCCGACGATGCGACCCGGGCGCCCGGTGTCGGTGCGGCGGATGCGCTCCTTCGGCCGTGACCGATCCTGACCGACCGGGCGTCACCTACCGGGCGTCCGGCGTCGACATCCAGGCCGGCGACCGGGCGGTGGAGTTGATCCGGGCCCAGGTCGCCCGCACCAACCGCCCGGAGGTGGTCGGCGGTCTTGGCGGCTTCGCCGGTCTGTTCGCCATCGACCCGACCAGGTGGCGCCAGCCGCTGCTCGCGACCTCGACCGACGGGGTCGGCACGAAGCTCGCGATCGCGCGGGCGATGGACCGGCACACGACCGTCGGACTCGACCTCGTCGGCATGGTCGTCGACGACATCGTTGTCTGCGGCGCCGAGCCGCTGTTCCTCACCGATTACATCGCCTGCGGTCGGGTGGTGCCCGAACTGATGGAGGCGATCGTCAGTGGTGTGGCCGACGGCTGCGCGCTCGCCGGCTGCGCGCTGATCGGCGGCGAGATCGCGGAGCATCCGGGACTGCTCGAACCCGGCGAGTACGACCTGGCCGGGGCGGGGGTGGGCATGGTCGAGGCCGACGATCTGCTCGGGGCCGACCGGGTTCGCGCCGGCGATGTCGTCATCGCACTGGCCTCCTCCGGCCTCCACGCGAACGGTTACTCCCTCGCCCGACGGGTCCTGCTCGAGATGGCCGGGCTCCCCCTCGGCGGAGCCCTCGACGAGCTCGACGGCGCGACGCTCGGCGAGAGCCTCCTCACCCCCACGCGGATCTACGCCCGCGACTGCCTCGCCCTGGCCGCGGAGGTCGAGATCCACGCGTTCGCCCACATCACCGGCGGTGGCCTCGCCGGTAACCTCGCGCGGGTCATCCCGGACCGGCTCAGCGCCGTACTCGACCGAGGGAGTTGGGCGCTCCCGGCCATCTTTCGGCTGATCGCGGACCGCGGATGTGTCGTCACCGATGAGATGGAATCGACCTTTAACGAGGGAATCGGCATGCTCGCGGTCCTGCCGCCGGTCGCCGTGGACCCCGCGCTCGCGATGCTGAAGTCACGCGACGTCCCGGCGTGGGTCGTCGGCGAGGTCCGGGCCGGCCGCGGCGTCACCCTCGTCGGAGAACACCGGGCCGGTTAGCTTTCAGCCCCCGGTGGCGTGCCCGGCCTCGGCCTCGGCCTCGGCCTCGCCGTCGTAGGCGAGCCCCTCCTGGTCGACCTCGGTGGCCCCGTCGAGTTCGCCGCGGCTAGCCGCGAGCTCGGCTTCGAGCCGGGTCAGGTCGGTGCCGCCGCTGCCGTACTTCAGCTGGCGCGCGACCTTCGTTTGCTTGGCCTTGGCCCGGCCGCGCCCCATGGCTCGACCCCCTCACGGCGCCCGCAGGGGACGCACCCGCTGGAACTTTGCCCCGCTACGGTACCTGGTCGCCGGTCAGCGCGGCACCAGGATTCGCCGCAGCCGGCCGACCTGCGCCATCCGTTGCTCAGCCATCCGGTCGGCGGCCACCGCCGCCGGCAGCCCCTCGCCAGCGGCGAGTCGGAAGATCCGCAGGGTGGCATCGTAGATTCCCGCCGTCTTCGCCCGGGCCCGGGGCTCCGAGTAGCCCTCGATCTCGTCGCCGACCTGGATCAGGCCGCCGCTGTTCACCACGTAGTCGGGGGCGTAGAGAACGCCGCGCTCCTCGAGCAGCTTCTCGATCCCGGCGTGCGCGAGCTGATTGTTCGCCGCACCGCACACGACCCGGGCCGCCAGCCGCGGAACCGTGTCGTCGTCCAAGGCGCCGCCGAGCGCGCACGGCGAGTACACGTCGACCGGCTCGTCGATCAGGCTCCCGGCGGCGGCGACGTCGACGTTCGGGTGGGCCAGCCGCAGCCGGTCCACAGCGTCCCGGTCGACGTCGGCCACCACGACCGAGGCGCCGTCGGCGAGCAGATGTTCCACCAGATGCCGTCCCACCTTGCCGACGCCCGCGACGCTCACCCGGCGGCCCCGCAGCGACGGGGTGCCCCAGGTCACTTCGGCCGCGGCGCGCATCCCCTGGAAGACCCCGAACGCGGTCAGGATCGAGCTGTCGCCTGCCCCGCCGTGGGCCGGCGAACGGCCCGTGACGTAGCGGCACTCTCTGGCGATGACGTCCATGTCCTCGACGTCGGTTCCCACGTCGCACGCGGTGTAGTAGCGGCCGCCGAGGGACGCGACAAATCGGCCGTAGGCACGCAGCAGCACCTCGGTCTTGTCCGTCGCCGGATCACCGATGATCACGGCCTTCCCGCCGCCGAAGTCGAGTCCGGCGCAGGCCGCCTTGTAGGCCATCGCGCGGGAGAGGTTGAGCACGTCGACGAGGGCGTCGTCTTCTGTCGCGTACGGGTAGAAGCGGGTGCCTCCGAGGGCCGGGCCCAGTGCGGTGGAGTAGATGGCGATGATCGCCTTGAGCCCGCTGGCATCGTCGGAGCAGAACACGACCTGCTCGTGGCCGGTGCGACGATCGAACACGGACACGGAGGGACTCCCGGGCCCGCGGCGAGGGGCCGGGCGGGCTGTTCGAGGGTAGCGCGTGGCTCGTGCAACGATGCGGTCGTGACCGGCTACGCCGCCTTCCTGCGGGTATACGAGCCGCTCGCCGCGCTCCCGGAAGACGAGCGGCGGTACTGGGCCGCCTACGCGGCAGACGGGCGTGCACCGGACCGGGCCGCGGGCATGGCCCGGGAGCACGCGGCGGCGCTGGCCGCGGCCGCCGGTTCGCCGGTCCGGTTGCCGCCCGCGAGCCTTGACGACGAGGCCTTCGTCGTCGTCCAGGACGGCCTCACCTTCGTCTGCCCGTGGCGGACCAGGCTCCGTGCGTGGGTGGCGCTCGAGGAGTTCCGGCACCAACTACCCGAGGAACTCGCCGACGCGTTCGTCCCGCGTCCCGTCGTCGAGGCGGCGGAGGCGGATCAGGCCGATTGGCAGGCCCGCCACCCGCAGGCGAAACCCGGGATCCTCACGAGCACCTGGCGGGTGCCGACCGCCTGGCTGGTCCTGTTCGAGGGGGCGGAGCGGCAACTTGCGCTCGGCGAGTCACCCGGGGGAAGCGGGCGGCAGGCCCCGACTGACACCGGACGGACCCTGGTGTACCGCACCGCGATGTCGCGCGCCCGGCAGCGGGTGGCCCGAGCGTTGCATGTCCTGCAGCGAGCCTTCGGCGACGGTGCCGCGGCCAGCGGCGTCGAGGACATCGGCCGCTGGCTCGAGGAGTTCCATCCGCACGCCCTGGTCGAACTGGACTACGGCGGCCTCGTCCACCTGCTCGACGACGCACGGCTGTCGGGGGACGACTCGGTGGCGCAGATCTCCGAGTCGCTCGCCCGGTTGGCCCGCGGCGACGCCGTCGGAGCCGCCCGGCTCTACGAGCGGGTCATCGCACGCTGGCGGGAACTGGCGATCCTCGAGAACGCCAACTGACTAGTCCCTTTTCGGCCAAAAATGGCCCGCTCGGGCCATATCGGACATCGCTGTGGAAAGCGCACCATGACATGACAGCGGCGGTGGGCGCCGCGGGGAGAGGACACCTGATGAGCGCTCGGACCACGGACGCTGAGGCCCTGTTGACACCGGCGGAAGTCGCGAGCATGTTCCGCGTCGACCCCAAGACCGTGACCCGCTGGGCCAAGGCTGGGAAGTTGACGTCGATCCGCACCTTGGGTGGCCACCGGCGCTACCGCGACTTGGAGGTCCGGCAGCTACTCGCCGGCATTCCGCAGCAGCGCGGCGAGTAGTCCACGACGAGGCCGCTCCCCGTTCGGGGGGCGGCCCCGTCGTGCCCGCTCAGAGATTGCCGCGGCGTTCCTGTTCCCGTTCGATCGCCTCGAACAGTGCCTTGAAGTTTCCTTTGCCGAAGCCTATCGAGCCGTGCCGTTCGATCAGCTCGAAGAACACGGTGGGGCGGTCCTGCACCGGCTTGGTGAAGATCTGGAGCAGGTAGCCGTCCTCGTCCCGGTCGGCGAGGACGGCGTTCGCTTGCAACTCGGGGAGTGGGACCCGAGTGTCGCCGACCCACTCACCAAGCGTCTCGTAGTAGGTATCCGGGGCGGCGAGGAACTCGACGCCGGCTGCCCGCATCGCCTGTACCGCGCCGAGGATGTCGCTCGTCGCCAGCGCGATGTGCTGAACCCCGGGGCCTCCGTAGAAGTCGAGATACTCGTCGATCTGGCTCTTGCGCTTGCCGGCGGCGGGCTCGTTCAAGGGGAATTTCACCTTTCGGGTGCCGTCCGCGACGACTTTGCTCATCAGCGCCGAATACTCGGTAGCGATGTCGTCCCCCACGAACTCCTTCATGTTCGTGAAGCCCATGACCCGGTGATAGAAGTCCACCCACTCGTCCATCCGGCCGAGCTCGACATTGCCGACGCAGTGGTCGATGGCCTGAAAGAACCGCTTGGCGGGAGGGGCGACGATCGGCTGGCAGGGCTCGAAGCCGGGAGCGTAGACGCCACCGTAGTTGGACCGGTCGATCAGCGAATGTCGAGTCTGGCCGAAGGTAGCGATGGCCGCTCGGACCAGCTTGCCGTGCTCGTCCTCGAGCGCCGCCGGCTCTTCGAGGCCGGTCGCCCCATGCTCGATTGCGTAGCGGTAGGCGCGCTCCACGTCAGGCACCGCGATCGCCAGGTCGACGACCCCGTCGCCGTGCTCCCCGACGTGCCGGCCCAGATCGGTGCCGGCTCGAACCGGCGCCCGCACGACCAGCCGGGCCGAACCGCTCTCGAGCACGTAGCCGACCTCGTCCCGGCTCCCGGTCTCCGGGCCGCTGTAGGCCACCGCACGCATGCCGAAGGCCGTCGAGTAGTAGTGCGCGGCTTGCCGGGCGTTGCCTACCGCGAACACCACGGCGTCCATCCCCAGCACCGGGAACGGGTCTTGCGCTGGGGCCCTCGTCACGTACGCCTCCTGTCGGACCCAAGGTCCGTCCGCGGAGGATGCGAGATTCGAACTCGCGAGGGGTTGCCCCCAACACGCTTTCCAAGCGTGCGCCCTAGGCCAACTAGGCGAATCCTCCGGGTCGATGTTAGCGAAATCCGACTCGCCGCCGCGCGGCTACACTTCGGCGAGACCCCTCGCGCGGCGTCATCCTGTGAACTCCCCCAGGGCCGGAAGGCAGCAAGGGTAAGCGGGCTCTGGCGGGTGCGCGGGGGGTCCTTTGGCTCGACCGCTCCGGGGAGGGACATGACTCTCGCGCTCTACCGCAAGTACCGGCCGGGCAGCTTTGCCGAACTGATCGGTCAGGAGCACGTGACCGGACCGCTGGAGCAGGCCCTGCGCAGCGGCCGGGTGCACCACGCCTATCTGTTCAGCGGGCCACGCGGGTGCGGCAAGACCTCCTCTGCCCGGATCCTCGCCCGGTCCGTCAACTGCGCCGAAGGACCGACGCCTACCCCCTGCGGCATTTGCGATTCCTGCGTGGCCCTCGCCCCCAACGGCCCCGGAAGCCTTGACGTCCTCGAGATCGACGCCGCCTCGCATGGTCTGGTCGACGACGCCCGCGATCTGCGCGAACGCGCCTTCTACGCCCCGGTCGCCAGTGCGTTCAAGGTCTACATCGTCGACGAGGCGCACATGGTGACGACGGCCGGGTTCAACGCGCTGCTCAAGCTCGTCGAGGAGCCGCCGCCCCACTTGAAGTTCATCTTCGCGACCACCGAGCCCGACAAGGTGATCGGCACGATCCGATCGCGGACCTTTCACTACCCGTTTCGGCTGGTCCCACCGGCGGTCCTCCGGGAGTTCCTCGCCGGGATCTGCGCCCAGGAGGGGGCCGAGGTCGACCCGCTGGTACTCCCCCTGGTCGTGCGGGCGGGCGCCGGCTCGGTCCGCGACTGCCTGTCCATCCTCGACCAGCTGCTCGCCGGCTCCGGCACGGGTGGCCTCGGTTACGAGGGGGCGCTGGCCCTGCTGGGCTACACCGACGCGGCGCTGCTCGACGAGACGGTGGACGCGATCGCGGCCGGGGACGGGGCTACGGTCTTCCGCGTCGTCGACCGGGTGGTCGAGGCCGGCCACGACCCCCGCCGGTTCACCGCCGACCTGCTCGAGCGCTTCCGTGACCTCGTCGTCCTCGACGCGGTGCCGGACGCTGCGGACAATGGCCTGCTCGATGCGCCGGTGGACCGCCTGGACCGGATGCGGATCCAGGCGAGCGGATTCGGACCGGCCGGGCTGTCCCGGGCGGCGGACCTGCTGGCCACCGGGCTCACGGAGATGCGCGGAACCACGTCGCCGAGGCTCATGCTCGAACTGCTGTGCGCGCGGATCCTGCTCCCCGGCGCAGCTGCCGGCGACGGGGCCTTGATGACCCGACTCGAGCGGCTCGAACGCCGATTCGCGATCAGCGACGACTCCGCCGCGGCAGCTCCAGCCCGGCCGGACGCACCGGATGCAGCCGCCCCGGCCGCCGTCCCGCCCGCCCGCCCGATTGCCCCCCCGACGTTGGCCCCGGCGGCGTCCCCGGCGGCCCCCCCGACGTTGGCCCCGGCGGCGTCCCCGGCGGCCGACGCCCCGCTGGACGTGGCCGCCGTGCGGCGGGTCTGGCCGGAAGTCCTCGACGCGGTGAAGCGCCGCCGGCGGACCCCTGCCGCGTTGCTCGGCGAAGCTCAGGTCATCTCCGCGGACGGTCGCGAGCTCGTGCTCGGATTCGCGAACGAGGCGCTCGCTCGTCGGTTCGCCGACCCGGCGAACTGCGATGTGCTCAAGGAGGCACTGAGCGAGGTGCTCGGCGTGGACTGGGCCGTGCGCAGCATCGGATCGACGGCGCCACCGGCCGAGGCAGAGGTCGAGTTCGATCCGGCCGAGCCCGGGGCGGACGTCGACCTTCGGCAATCCCCGGGCGACGCGGCACTAGACCTGCTCCAGGGAGAACTCGGCGCCAAGGTCATCGGAGAGATCGACGGCGGCTAGACCCGTAGGCTCGGCAGATCCCACCCGTCAAGGAGGGCGTGATGCCCGCAGGGCAGCCGAACATGCAGGCGCTGATGAAACAGGCCCAGAGGATGCAGAGCGACCTGCTCGCGGCGCAGCAGGAGTTGGCCGAGACCAGTGTCGAGGGCTCCGCCGGCGGTGGCCTGGTGCGCGCGACGGTCTCCGGGGCCGGGGAACTGCTCGCCCTCGCGATCGATCGCACGGTTGTCGACCCCGCCGATGTGGAAACGTTGCAGGACCTCGTCGTGGCCGCGGTGCGTGACACCTCGCGGGTCGCCCAGGAGCTCGCCGCCGCCCGGCTCGGGCCGCTCACCGGCGGCCTCCCCGGGCTCGGCCTGCCCGGGATGTAGTCGGTGTACGAAGGGGCCGTTCAAGACCTCATCGACGAGTTGGGTCGGCTGCCCGGCGTTGGTCCGAAGAGCGCGCAGCGGATCGCGTTCCATCTGCTGGCCGCCGACCCCGACGACGTTGCCCGGCTGGTGAGCTCGCTCACCGAGGTGAAGAGCAAGGTGCGGTTCTGCCGGATCTGCGGCAACGTCGCCGAAGCCGAGGAATGCCGCATCTGCCGCGACCCGCGCCGCGACCTCGCGGTCATCTGCGTCGTCGAAGAGCCGAAGGATGTCGTTGCCGTCGAGAGGACCAGGGAGTTCCGGGGCCGCTACCACGTCCTGGGTGGCGCGATCAGTCCGATCGAAGGCGTGGGTCCGGACGACCTGCGGATCCGCGAGCTGCTCGCACGGCTGGCGGACGGTTCCGTCACCGAGCTCATCCTGGCCACCGATCCGAACCTCGAGGGCGAGGCCACGGCCACCTATCTGGCCCGGATCGTCAAACCGCTGGGGCTGCGGGTGACCAGGTTGGCGTCTGGGCTCCCGGTCGGCGGCGACCTCGAGTACGCCGACGAAGTAACGCTCGGCCGGGCCTTCGAAGGGCGACGGCTGCTCGACGTCTGACCCGTGGCTACGGCAGTGGGGTCGGGCTCGCCGGCGGCTGGAGCTGCCGGCCCGTTGGCGGTCCGGTCAGCGAGGCCAGGTCGAGTACGCCCGAGCCGAAACGGACAAGGGTCACGACGCCGGAGGCGGCGAGGCAGTACCGCCCAGGGGTGACCGGTGGCGCTGCGGCGTCTCCGGGCGCCGGGCCGATCTGGAAGCACGACCCGGCAGGAACCGATCCCGCCGCCGGCGTGGATCCGTCGGCGGTGACGGAGTAGACCCCGGGCGAGGTGGCGAGATCCGTGAGAAACGTGGTGAAGACCCGCTCCAACGCGGGGTCCAGGTAGCTCGGCAGCTTCTGGCCGGGCCGGGCGGCCACAAAGCAGGTCGTGTGACCCGAGGCCACGACGCAGGAGTATGCGCCGTGCGGCGTGAAAATGGCGATCACCTTGTGGCCGGATTCGCCGATGTCCACCCGGATCGACCCGGCCGCCCGGTAGATGACCACCGTTCCGGCCGCCGTCCCGTGCGGATGGCGAAGGATGTAGTGGGCGACGTAGTGGGCGCCCGCACCCGCCTCGGCGAGCGTGACCAGGCGCGCCGCAGGCGACGGCGTCGGTGAATTGCTTGCTGTCGCCGAGGGGGAGGCGCCGGCCAGGGGACGTCCGCTGCTGCATCCGCTGAGGGCCCCGACTGTCGCGAGCAGGGCGACCGCCCATCGGTGGTTCCGCACCCGCGCTCCCTTCCGGCTCACCGACGCGAACGATAGCCGGGCGCGCATCATCCTCACGACGGTAGACTGCGGTGATCGTCGGCAGTCGCACGGACCGACAGGAGCAGCAAGCGGTGGCGCTCGTCGTCCAGAAGTACGGCGGGTCCTCGGTCGGTGACGCGGAGCGGATCAAACGGGTGGCCGAGCGGATCGTGGCGACCCGGCGGGCCGGCAACGACGTGGTGGTGGTGGTGTCGGCCATGGGTGACACCACCGACGAGCTGCTCCAGCTGGCGCTTCAGGTGAGTCCCGTGCCCTCCGGTCGTGAGCTCGACATGCTCTACACCGCGGGCGAGCGGATCTCCATGGCGTTGCTCGCTATGGCGATCGCCAACCTCGGGTCGGAGGCAAGATCCTTCACCGGGTCGCAGGCCGGCGTGATCACCGACTCCCGGCACGGCAACGCCCGGATCATCGATGTGACCCCCGGCCGGATTGCTTCCGCCTTGTCCGACGGTGCGATCGCCATCGTCGCCGGCTTCCAGGGTGTCTCGCAGGATACGAAGGACATCACCACGCTCGGTCGGGGTGGGTCGGATACCACCGCGGTGGCGCTCGCGGCCGCGCTCGGCGCGGAGGTCTGCGAGATCTACACCGACGTGGACGGCGTCTACTCCGCGGACCCGCGCCTCGTCCCGAACGCTCGCCAGCTGACGAAGATCTCCTACGAGGAGATGTTGGAAATGGCGGCCTGCGGGGCGAAGATCCTCATGTTGCGCTGTGTCGAGTACGCCCGTCGACACGCGATCCCGGTGCATGTGCGTTCCTCGTTCAGTCAGCGTGCGGGCACCTGGGTGAGCAATCGATCCGAGGAGGAGACGGTGGAGCAGGCAATCATCTCTGGGGTGGCGCACGACCGGAGCGAGGCCAAGGTCACCGTCGTCGGCGTGCCGGACAAGCCGGGCGAGGCCGCGGCCATCTTCCGAGCCTTGGCCGATGCCGACATCAACATCGACATGATCGTCCAGAACATCTCGGCTGCGGCTACCGGGCGCACCGACATCTCCTTCACGTTGCCGGAGACTGATGGTGCGGCTGCCGTGACCGCCCTGGACAAGATCCGTCTCCAGGTGGGCTTCGAGAGCGTGCTCTTCGACGACCACGTCGGGAAGGTGTCGTTGATCGGAGCCGGGATGCGGTCGCACCCGGGTGTCTCGGCGACATTTTTCGAGGCGTTGGCCGGGGCCGGGGTCAACGTCGAGATCATCTCCACGTCCGAGATCCGGATCTCTGTGGTTTGCCGCGAGACCGACGTACCGGCTGCCGTCCGCGCGATCCACGACGCGTTCGACCTGGGGGGCACCGAGGCGGCGACGGTGTATGCGGGCAGCGGCCGATGAGCCGCCCCACCCTCGCCGTCGTCGGCGCCACCGGTGCCGTAGGGGGGGTCATGCTCGAGCTGCTCTCGAGCCGCCCCGACGTGTGGGGTTCCATCCGGCTGATCGCCTCCCCCCGCTCGGCCGGTCGTCGCCTGCGTTGCCGCGACGAAGACCTTGTGGTCGAGGCCCTGACCGCGGGCGCGTTCGACGGGGTCGATGTCGCCATGTTCGACGTGCCGGACGAAGTGTCGGCCGAGTGGGCGCCGATCGCCGTCGAGCGTGGCGCCGTCGTGGTCGACAACTCAGGGGCGTTCCGGCTGGACCCGGACGTCCCCCTGGTCGTCCCCGAGGTGAACCGGGCCGCCCTCTCCCGTCGGCCGAAGGGGATCGTCAGCAACCCCAATTGCACGACGCTCTCGATGATCCTCGTGGTGGGTGCGCTGCACGCCGAGTACGGCGTCACCGGTCTCGTGGTGGCGTCGTATCAAGCCGCCTCCGGAGCGGGGCAGGCCGGCATCGACGCGCTGTACGACCAGACCGAGAAAGTTGCCGGTGCCCGGGACCTCGGCACCCGGGCCGGTGACGTGCGCGGCGTCGTGGGCGACGATCTCGGACCGTTCCCGGCTCCGCTGGCGTTGAACGTCATCCCGTGGGCCGGGTCGTTACGCGATGACGGTTGGTCGTCGGAGGAGGTCAAGGTCCGCGCCGAGTCGCGGAAGATCCTCGGCCTGCCGGAGCTGGCCGTGTCCGCGACGTGCGTCCGGGTACCGGTGGTGACCACCCACTCCCTGGTCGTCCACGCCAGTTTCTCTCGAGAGGTCACGGTCGACCGCTCCCTCGAGATCCTCCGGTCGGCCGAGGGCGTGGCGGTCGCCGACGATCCGGCCGCCGGTGTCTTCCCCACCCCGATCGACGTGGTGGGCACTGATCCCACCTGGGTGGGCCGGGTCCGGCGGGCTGTGGATGACCCGAGGTCCCTCGACTTCTTCGTCTGCGGTGACAACCTGCGCAAAGGTGCCGCGTTGAACACCGCGCAGATCGCCGAGCTCATCGCGGCCGAATCGCCGGCTGTTGGCTGACCGACCCGCCGGCGAGCACGTGGCGGAGTCGAGCCGCGTCGACCAGCAAAGGCCAGGCGACGCCGGATGACGCCAACCTCGGGGCTCGTCCTCGCGCATGCTTTCGGCAAGCGTTACGAGCTGCCGATTCCGCTGCTGGCGTTCGTTCTCGGCGGAGCGGCGGTCGTGCTGGTCTCGTTCCTGCTCGTGCGGCCGAGGCGACTTCGGCCGGAGGGCGAGCGCTCGGCAGATGTGCCCGACTTTCGCCGGCTCTCGCCGGTCGGCGCGGCGGTCAGCGTCGGCGGTCTCGTCCTGGGGATTCTCGCGGGGGTCGCTGGCAGCCAGCAGGTGGCGGAGAACATCCTGCCGACGTTGTTCTGGCTGATTGCCTGGATCGCGGTTCCGCTGAGCTGTGGACTCGTGGGCGACTGGACCCAGCCGATCAATCCGTTCGCGAACCTCGCGCGCCTGGCGGACCGACCCGGCTTGCGGGAGGCTTTGCTCGGCGGCCCGGAGGTCCTCCCCTGGCCCGACTGGCTGGGCTGGTGGCCGGCCGTGGTGTTGTTCTTTCTGACGGCCTGCGGCGAGCTCATCTTCAACCTCACGCTGACCGTGCCGGCGACCACAGCGGTCGCGTTGATGGCCTACGCGATCCTTTCCGCGACGTCCGGCCTGGTCTTCGGCCGGTCCTGGGTCGAACGTGGAGAGCTATTCACCGTTCTCTATTCGACCTGGGGCCGACTCGGCTTCTTCCGGTTCGGGGCCAGGGGCCGGCGCGGCTTCGCCGGCGGCCTCGAGCCGGGGTTCTCCGAGCATCCGAGCCGGATCGCGTTCGTCCTACTGCTCCTGATCAGCGTCAACTTCGACGGGCTGCTGGCTACGCCCGGGTGGATCCGGCTGGAACACGTCTTCCCGGGGTCCCTGGTGCTGCATCCGCAGCGCCTGGAAGCCTTCCGAACGATCAGCCTTCTCGTGCTCGGGATGACGATCGCGCTCGTGTTCGGGGCCTTCGCGGCAGCGGCGACCAAGGTCGGCCGGCGGGCCGCCGGCTTCCGGGCGTCTCTCGCCGGGCTCCTGCCCTCGTTGCTGCCGATCGCCTTCGGATACCTCTTCGCGCACAACATCGAGTACCTGCTGGTGAACGCGCAGCTGCTCGCCCCGCTGGTCGGGAACCCGCTGGGGACAAGCTCGTGGGCCCTTCACCTGCCGTACCCGTTCAACGACACATTCGAGCCGAGCCACACCTTCCTGCCGAGCGCGTTCTATTGGTACTTCTCGGTGGTCGTCATCGTCACGGCGCACGTTGGCGCCGTCGTCCTGGCACATCGGCACCTGCAGACGGTCTCCGCTGACGAGCGCCACGCGCGGCGCGCCGAGTACCCCTGGCTGGTCGCGATGATCGGCTACACGATGCTCAGCCTGTGGCTGCTGGCGCAGCCGCTGGCGACGGGCGGCTAGCGCGCCCTCACGACCGGCCGCTCGAGCGATCAGGCGCTCCCGGCCCTCCTCGTGGACGGGGGCTGGGCCGGGATCGCCGGCGGCTCGTGTTGGTCGTGCAGCGCCTGTGTGAGCTGCTGGAGGGCGTTGGTGATCGCGTCGAGCCGGTGATGGATCTGATCGAGGTCCGTGTCGGTCTGCTCGACTTCGGCGCGCTCACCGGCCCGGACGAACCAGGCTGCTACCGCGGCGGTAACCGTTCCCACCAGGGCGATGCCCGATACGGCCAGCAGGGCTGCGATCGCCCGACCCCCGACTGTGACCGGGTAGTGGTCGCCGTAGCCGATCGTCGTCACCGTGACCACCGCCCACCACAGTGCATCCGGGATGGTCCGGATATTGGCGTGCGGGGCACCGCGTTCGAATACGAGGATGAGCACTGAGCTGACGACGAGGAGGAGGGCGGTGATGCAGCTGACGTAGAGGACGCTGCGGCTGGCCAGGGACTTCCGGCTCTCTCGGATTCCGGTGCCCAGCGCACTGACCGCCCGGGTGGATCGCAGCGCCCGTGCGGCTCGGACCGACCGGATCACCCGGAGCGGGCGGAGAACCGGGACGGCGATCAGCACGAGCTCGAGCAGGTGCGTACGAACGAAACGGCTCCGCTGCGGTGCCAGGCCGAGCAGCGTTAGGTACTCGACGATGAACCCGACCCAGATCGCGATGTCCGCCACGTCGAGCAGCAGGCGCTCGCCGGCGCTGAGATGCGGCACCGCAAGCTGGATGAGCAGCACGGGCAGGAGCAGGATGCTCAGCACCAGCATGGGAACGCGAAAGCGCTCCTCCGCCCGCTGATAGCGCGCCTGCGTCGTGACTACTCCGGGCACCCCCGCTTCTCCTCACCGCGGCAGCGTCCGGTTCCCGTGACCGAGCATTGGGTGGCCGCGCTGGGTGCATTCTGACACCGTGCCGTCCCGGGCGGGAATGGTTCCGGGAAATGCCCAAGCGGAGGTCCTTACGAGCGCCGTCGCCCATTGGTCGTCCAACACGAGGTTGGTCGCGACCGCCGTCCACGCGTCTGGTGCGAGGCGCCCACGCCGGCCCCGGTGTCCGGCGTCTAGGTAGGCGTGGAACCACAAATGGTCCGGGGGCCAGATCTAACGGCCGGCCGGCTCACCGGGTGGGCGTCAGGCGTCGCTCCCCGGGTTGCGGCTCCACGATGACGGCCCGCCCCCGGGCTTGCGGCTTGCCGGTTTCCTCGCGCACCGCCTCACGGAACTGGCGACGCGGATTCTCGCAATCACCCAGCGAAACGATGTCGCGGCGGAAGAACATCGCCAGCCCCCAGTCGAGCGTGACCTGAAGTTTGCGGTCGGACGTCGGCATTCGGCTGACGTGGTAGATGCGGTGCATCAGCCACGCCGGCATCCCGCGGAGCTTCACGCCGTAGACCTGAGCCACGCCCTTGTGCAGGCCGAGGCTGGCGACCGAGCCCGCGTACTTGTGCCGGTAGGGGCTCGGCTCGCGGCCGCGGACCACGGCGACGAGATTGCGTCCCAGTCGGCGGGCTTGGCGAACGGCGTGTTGCGCGCTGGGGCTGCAGAATGCACCCGGGGTCGTCATGTCGGGGACCGCGGCGATGTCGCCGGCCGCCCAGGCGTCCGTGAAGCCTTCCACCTGGAGGGTCGCCGAGCATTTGATCCGGCCTCGGTCGTCGATCGGCAGGTCGCTGCGCTGGGCCACCGGGTTGGGGCGCACGCCGGCCGTCCAGACGATGGTGCCGCAGTCGAAGTGCTCGCCGTTGCTCAGGACCAGGTGCCCGCCGGTCATGGAGGTGACGCGGGTGTCGAGCTTGACCTCGATCCCCCGCTTGGTCAGCTCGTTCAGGGTGTACCGGCCCATGTCCTCGCCGACCTCCGGCATGATCCGCCCGCTCGCTTCGACGAGGACCCAGCGCATGTGCTCCTGCCGCAGTGGTGGGAAGTAGCAGATTGCGTCTCGCGCCATGTCCTCGAGCTCGGCCAACGCCTCTACCCCCGCGTATCCACCGCCCGCGACAGCGAACGTCAGGGCCCGTCGCCGCAGGTTCTCGTCGGTGGTGGAGGAGGCTGTCTCGAGCTGTTCGAGGACGTGGTCACGGAGGTAGATCGCTTCGGAGAGCGTCTTGAGACCGATCGCATGTTCGGCGAGACCGGGGATCGGCATGGTTCGAACGATCGAGCCGGCCGCGACGACGAGGATGTCGTAGTGCTCCAGGCGCGGGGGGCCGCTCCGAGGCTGCACGGTCACCACGTGGCTGGCGTGGTCGATCCGCGTGACATGCCCGGTGAGGACCTCGCTGCTGTGCAACACACGATGAAGGGGGACCACAACGTGCCGCGGCTCGATGCTGCCGGCGGCCGCTTCCGGCAGGAACGGTTGGTAGGTCATCCGAGCCTGCGGATCGACGATCGTGACGACGGCCTGCGAACGGCGGAGTTTCTTCTGCAGTCGCAGGGCCGTGTACATGCCAACGGCGCCGCCCCCGACCACCAGTATGCGCTTCGGGCGATCGCCGTTGCCGGCGCCATGGTGGCGCCAGACCGGGCGATGGCCGGCGGCGCGACGACGCCTCGCGGTGGGGCCGAACTCGCGGACCGCCAGCCACAGGGCCACCAGCGCAAACCCGGCGCTGACCAGTGCGGTGAAGATGAACCCGGGGACCGGGTTGGGGTAAAAGCCAGCGCTGATGACCACTTTTGTCTCCTGGGTTGATGCTGGCCCGACCGGGGGTCGCCGATCCGAAGTCCGCTGCACCGGTCTTCGGAAAACGGCCCCCCGCCTTGCGCTCGGACGCTAGCAGCCGCGCGGCCAAGGGCGTGGCGGATCGACGGAACTCGTCACGACCGGAAGACCGTGGAGTTTGGGTCGAACCGCGCATTCAGCGGCGAAACTAGGGCAACAGGCCGCACACTCGGCTCGTCGTGGCCGCGACTCGCGGTAGGGGCGTAGAGCCGGGGGATCGAGATGGATGGCACCCGCAGGGGCCCGATGAGCGCCAAATCGGCGGTTGCGGCGGCATACCCAGGCGCGCGCCGGAGCGACGTCCTGCTCTGTATCGCGGGCCTGACCGGGCTCGCCACCTCGGTCGTGCTGCGGGTCGGGGTGGCCGGCGTGCGAGGGGCGGCGTCCGTTCCGGCGGGACTGGTCTTCGGGGTTACCCTCTCGATCCTGGCCAGCTGCCTCGGGTTCACGATCGGCCGGCCGACTCGCCGAGATGTCCTGCTCGGGTTGGGCACAGCCGCGGCCCTGTGCATCACGCCGGCGATCCGGGCCCTCGACGCGACCGGTCATGCGGCGCGCTGGTCGGGCTTCCCGATGTGGGCGGCCGTGGTCACGTTCGTGGCGGTGGCCGAGGAGTTGATGCTGCGCGGGGCGCTTTTCGAGGCGGCCCGCCGTTGTGGTGGCGCCGGGTTCGCCGTCGCCCTGAGCGCTATCGCGTTCGGGCTGCTTCATGTGCCGGTCTATGGGTGGAGGGTGCTCCCGCTCGATGTCGCGGTGGGTGCCCTGCTTGGCGCGCTCCGGCTGGCCGCGGACACGGTCTGGGCCCCGGCCTGCTGCCACGTCTGCGCCGACCTCGCCGGCTGGTGGCTCCGCTGAGGCGGACCGGAGCAGGCGGCTCAGGGGTCGGGCGCGGTCAGCGGCGCTGCCCGCGCCGCCCTCCGGGCGCGCCGGCGCCTGGACCGGCGGCGTTCACCGATCACGAAAAGCACGACGACCACGAAAACGCCGGATGCGGCGAGCACCACCCCGGTGAGTCCGACGTTCGCCTCGTTGTAGGGATCGGGCGCGCTGAAGTTCAGCCGCCCTGCCCCCACGAGCGCGTAGTCGCCTGGTCCGTGTAGGCCGGTCACGTAGATGTCGTTGCCGACCCGGGTCGTCGGTGAGCGGGTCCAGTGGTTGCCCTCCCGGGTTTCGAACATGGGTCCGGGTTGCTGCGGCGTTGGTGCGCGCATCTGGAGCTGCGCCTGACTGGCGCCATCGGGGGTCAGCGCCACCGGCTGGCCATCGGCCGTGATGGACACCTGGTACACGTTGCCCCAGAGCACCCCGTCGAATGCCGGGCCCGGCGCTGCGATGGGCGCCGCTGTCACGGTGATCGTGCGCGTCCCCCGGGGCGCCGCGATGGAGCCGCTCGGCAGGTACAGAGAGACCTGCGGGCCGGACTCCGCGCTGCTCACGTATTGGGTTCCGCTCTGCGGGCTGAACTGCGCTCTCGCGACGGTTGGCGGCTTGGTGTGCTGGTAGCCCGGTGGGGCCACCACGAAGCGGTAGGGCTCGTCGGGGAATCCGATCCCGTCGTAGAGGGGAGGCGCTCCCGTCGGCGCCAACAGCCACACGAGACCGCCGGTCGCCAGCAGCGCCGCGACGAACGGGAGCGTCCTAGATCTCACGCGGCGGTTCCATCCCCACGCGTCGCGAAGCCCACCGGATGCCGGGTGCTGTCCGGTGAGTGCGCACCCAGCTAAGTCGTCGGCGGTGCAGTGGCCGACCGATCGCCAGCTGCCCTGCGCATCCGGGCCTTCGCGCCGTACTCGCGCACCCAGATGCGCACCGCCACCGTGGAAAAGCCGGCGCAGACAACAGCGGTGAAGATGAAACCCGGGACTGGGTTGGGGTAGAAGCCGGCACTGAGGATCACTTTGGGCTCCGAGAGGACAGGCCCGCCCGCGGGCGAGGCGGCACGATCAGGACTTGTCGCCGGCGCGCTTGCGAGGCGCCGGCTTGGGTGCCGCGGCTTTGCCTCGGGCCGCCGTGGCTCCGGACCGCTGTGCCCCGTTGCCGTTGGCTCGCGCCCGGGGGGTGCTCGCACCGCCGTTGACCCGGGTGCCGGACCGCGCTCCGGATGCGCGCGCCGACCCGCGGCTGGTGGCCCGGGGTGCCGAGGTCGCGCCCACCAGGGCCGGAACCCGCTCATTGTCTTCGGAGGTACGCGCATCCGGGAGATGCACAACCCGATCGGCAGCCATTTCCGCGAAACGGTCATGGGTCGCCTGAGAGGTGTCCATCAGGTGACGGAAGGTCGGCTCGTCCATCGCCAGTACGGTCAGATCGGTCTTGGCCCGGATCGTCTTCGTGTGCGGCGCGCCCGGCACGAGCAGCCCGACTTCCCCGAAGTACTGGCCCTTGTGCAAGGTGGCCACTTCGACCACCTGACCGTCGTCGTCGTGCCGGAAGACCACGGCCTCGCCTTCGACGATGATGTACAGCCGATCGGCGTCGTCACCGGGGGCGAGGACGGTCTCGGAGACGGCGTAGTGGAACGTCTCGAGATGCCGGCTCGCTTCGAGTAGTTCGGCCTTCGGGGCTTCCGGGAACGCTTCGTCGAGGGCTTCGTCGTAGGTCCGCTTGAGTTGGTAGATCAGGGAGAGGACGAACGGGATCGTGTAGAGGGTGTTGTAGATCCAGTGCAGGTCCGGGCGGCTGAGGCCGACGCCACCGCCGATGGCCCCCCCGGGCGAGGACAGCAGCCCTGGGCCGCCGGCCCGAGCGCCTTCGAACAGGTAGTTGAAGATGAGGAAGGTGTGCTCGGCCTGGTGCGCGATCTGGAACGGAATGGCCACCCACAGCCACGGGTTGCGGGGGAACTTCGAGACCAGAATCAGGGTGCCGATCGTGAGGAACGTGTCCCCGAGGAAGTGCACCCATTCGATGTTGAGCGTGCTGAAGATCGCGATCGCCTTGTACGTCGGCTCGTGGAAAATGTGGACCTGGATGATCTCGATGCAGTGCTCGCTGTAGTGGATTGTCTGCACGAACGCCATCAATCCGAACAGCGCGAACCAGTGAAAATGCTTGTAGGTCCATTGGAGCTCGAACATCACCATCAGGCTCCAAGGGAGGAGCGCCAGCCCGAAGGCGATCCAGGGCGGTGCACCCTCGAGGTAGGAGATAGCCAAGATCATGTAGGAAATGAAGGCGGAGATCAGCAGGTACTTCGAGGGCACCCGATGGATCGCCATCTTCGACCAGTAGGAGTCCGCCTTCAGGGTGGTTGGCCCGGCCAGCTGCGGCGTCGCCTTCATGACTACCTCTTCCTCGGAACCGCTCTTGAATGGCTGCTGGCTAGGACAAGCGCGGGCGGCTTCCATACGTCCGCCTGGCCCTGGGATGTCCCCACCCGATTGCCCCCGTTTGTTGAGTCGACCCGGGCCGCTTGGCTCAGCCCCGATCGACCGGATCCCTGTCGGTCGAGGACGTTACGCCGACAGCGACGCCGATAGGGGGGAATGCCGAAAATTCTCGCTGCGGATATCCCTGCCGGTGATTGGGCGTCGATGAAGTCAGACAAAAGCATGCATCCGTTCCCACTCCGGGCGGCGGTGATGAACCCGGGACGGGTCGGGCGATCAGATCCTGTCGGAATTTGCTGCGAACTTGCCCTCGCTCCGGTTATGCTGCCGCCCTCGCGAACCTAGATTGCGGGACGGCCGGGGGGTGGGGTGTCGGTGGCACGGCATGCTCGCATGCGGACGGCAGGCCGGCGGGGCGCTCGCCTCGTCCGGATCACGTTCGTCGCCCTCATCCTGGGCGTCTCCTCGTTTGCGGGATCGTTCTTCGCAGCCAGCGCGAACGCCGGGGGCTCGCTGAGCATCACCTCTTTCCTTGAGGCTTCGGACGCCACGATCGCGACCCAACTGGCTCAGCAGCTGGTCGGTTCCGGGGTCACGGTGGAAAACGCGACGTACACCGGGGCCACCACCGCCGCCGCGACCTTCACTGGGGGCGGAACCGCGGACACGGGCGTCGGCTTCGACGGGGGCATCGTTCTCAGCACGGGGACGGCCATACAGCTTGTCGGACCCAACACGACCAGCATTACCAGCACCGACTTCGGGCTACTGGGCGATCCCGACCTCGACGCGCTGGCTGCCGCCAACCTGCCCCCTTGCACCCCCACTTCGAGTTTGTACTGTCCGTCCACCACCGGACTGACCCACGACGCGGCCGTCCTCGAATTCGACGCCATCCCGGCCGCCGGCGCGAAAACGGTCTCCTTCCAGTACGTGTTCGGCTCGGAGGAGTACCCGGACTTCGTCGGATCGGTCTACAACGACGTGTTCGGCTTCTACGTGACCGATGGCGGAACGCAGCAACGGGAAAACTGCGCGACCATCCCCGGGACCACCAGCCCGGTCTCCATCAACACCGTCAACGCGGGGACGAACGCCGGGTACTTTCGGGATAACCCCGCAACCCAGGACGCGACGTCCGGGCTCTACTCCTCGCCGTACGACGTGGGCCTGAATGGCCTGACCACCGTACTGACCTGCACGGCCCCCGTCACGCCGGGCGTCTCAAACCACCTCAAGCTGGCGATTGCCGACACCAGCGACGGGCAGTACGACTCGGCGGTCTTCATCCAGGCCAAGAGCCTAACGACCGCGTCCACCCCGACGAGCCTGGCGATCGACAGCCCGGCCCCGGTCAACTACGCCTCCCCGCTAACCGTGGTCGCGCATCTGACCGCGCCGCCGGTGACCTCGACCACGGCACTGGGCGCCAGCGCGGCCAGCGGCGTGGCGAGCGAGCCGCTCACGTTCTCGATCGGAGATCAGTCCGGACAGTCGCAGACGGACGCCACGGGGACGGCGAGTTACACCTTCGCCTCCGTCCTGCAGCCGCCCGGCGTGAATTCGCTGACCGTGACGTTCGCCGGAGCCTCTCCGTATTTGGCGACGAATGCCACCGCGCCGGTGACCGTCCAACCCGAACCGGTCGCCTTGGACTACATCGGGCCGCCAGTCGTCGACGCCGGCGCGGCCGTCCTAGCCGCCCAGCTGCACGGAGTGGGGGGCGCCCCGTTGACCGGCGACCAGTCCGGACATCAGGTCACCTTCACGCTCACCCGGCTGGGGCACTCGCCGCCGCCGACGCCGCCGCCGACGTTCAGTTCCCCGACCGACTCACCGACGTTCTCCCCACCGGCGGGCGGCAGCTTCAGCCCAGCGGCGATGGTTCAGTCGCGGGTTCACCTTGTCGGGCCGCTGACGTTCACTGCGACAACTGACCCGACTGGCCTGGCGCGAACCGTCCAGAGCATCCCCGGCGGGATATATACGGTTGGCACTGCCCTGACCAACGACCCGCTCCTCACCGCACCCAGCCCACCGCTCGCGACTGTGATCGCGACCCAGACGACTGGGACGGGAGGTGGGTTTTACTACCCGCCGGTCACGTATCCGCCGGCGCCCTCCGTGACCCCAACACCGACCTTGACCCTCACGCCACCCCCGACCGTGGCACCGACCCGGCACCCCGGTCCAGGGGCGACTGGGGCGCCGAGGCCGACCGCTGTGACGAGCCGGCCGGTGAGCACGAGCCCGCCTGCGGCTAGACCCACGCCCTCGGCCACGGTGCGTGTGCTGGGCGAGAGAATCACGCGAGCGACGCCGTTGGCGGCGCCTGCCTACAGTTCGAGTATCGGCTCGCCAACCCCTAGTCCCGCGAACGCCGGCTCACCGGCCACCACGCCGTCGCCCGCACCGCTCCCCGCCGCGCCGTTCGCCGCCGCGCCGCTCGGCGGCACCGGGTTGGCTTCGGTCCCCACCACCGCCCCGGCGACGAATCCCGCAGAGGTTCTGGCGAAAGGCGAGTCACCGTTCGTGGCGGCGTTGCCGGATTTCGAGACCGTTTCGCACTCCACCCGCCTGCTCCTGCTCAACGCCGCGCTCGCCGGTGCGCTGCTGCTCATGGTCACGTTCCCGGCCGAGCTGTTCAACGGCACGCTCAAGGAGAACTACGACGAAATCCGCTCTTGGCTGGCACCGGTCCGCCGGCCGTTTGCGAAACTCCCCGAGGCGGGACTGCGCAAGACTAGGGTCGGCCGCCTGTTCGGGGGATTGCTCTTCGTCCTCACCACCGGCGTGATCTACGGTGCCGTCGACCCGACGTTCGGGTTCACGATGGAGTCCCTCCGCCTGGTCCTCGGTCTCTCGCTGGGTCTGGTAGCGACGACCATCGTCGGGAACAAGATCGCCCTCGGCTACGCCCGCAAGCGCTACCAGGCGCCCGGTGTCTTGCGGCTACGTCCCGGCGCGCTCCTGTTCGCCCTCGGTTGCGTCCTGCTCTCTCGTGCGGTGCACTTCGAACCCGGCTATGTCTACGGTCTGGTTGCCGGCTTCCAGTTCAGCCGGAAGATGTCCCCGGACCAGGACGGCCGGGCCGTCCTCACCTGGGCCCTCTGGTTGCTCGGGCTCGCGGCCGCGGGCTGGTTCGCGCTCTACCCGGTCAAGGAGCTCGTGCAGCACACCCACGGCGCCTTCTGGCCACTCGTCGCGGAGGCATTTTGTGCGGCCCTCGCCGTGGAGGGGCTCACGGCCCTCGTCCTCGCGCTCGCCCCGCTGACGTTCATGGAGGGGGAACGGCTGTTCCGGTGGAACAAGTACGTGTGGGCTGCGGTCTACGGCGTGACCGGCTTCGCCTTCCTCCACATCGTCGTCCACCCGGACTTCGCTGGACGGAAGACGGCGGTGCCGCTGGTCACCTGGCTGGTCCTGTTCATCGCCTTCGCGACTCTGTCGGTTTCGTTCTGGGGCTTCTTCAAGGTCCGCCACCATCGGCACCACCGGGCAGTGGCTGACTAGTCCGCCACGGGGGTGACCGGCTGGCGCCGCCAGCCGGGCTTCTTCCGAGCAGGCCAGGAGCGCGGTGCCAGCTCAGGCACCGGTTGCACCTGCGGCCGGCACCGCCGGCCAGTCCGCGGCCGGTGGCGTCGGACAGAGCCTCGCCGGACGACGTGGGCTACACGTGGACGCTGCCGTCGGTGTTGATGACGTACCAGATGCCGCCGACCCCTTGGCCGTTCGTCTGGTGCGGTCCGGAGTCGCCGGCGTAGAAGTACAGCGGGTGGCCGTTGTAGGTGACCTGGCCATCCTCGGTGCCGAGAAGGGTCTGCCGGGCCTGCCCCTGCGCGTGGAGCGCACCGTGGGCGCGCAACGGCGGCCAGGTGGTTGAGCAGCCTCCGGTGCTGGTGCACTGCGGGCTGCTCGCTCCGTCGTCAGGGGTGAAGATGTACAGGGTCCGTCCCGTCGCGTCGCTGATGGTCTCGCCGAGGGACGGCGAGTCCCAGGAGGAGACGATCGTGCCGGCCGGAGCCGGGGCGGGCGTGCCGGTGCGACTCGGGGGTCGGGTCGGTTGGGCGACCGGAGATGTGGCACGGGTGGTGGCTGAGCTGGGCACGGTTGACGGCGCGGTCGTCGGCGGCTCAGACGGTCGAGCCGGGGCGCGACTATGTCCGGATGCGAGCGGTGCCGCGGTGCCGGCGGTGGTTGCGAGCGGCCTCGGGGCCCCGACACCGGGCGGCGCGGAGGTGGCAGACAGTGCCGCTGGCTGGCGCGCACCGCCGCTGCATCCGCTGGCCAGGGCCGCAAGTGCGGCGAAAGCGAGTAGGCCGTGCCGGGTGCCGGTCAGTTTGCGTCGTCTCATGATGCGGTCCTGTGGTTGCGCACGGAACAGGGCAAGGGCGTGATGCCGGCGACTGATTGGCCTGCGGCGGGGTCTCGCGGCCAGCACGGGCACGGATGCCGTAGCGGCGACGAGCCCGGGCCTTGCTCGCGGATCGCTGCGCGCACGTGTGGCCCCCTCTAGATCGAACCGCCCGTCGTGGATCACACGTACACCGGCCTGGTCCGGTTCATCCCGAATGCCCTCGCTTTCACCATGGGTGCGGCCGGCCCGGGGGCGGCCTTGCGGCGGGGTCCGCATGGGGCGACCGCCGGCAACCCATCGGTGGCCTGGGGACGCAGGGGTGGGTGGTGAACCGCACCTGTTGCGGACCGGAGCGCCGGCCGGGGGCTCGCCGGAATGAGGTCAGAGCTGGTAGCCGTCCACCACCCGGCGCAGAACATCTTGGTAGTCGGCCCAGGCGCTGGTCAGCGCGGCGACGACGATAACGCTCCCGCCGGCGGCGCCGTGCACGAGGCAGGCGATTTCGCGGTAGTGGTGGGCCCCGACGCGGGTGACGTAGTCGTCCATGACACATGAACCCTGTCCACCGGTGAAACGTAGGTCGGTGGCGCTGGCGTCTAGATGCGCGGATCTCGCGTCCTCCGCCATGAGGTGTTCGACGCGGAACGACGACCAGTTCGTCAGGGTTTCGCCCCCCTGCTGCGGGGTCGCGTTCAGGTACACAGCGATCTGCCCGGCCAGTTCCCGGCCGGCGGAGACGGTGCCATGGTCCCCGGGCATCACGGTGAGCCCCGGGGGCACGGCGAGCCGACCGGCTCGGAGCGGCATCGATTGCGCCGACCAGCCGGCCGGGGGCGGCGCGGCGCGGAACCAGCCGAACCCGGCTGTGCTAGAAGGGCGGGTCTGGTGGCCCGCCAGGGCGCAGGCAGGGGCTGCACCGAGGACCAGAGCGAGCGCGGCGACCCGCACCGTGGGCCTACGCATCGACGGCGTGGCGGTTGTCTAGATGCCGCCGTCGCCGTCGCTGGGTCCGCCGTTGTTGTCGGAATCGTGGTCGCCGCCGCCACCCTGCGGGATGCCGCCGCCGCTGCCCGAGCTGGGCTGCTGTACTTGCGTCTGGCTCGGACTCGGGCTGGATGGGCTGCTGCCCGGCGAGTTGCTGTGGCAGCTTGCGAGCAGGATCGGACCGACTGCGGCCAGGCCGAGCAGCCAACGGGTACGAGCCATGTCAAGTCCTCCGCGAGTGTGTTTGCGACGGGCATTCTAGGACGGCACGGAACGGATGAACTGCGGGTTCAATCTCCGTGCGGTGAACCCGTCCGTCCCAATCTCGGTACTGTGCGCTGTGCACGTCACCGATCTGGAAAATGCGGTGGCCGGTGCCTCTGACCTTGCAGAAACACCGGCCGCCGGCCGTCGGGATGGCGGGATTCGAACCCACGACCTCTTCGTCCCGAACGAAGCGCGCTACCAAGCTGCGCCACATCCCGAGGGGCCGTCAGTCTAGCGGGTGCCCGGAGACCCCGGGCCGGCAAGCGACCGCCGGTCCGGTCGAGGTCGAGGTCGGCCGCCGGATGGCACCGCGGTGGCGAAGTTCACTCAGGCAGGCTGGACGGTGAGCAGGGTCGCCTCTGGCGGGCAGGCAAAGCGGACTGGGGCGAACGGGCTCGTCCCCAGACCCGCGGAAACATGCAACCAGGTTGAGCTGCCCCATCTGGACAAGCCACGCGCCCGGCGGGTCTCCAGACCGCAATTCGTGACCAACGCGCCGATGCCCGGAACGCGGAGCTGGCCGCCGTGGGTGTGACCGGCCAGCACCAATCCGAACCCGTCGGCGGCGAACTCGTCGAGGATCCGCGGCTCTGGAGCGTGCACGAGCGCCAGACCCAGGTCCGCACCCGCGGCGACCGGGCCCGCCACCTTGGGATATCGATCCGCCTTGATATGCGGATCGTTTACGCCCGCCGCATCAATGCGATGGCCGGCGATGTCGAGCTGCACCCGGCGGTTGGTCAGGTCGACCCAGCCGGCGTCGAGGAAGACCCGGCGGAGGTCTGCGTAGGGCAGCGGGCGGCCGTGTACCCGGCGCCCGGTGTTGGGTAGCAGGTAGCGCGCCGGGTTCTTCCACCGCGGCGCGAAGTAATCGTTGGAGCCGCCCACGAACACGCCTGGGCGTTCGAGCAGCGGCTCGAGTGCTCTGGCGACCGAGGCCACCGCGTCGCGGTGGGCCAGATTGTCCCCGGTGTCTGCGACGAGATCGGGGTCCAGCCCCGCCAGATCGCGAAGCCACCGGATCTTCCATTCCTGACCCGGGGTGATGTGCAGGTCGCTGATATGCAAGATCCGCAGCGGTCGGCTACCGGGCGGGAGGATCCGCACCTCGATCTGGCGCAAGCGTGGGGACCGCGCTTCGATGACCGCGTAGCTCGCACCGCTGACCGCAAGACCGGCGATGCCGGTGGCCCAGGCAAGCGTGCGGCGCATCGGGTAATCCTCGCAGGCGGCCCTACGCTCGGAGTATGGCGACGTTCAAGGAACGACTGCGGACAGACCTGACGGTTGCAATCAAGGCGCGAGATGAGCTGCGTACGGCAACCTTGCGGATGGCCCTGGCGGCGGTGACCACCGAAGAGGTGGCCGGCCCGGAAGCCCGAAGTCTCAGCGACGATGACGTGGTGACCGTGCTCCGGCGCGAGGCGAAGCGTCGGGCGGAAGCCGCGGAGGCGTTCAACGCCGGAGGCCGGCCGGAGTTGGCCGACCGTGAGAACGCCGAGCGCGAAGTCATCGTCGGGTACCTGCCCGCGGAGCTGCCCGAGGGCGAGCTGGCCGGGCTTGTGCGCGCCTCGATCGACGAAGCCGTTGCGGCCGACGGCCCATCGGGGCCCGGGATGCTCGGCCCGGTGATGAGGATCGCGCAGGCGAAGGTGGCCGGTCGAGCGTCCGGAGGTCGGGTCGCAGCGGAGGTGCGCCGCCAACTCGGCTCGTGACAACCGGGGTCGGCTCCCTCAGTGCGGCTTGTGCTTCGGCGTCGCGGTGGGGGTTGGCGGCGGCGAGCCCGGCGGCGGGGCGGAGGGCGTCGCCGACGGGGACGGGGACGGGGGCGGCGCCTTCGGTGCCCGCCCGTTGCTCACGAATATTGTGACCGTCGAGCCGACCGGCACAACGGCGCCGGCCGGGGGGTCGGTGCGAGCGACCGTGCCGGCCGGCGTGGTCCCGGCTACCGCCGGCGCGGAGAGCTGCGGGGTAAAGCCGGCCGAAGTCAGCGCCGCCTCCGCAGCCGGGGGGGACAGTCCAGCCACCCGGGGGACGGCGGCCGTGGAGCCCAGCGAGTACTTCGAGTTGGCTGGCGCGAAGTCCACGACCGGAGTGCCGGCGAGCGCGCCCTGCATGGATTGCTGCCAGATGGGTGCCGGGATCGTTGCGCCGAAGACCCGGCTGTAGAACTGTCCGCCGATGGTGACGTTCCGCAGGCTATGCGTGCCGTGCGGGTAGCCGAGCCACACGGCGCTCGAGAGCTGCGGCGTGTAGCCGATGAACCAGGCACCGTCGTAGTTGGTCACGGTGCCGGTCTTCCCGGCGGCGGGCTGGGCACCGAGCCCGTCCCCATAGGCTGTGCCGATCGGGTTGTCGAGCACCCCGGTGAGCACCTGTGTCACCGTGTCCGCGAGCCCAGGATCGAGCACCTGGTTGCATGGCGGATTGTTCAGCGCTACCGGCTGGCCGAACCGGTCGGTGACCTTCGTGATGGCGACCGGCGGGCAGTGCAGGCCGTGCGCGGCGATCGTCGCGTAGGCGTCCGCCATGTCCAACGGGCTGACCTCATTCGCGCCTAGCACCATGGACGGAACCTGGCGGATCGGGGTGCCATCGGCCCGCCGCACCCCCATCTCGGCGGCGAGGGTCGCCGGATCACACATCCCCGTCCTCAACTCGAGTTGCGCATAGAAGGTGTTCACCGACGCCCAGGTCCCCGTGAGCAGGTTGAACTTGCCGGCCTCGTTCGCTCCCGCGTTGCTCAACCGTTGCGGGTACCCGAACTCGGTGCCCTCGGCGGGACACCCGGTATACCCGGTCAGCGGGTTGCCCGGGCCGAACGACGCTGGCGAGTAGATCGAGGTCGACAACGGGATGCCCTGCTTTAGCGCAGCGGCGAGAATGAACACCTTGAACGTCGACCCGGATTGGAAACCGGTGCTGTCCCCGTGGCCCTCGTCGGCGGCCCAGTTCACCGAGTTCTCGTTCTTCTTCGAGTTCGCCCCGAAGGGAGCGTTCGTCACCATCGCCCGGATGGCGCCTGTCCCGGGCTCGACCATCGCCTCGGCGGCGCCGAACTCACCGGTCCAGGGGACCTTGGCATCGATCGCGCCCTGGGCCGCTCGCTGCGCCTTCGGGTCGAGGGTGGTGACGACGGTGAGGCCACCCTCGTCGAGAAGCTTGCTCCGCGCCTGGATGGTCGGTCCGAACGCCGGGTTGGCCAACAGATCCCGGAGGACGTAGTCGCAGAAATACGGCGCGCTGGTGCCGACACAGCCGTTGCCCGGCGTGGTGAGGTGCAGCTGGATCTTCGTGGCGATTGCCTGGCTCGCCTGTGCGGCGCTGATGACGTGAAGCTGCGCCATCCGGCCGAGCACGATGTCCCGGCGCGCGCGCGCGTGCACCGGGTGCAATGCGGGATCGTAGGCTGACGGGTCCTGGAGCAACCCGGCGAGCAGCGCCGCCTGCGGGAGGTCGAGCTTCTCCACCGGGATGCCGAAATAGTGCTCGGACGCACTGCCGATGCCGTAGGCCCCGTCCCCGAAGTAGACGATGTTGAGATAACCCTCGAGGATCTGATCCTTGGTCAGGCGGTGGCCGAGTGCGATCGCGTAGCGCGCCTCCTGCGCTTTGCGGGCGAGGGTGTCGGCCTGGGCCGCCGCTGCCTGCGCGGGAGTCTGCGCCGCCTCGATGAGGATGTTCTTCACGTACTCCTGGGTGAGGGTGGAGCCACCCTGACGGACCCCGCCCGCCTGCCCGTTGCGCAGCGCCGCGCGGACCAGGCCCTTGAAGTCCAAACCGTTCTCCTCGAAGAACCGCGAGTCCTCGATGGCGACCAGCGCCTGCACCATGACCGGCGGCACCTGCGAGAAGGTCACCGGGATCCGGTTCTGGGAGTAGAACGTCGCGAGCACCTGACCGTTCGCGGCGAGGATCCGGGATCCCTGCGGGAGCGGTGGCACGGTGAGATCGCTCGGCAGGCTGTCGAAGGTGCTGATCTCGTGCTTCGCGGCGAGCCCGAGACCGCCGACGACCGGGAGCAGGACGCCGGCGACGACGAGGCCGGCTGCGGCGCTGACGGCCGCGAATAGGCCTAGGCGATGGCCGAACTCGCGGCTGGAACCGGAGGGCATGCCGACAGGGTACGTGGCCGATCGCGCCGGCCCGACTCGCTCCGACCCTCCCGCCATATCACCGGGCCGGCCACGGCATCAGCCGAATGGAGGATACGGATTGGGACGAACGGGGTCTGTTGGGGTTGGTGTCCGCTTCTTACCGTCTATCCCAGAACAGCAGTGAACGGAAGTTGCGAGCGGCCAGGACCCGCGGCCCGACGACACCGGAGACGAGTGCCATGAACTGGACGTCAGACTGGACCAGATCGGCGGCCTGCTGCCAGGCCTGCCCCGACGAGCTGTTCGTTCAGGGCGCGGCCCAGAATCGGGCGAAGGCAGTCTGCCTGGGCTGTCCGGTGCGCACCGAATGTCTGGCTGACGCGCTGGACAACCGGGTCGAGTTCGGGGTCTGGGGCGGCATGACCGAGCGGGAGCGCCGGGCGTTGCTCCGCCGTCGGCCCTCGGTCACCTCTTGGCGGGGCCTCCTCGAGTCGGCCCGCCGCGAATTCGAGACTCAGGGCTCCGCGGTCGCCAGCTGAGCCGGGGAAGGCTCCGGCCGCGAGGTCAGCCGGCGGTGGCACCCGGCCGGCTGCCCGCGGCCAGGGCAGCGCTGACCGAACGGAGCCCGTCAAGGTCGTGAACGTCCCCCGCGAAGGCCGGCACGGAGGCGACGGCCACGTGGGGATGCGCGGAGCTGAAGCGGTCCCGGAGCCGCTGGTCGCGATCGGCGACCGCGAGTCGCTCGGCATGCAGCCGGAGCACCGCCGCGGCCACCGGGTGCCCCCCCAACCGGTCGAGCAGCTCGGCGGCGCCGAGGCTGCGCTGCCGGGACAGTCGCTCCCCCCCCGAGGCGTGCACCCGGTTGAGCACGAGGCCCGTGAGCGGCATGCCTTCGTCGCCGAGCCGTTCGACGAAGTAGGCAGCTTCGCGTAGCGCGTCCCGCTCGGGCACCGCGACGACGACGAACGACGTACCGCGTCGCTTGAGCAGCTGGTAGGTCTTCTCGGCACGTTCCCGAAATCCGCCGAACATGCTCTCGAGCCCGGACACGAAAAGACTGAGATCGCTGAGCAACGACTGGCCGACGATCTTGTTGAGGATCCCGGTGAACATGCCCATCCCGGCGCTGAGGACCCGCAGGTACGCCCGTCCCCCGGCCTTGGCCGGCGCCATCAGCAGCCGGATCATCCGTCCGTCCAGAAAGGTGGACATTCGCTGTGGCGCGTCGAGGAAATCCAGAGCCGAACGGCTCGGGGGGGTGTCCACCACGATGACGTCCCAGCGGCCATCGGCTGCTAGCTGACCGAGCTTCTCCATCGCCATGTATTCCTGGGTGCCCGAGAAGCTGGAGGACAGCGCCTTGTAGAACGGGTTGTCCAGGATCTGGGCGGCCCGTTCCGGTTCGGCATGGGAAAGTACGATCTCGTCGAACGTGCGTTTCATGTCGAGCATCATCGCGTCGAGGGACCCGCCGGCGCTCTCGTCTACACCGGCCACCCGGCGGGGGGTGTTGTCGAGTTCCACCAGACCGAGCGACTGGGCAAGCCGGCGGGCGGGATCAATGGTCAGGACAACCGTCGCCCGGCCTCGTTCGGCCGCCCGGAGCGCGAGCGCCGCCGCGGTCGTCGTCTTGCCGACGCCGCCTGAGCCGCAGCAGACGATGATCCGTGACTCGTCGACGAGGCGGTCGACATCGAGCGGCTGCGGTCCGGTCACGCCGCCCCTTGGTCGTGTAGGAGCGCGGCGAGCCGGTATAGCCCACCGAGATCCATGCCCTCGTCGAGGAGCGGCAATTCGTACCGGGGCCGATCGAGGTCGGCTAGCTCGGCCCGTTCCCGCGACTCGAGGGCGACCCGCGTGGCGTGGTCGGCCGTCTCGTCGACCAGGACGTCGATCAGGTCGTCGTCGGCTTCCAGTCCCGCCGCCACCAGGCCGGCGGCGAGCCGCGGCCGGCCGAGGCGCCCGGCCGCGGCGCGCCGCAGCTCGGCAGCGGGCAACATGGGCGGCCGCACCATATTGACGAAAACGCCTCCCACCGGTAGCCCGACGGCGGTCAACTCTGTCGCACCGTCGATGGTTTCCTGCACCGGCATTTCCTCGAGAACGGTGACCAGGTGCACGGCGGTCTCCGGGGAGCGGAGGAGCGCCATCACGCTGTCCGCCTGGGCGCGGATCGGTCCGGCCCGGGCCAGTCCGGCTACCTCGGTATTGACGTTGAGGAACCGGGCGATCCGACCGGTAGGCGGCGCGTCCATGACGACGGCGTCGTAGCGCGGGCCGCCCCGGCGACTCCGGGTCACTGCCTCCTTCACCTTGCCGGTGAGGAGCACGTCGCGCATCCCTGGTGCGATCGTCGTCGCGAAGTCGATCGCGCCGAGACGCTTCAGCGCTGCGCCGGCCCGGCGCAGGTTGTAGAACATCTCGAGATACTCGAGCAGGGCCGCCTCGGGGTCTATGGCGAGGGCGTACAGGTCGCCACCGCGCGGTGCGATCGCCACCTTTCGTTCCTCGTAGGGCAGCGGCGGGCAGTCGAACAGTTGTGCGATTCCCTGCCGGCCCTCGACCTCGGTGAGCAGGACCATGCGGCCGCCAGCCGCCAGCGCGAGGCCGAGTGCGGCGGCCACCGTCGTCTTCCCGGTCCCGCCCTTGCCCGTGACCACGTGCAGGCGCACATCCGGGAAGTCGGCCACGACCAACGAGCGTAGCCGGGCTCGGCGAATCCAACTTTCCCAGCAGGAAGATTGCCGCCGGCAGCGAACACAGTGCGGTGAGATCGATGCCCACCGAGTCCCGGAGCCGGACGGAGCGAGTCGTGCTCGACGACACCACGTGGCGAAGCATGGCCGAGTGCCGGGGCGAGAACGCGCAGTATTTCTTCGCGCCGAGCCACTTCGAGCGCAAGCCGGAGAAGGACCTGCGCGAGGGGTCGGCCCGCGCGCTGTGCCGCTCCTGCCGAGTGCTCGACGAGTGCCTCGAGTACTCCCTCGCCGTCGAGGAACCGCACGGCATCTGGGGTGGCCTCAACGAACTCGAGCGCAAGCGGATCTTGCGCCGCCGGCGGATCCAGACGGCCTGAGCTCCGGACCGGCCGGCTACTCTGCCGGATATGGCTAAATGGGAGTACGCGACCGTCCCGTTGCTGGTCCACGCGACGAAACAGATCCTCGATAACTGGGGGGATGACGGCTGGGAGTTGGTGGGCGTGGTGCCCGGCCCCTCCGGCGAGCAGCTCGTCGCCTATTTCAAGCGGCCGAAGCCATGAGCCGGGCCGAGGACCGGCTGGCCGCCCTCGGCCTCCGCTTGCCGTCGGTTGCGGCTCCGGTCGCGGCGTATCTGCCTGCTGTCCGATCGGGGTCGCTGGTTTTTACGTCGGGCCAGTTGCCCCTCGTCGAAGGTGCGCTGTCGGCTACCGGGAAGGTGGGTGCCGACCTCGACGAGGCGACTGCCCGGGATCTGGCCGCGACCTGCGCCCTCAACGGGTTGGCGGCGGTGAAGTCGGTCATCGGCGATCTCGACCTTGTCGAGCGGATCGTCAAGGTGGTCGGCTACGTGGCCAGTGCCCCGGGTTTCACCGGTCAGGCCACGGTGGTCAATGGCGCCAGCGATCTGCTCGGCGAAGTCTTCGGGGATTCCGGCCGGCACGCTCGCAGCGCGGTGGGCATGGCCGTGTTGCCGATGGATGCACCGGTGGAGGTCGAGATCATCGTCGAGGTTGCCGGGTAGCCGGTCCGCTCTTCCCCGTACGATGCGGCTATGTCGGCGGACCCGCCGGTGGCAGGGCTCCCCACGAGCATGCCGCTTCCCCGCGAGCTCCTAGTCCGGGCGCGGCAACTCGCCGCCGGAGAGATCATGCCGGTCACCCCGCGGGCCGCGGCCACGGTTGTCCTGCTCCGTGACGGTGGGTCCGGTCTCGAGGGGTACCTGCTTCGCCGGGTCCGAACCATGGCCTTCGCCGGGGGGATGTACGTCTTCCCCGGGGGCACGGTAGATCCGCGGGACTCGGCCTTGTCAGACGGGCACTGGGCGGGCGCGCCGCCGGATCAATGGGCCCGCATCCTCAGCGCCGATTCCGACCTCACCCGGGCCCTGGTCTGCGCCGCGGTCCGCGAAACCTTCGAGGAGTCCGGAGTTCTACTGGCTGGACCCACGGCAAACGACGTGGTCGAGGACACCCGCGGGGCGAACTGGGAGGCGGACCGGGCTGCCCTTGTCGACCGCACGCTCTCGTTCGCCGACTTCCTGGAGCGCCGCGAGCTCGTCCTGCGCGCGGACCTACTCCGGCCGTGGGCGCATTGGATCACCCCGGAGATCGAGACGAAGCGATACGACACCCGGTTCTTCGTCGCGGCGCTGCCGACCGGCCAGCGCACCCGTGACGTCGGTGGGGAGGCCGACCATGCCCAATGGCTGGCCCCCGCAACCGCCGTCGCGCGCCACCTCGAGGGTGACCTTGGCATGTTGCCACCGACCGTGGTCACGCTCCGAGAACTGTCCTCGTACGACCGGGTCGCGGACGTCCTCGCGGCCGGGAGCGACCGCGATGTCCGGCCCCGCCTGCCGCAGGTCGTGGTCGATGCTGACACCGCCCGGCTGCTGCTTCCGCACGCGGACGACGGCACCTGATGCTGCGGGCGGAGCGGGTTCTCGCCCCGAACCCGGGACCGATGACCCTCGATGGTACGAACACCTGGGTGCTGCGCGAACCCGGCGGCCGCAGCGCGGTCGTCGTCGATCCAGGGCCCGAAGACGGCGCACATCTCGCCCGGGTGGCCGCGTTCGGCCCGATAGCCGCCATCCTGCTCACCCACGGCCACGCCGACCACTCCGGAGGGGCCAGACGGTTCAGTGAGATCACCGGCGCGCCGGTCCGCGCCCTCGACCCGCGGCACCGTTACGGAGGGGAGGGGCTGGCCGAGGGCGACCTCGTCGCCGTCGATGGACTGGAGCTGCGGGTGATCGCCACCCCTGGGCACTCCGCCGACTCCCTCTGTTTCGCGCTACCAGCGGATCGAGCGGTACTCACCGGTGACACCGTGCTCGGCCGCGGGACCAGCGTCGTGGCCTATCCGGACGGACGGCTTGGCGACTACCTCGGGTCGATCCGGCGGCTGCGTGCCCTCGCCGACGACGGCGTCGACGTGCTGCTGCCGGGGCACGGGCCGGTCGTGTCATCGGCCGCGTCCGTGCTCGACTTCTACCTGGCCCACCGGGCAGAGCGCCTGGCCCAGGTGCAGGCGGCAGTGGACGCGGGGGTGCGCGAGCCGGCGGCGGTCGTTCGGCAGGTGTATGCCGACGTCGACCCAAGCCTGTGGCCGGCCGCGGAACTGTCGGTGCGCGCGCAACTGGACTATCTCGAGGGACATCGAAGGTCGTGACGGCGGTCCAGCTGGTCTGCATCGTCTGCGGAACGCCCCTGGTGCCGGGGGCCCGGTTCTGCTTCGCCTGCGGCTCCCCGCAGGAACGGAGCGAGGAGCTGGAGGCGAGTGCGGAGCGCCGCTTCGTGACGGTGCTGTTCGGCGATCTCTCGGATTTCACCGCCTGGGCCGAGGAGCTCGATCCGGAACAGGTCGGCGCGGTCGCGGACCGCGCCCTCGCGGCCATGAGCCACGCTGTGACCGAAGTCGGCGGTCACGTCGACAAGCTGACCGGAGACGGCATCATGGCCGTCTTCGGCGCTCCGACCGCTCATGAGGACGACGCGGAGCGTGCCGTGCGTGCGGCGGCCACGATGCAGACCGAGATCCGCCGGCTGATGGAGGCGGAGTCCGGGGGTGGCCGTCGACTCGGTCTTCGGGTCGGTCTGAACACCGGCGAGGTCATCGCCGGGATCCAGGCCCACCTGTCCTACACCGTGATCGGCGACACCGTGAATACAGCGGCCCGGCTCTCCGACGCGGCGGGAGTCGGCCGGACGTGGGCCGGACGTGAGACCGCCCTGGCTAGCCTGCACGTCGCCTCTTGGCGAGCATTGCCGGCCGTTCGGCTCAAGGGGAAGCGGGAGCCGTTCGAGGCATTCGAACTCGTTGCTATCCGCCCGCCCGGACAGACCCGGCTCGGTCTTGGTGCCGAGGCCCCCTTCGTCGGCCGCGACGCCGAACGCGGTGTCATCGTCGGCCGGGTGATGGACGTGATCGACCGTGGCCAGCCGGTCGCCCTCGTCGTCACCGGTGAGGCTGGCGTGGGAAAGACCCGTCTGGTCTCGGAGGTGACCCGCTTCGCCGGCGAGCTGCCCGACTTGCGGGTGCTCCAGGGTCGAGCGCGACCCTACGGCGAAGGTCGGGAACTGTCGGTGTTCGTCGACTGGTTGCGCGTCGCCTGCGGTATCACCGACATGGACTCGCCGGCGGAGGCGGTTGCCCGGCTCCGGCGAACGGTGACCCGGCTGGCCGACGCCGGGCCCCTCGGCCTTCCCGTGGCTGCGCTCATCGACCGCCTGCTGCCCTTGATCGGAGTGGAGGGCGAGCCCTCGATTCCGCGCGAGTCCGCGGCCCCGGGCGGGTCGGGTGTGGCCGGCGATCCGATCCGGCTCTCGGTTCTGCGTCTGCTGGCCGGGCTCGCCGCCGAGGGCCCCCTGCTCCTGGTTGCCGACGACCTGCAATGGGCTGACGCCGGCTTGCTCCGTGATCTCGGGTGGGTGGCTGGAAAGTTGAGCGGCCCGGTCATCGTGATCTGCGTGGGGCGCAGCGAACTCCCGGCCGGTCCCGAGGGGGACTGGTGGCGGACCCTTCCTAATCCTGAGCTCATCCCGCTGCTGCCGCTCGACTCGATGGCGGCCGGTCGGCTGCTCCGGGCCTATCTCGGCGGGGCCGAGCTCGAGCCAGGCGCGCAACAGGCGCTGCTTCGACGGGCGCAAGGAAACCCGTTCTTCCTCGCCGAGTTGTTGAACCTGCTCGTCGACCGCGGCCTGCTGCGTCGCACGGGCGCGAGTTGGACCCTAGTGGGCGAGCTGCCGCCGGACGTCCTCCCGGCCGGCGTTCAGGCCGTTCTCGCCGCCCGGATCGATGCCCTGGATACAGCCACCAAGACGGTCCTCCGCGATGCTGCCGTAGTCGGCCCGCGCTTCGCGCTCACGGCCCTGCTCGCTGTCGACCCGGAGGCAGCAGCCCTCGTGGTCCGAAGCGTTGCCGAGTTGGTCGAGCGCGGGATCCTGGCGCCGGCGGAGGATGAGGAGTCCGGTCGCACGTACGTCTTCTCCCACGCCCTTACCCGGGATGTGGCCTACGCCGGAATCCCGAAAGCCGAGCGGGCCCGTCGCCATGCGATCGCCGCGGTGTGGGCGGTCGCCAATCTCGCCGCCCCGGCAGCCGAGGTCGACACGTTCGTGGCGGCGCACGCCGAGCGGGCCATCGAGCTGGCGACCGAAATGGGGCTCGGCCCGGGTGATCCCGCCTGGCGGGCCAGGCCGTCTGGCGTTCGAGCGTTGGGCCGCCTCGCGTCTGCGGCACTGAGCCGGGAGGACAACGTCCGGGCCGAGCGGCTCTACACGAAGGCTCTCGGGTTCGCGGAAGGCGCCGGCGCGGAGGGCGATCTGCTCGATCTTCAGGTCGGAAGGGCGGCGGCCCGGGCTGCGCTGCATCGGATCTCCGATGCCGAAGCCGACCTCGCTGGACCGCTCGAGTCCGACAACCTTCCGATCCGGGCGGCCGCGCTCGTCGTTCTCGGCCGGTTGCGGGCGCAGCGCGGCCACGACGATGCGGCGACCGCCGCCTTCGTTTCGGCGCTCGCGACCGCAAGCGACAGCGGCGTGAATCGGGTCACCGCCGAGGCCCTGCGTGAGTTGGGGTTGGTTGACTACCGGGCCGGTCGGCTCCCCGGCGCCGAAGCCCGCTTCGGGCAGGCGCTGGACCTGGCCGAACGGATCGGCGATGTTCGGGGAACTGGATGGGCCCTGCAGCACCTCGCCTGGAGCGCCACAACCCGCGGTGACTATCAGCTCGCCGAGTCCATGCTGGCCCGGGCCGCGGACGTCTTCGGGTCGCTGGACGACTCTGGTGGACTGTCCTGGTGCGCCGGCACCGAGGCCTTCGTGCGGCTCTTGCAGGGCAGGTTGCATGAAGCGCGGGAACTCGCCCGCGGGTTGCTCCCGCTCGGCGAGGCAATGGGTGAGCGGTGGGGGGTGGCAGCCTGCCTCACCATTGACGCGTTCGCTGCGGCAGAACTCGGTGATCTTGACATCGCCCGAGACGAGGCCGCTCGCGCGCACACCGAATTCGCGGATCTCGCCGATACGTGGGGCCGGTCGATGTCGTTGGCCGCCCGGGCTTTTGCCGAGCGCGGCGCGGCCCGTCCCGACCTGGCGATCGACCTGTTCGAACAGGCGGTCGGGGCGTCCGAGTTGGGTTCGCATCCAGTGACGGGTTCGCTGGCACTCTGCGGGATCGGCTACTGCCAGCTCGACCGGGGAGACCCGAAGGCCGCCCGACTGGCAGCCGAGCGCGCGGTCGCCATGCTCGACGGTCTCGAGCTGGAGCCGGCAGCGCTGGTCGGTACACAGGTCTTGCTCGCCCAGGCGATTCGGGCCGAGGGTGATCTCGCCGAGGCCTTGCGACTGCTCGCTGACGTGGCCGATGTCACCGACGAACCCTCCCTGCTGTTCCCCCGCCGGCAGGCCCTCGCGCACTATGCGGGGGCGCTCCTCGAGGCCGGAGACGTTCACCCAGCCTTGGCGGTGATCCATCGAGCATTAGCGGTGCCGGCCGAGGACGTTCGCTCGCGGGTCGTGGCGCTCCGAGTCCTCGCCCAATGTCTCGCGGCCGCTGGAGATCCCCCCGCGGCCCGATTGGCCGCTCGGCAGGCTGAGGCTCTGGCGAGGTCGACCGAGCAGGTGAGCGAGCGCCCCACGACGCGACGCCTGCTCGCCGGACTGCTCGCCGGCAACGGCGTCTAGTGCGCGCGCCGGGTCAGCCGGTCCACATCGAGGAGAAGGACGGCGCGGCCGTCGAGGCGCAGCCAGCCGCGGCCCGCGAAGTCGGACAGCGCCTTGTTCACCGTCTCCCGGCTGGCGCCGACCAGTTGCGCCAACTCCTCCTGGGTCAGGTCGTGCGTCACCCGCACAGCATCTCCCTCGACCTCGCCGAATCGGTCGGCGAGATCGAGCAGTGCTTTGGCGACCCGTCCCGGCACGTCGGTGAACACGAGGTCGGCCATCGCCTCGTTCGTGCGGCGCAGCCGACGGGCGAGGGCGGCCAGTAGGAATTCGGCGACCTGCGGGTGTTCGAGTAACCACGGTCGCAAATCCGCATGGTCGAGCGAGACGAGCGCGACCTCCGTGAGCGTCGTCGCGGTGGCCGTTCGCTCGCCGGGGTCGAACAGCGAGAGCTCGCCGAGCAGGTCCCCGGGGCCGAGCACAGCGAGCATGTTCTCTCGGCCGTCCCCGGCGGATCGGGAGATCTTCACCTTGCCGTCGAGGACGATGTACAGCCGGTCGCCAAGCTCGCCCTCGCGGAAGACGATCTCGCCCCGCTCCAGGTTGCCGGGCCGCAGACGGGCTGCCAGGGCGGTAGCCGCCGGCTCGTCGAGCGCGGCGAAAAGTGGCACGCTCGCCAGCAGGGAGTCCACGGGATCCTCCCCTCGAACGGCGTCGCGGTGTGGCAGCTTAGGCCGGGCGCCCGGCCCGGCGCACCAGCGGCCGCCCACGCCGACGGAAGCGGCGCCAGTGCCGATTGATTGCGAGCGCCGCGTCGGTGGACACGATGATCTCCACCTCATCCGGGTGCGCCGTCTCGAGCACCGCGACAACCTGTTCGCCGAGCGCCTCGTCGCGCAAGGGTCGCTCAACCCGGTCCATCGCCAGCATCAGGGCTAGCAGCAGGAGCGGGGAGCACAGGGCCACCACGAGAAGCATGTTGCGCCTATCGTGCCCGATCCGGCGTGGCCGCACACTCGCCACCCCCGATTATCCGGCGGCGAGTCGAAGCCGGGCTACCCGTCGGCGGTTCGGCGCTGGTTCGGAGCCACCGGCAGTGCGGAGAGGCAGAGCCCCGGCTCCGCCCGGTACCGGGCGATCAGCTCACCGGTGGCACCGTCCAGGCGACGATGCAGCGCCGTCCGGTAGGCCGACAGTTGGCTCTCGGCCTTCGACAGGTCGTGCACCAGAGTCTGGTTGTAGGTGAGGTCGCCAGGCCGGTGGTCGCGCGCCCACAGGTCGGCGAGGTCCGGGAGCGGTGGCATGTCATCGATCGCCACCACCTGAATGAGCACCCGGCGCTCGCTGGTCAGCCGGTGTCCGGCAAAGAGCCCGCGCAGGTTGTCGACCGCGGGGGGTACGCCGGTCATCGACGCCCGGACGAGGTCCAGCCGGGCCTGGATGATCCGCCGCCAGTAGGAGACCCGTGCCTCCTCGGCGGTGAGTGTCTCGCGGTAGCGGCGCAGTCCGGGGAGGCTCAAATGGGCGAATTCCGGTTGACGCTGGGGCACCGGTCGTAACCGGGACGAGGCGGTTGACGTTTTCTCCACGGGGAGGCCTCTCACGCAGGGGCGATTACTCTCCGTAATCACATGCGGCGCATCGGCCGGCTGGCCCGGGAGCTTGAGGCTCGCGGCGCGGGTGTCACCCGGTCGGGTGAGCGCCGTAGGCTCGCCTGCGTGATGGCTCGTGCCGCGGCGGTCGGCCGCTCGCCGGGCGCGCTGGCCGACGCCTCGAACCGAACGCAGTTGGTGCGCCGGGCCCGGCGGATGAACCGGGCGCTGGCGCAGCTTTACCCGGACGCGCACTGCGAGCTGGATTTCTCCACCCCGCTGCAGTTGCTCGTCGCGACGATCCTGTCCGCCCAGTGCACCGACAAACGGGTCAACGAGGTGACGCCCCGCCTGTTCGGCGAGTACCGCAGCGCGGCCGAGCTCGCCGCTGCCGACCGGGGCGATCTCGAAGCGATCATCCGATCGACCGGGTTCTTCCGGGCAAAAGCGACCAACATTCTCGGCATGGCCCAGGCTCTCTGCGAGCGCTACGGCGGTGAAGTGCCGGGCAGCTTGGCAGACCTCGTAACGTTGCCGGGCGTGGGTCGCAAGACCGCCAACGTCGTGCTCGGGAACGCGTTCGGTATCCCCGGTATCACCGTCGACACCCATTTCGGTCGGCTCTCCCGGCGCTTCGGCTGGAGCGCAGCGGACGACCCGGTCAAAGTCGAACACGACGTGGGAGCCCTGTTCCGGCCGGCGGACTGGGTGCTCCTGTCGCACCGGCTGATCTGGCATGGCCGCCGGGTGTGCCATTCGCGGCGGCCGGCCTGCGGGGCTTGCGGACTAGCCCGCTGGTGTCCGTCCTTCGGGCTCGGTCCCGTCGAGCCGGCGGTCGCCGAGCGGTTGATCCGCAACCGTAGCGTTCCGTGACCGGCCGGTTGGCCGCCCGAGGGCTCTCGGGCGCCGCCATGCTCGCCGTGGCCGCCTGCGGCACGGCCGCAGCCCCGGGCCCGACCACCGGCCCCGCCGTCGCGGCGGCTGACCTGGCTCGGTGCCCGCCGGCTACCAGCTCGGGTTCGATCGCGGGTGGCCTTCCCGCCCTCTCCCTGCGCTGCCTCGGCGTCGGCCCGGGGGTCGATCTGGCTGGGTTGCGCGGAACTCCCACGGTGCTGAACCTGTGGGCTTCCTGGTGCGGCCCATGCCAGGCCGAGGTCCCAGTGCTCGAGTCGGTGTATCGAGACGCCGGCTCTCGGCTGAGGGTCCTCGGTGTGGACGTCATGGACGGCGGCGGGGCCGCGCTCAGCTTTGCCGCCGCTGCCGGGATGACCTATCCGTCCGTGGTCGATCCGGGTGGCGAGAGCCTGCATCGCCTGGGTCTGATCGGACTCCCCGACACCGCCTTCGTCACGGCTGCCGGTCGCCTTGTCGACATTCATGTCGGCCCGTACGGGAGCCGACAGCAGTTCGCGGCGGACATCCACCGGTACCTGGGGATCAGCCTCCCCCTGGCCAAGCGTTGAGCGCATCCCCGCCCGAGTGGCTGCGGCCCCTGCTGGCCGCGGTCGCGGACCCGCCAAGGACCGGCTTCGATCGCTATGCGCCGCCCGCCGTGGATGCCGGCCGGCGCTCGGCCGTACTAATCCTGTTCGGCGAATCCTCCGCCGGGCCCGACCTGCTCTTCATCGAGCGGAGCGCCACGCTGCGCAGCCACGCCGGTCAACCGGCCTTCCCCGGAGGTGTCGTAGAAGAAACTGATCCCGATCCGGCGGCGGCGGCGCTGCGCGAGGCTCAGGAGGAGACCGGACTCGATCCGGCCGGAGTCGAGGTGCTCGCCACCCTGACTCCCCTGTGGTTGCCGCCGAGCGGTTTCGTCGTCCGACCGGTGCTCGCGTGGTGGCGCCGGCCGACGGCCGTCCGGGCCGTCGATCCGGCGGAGGTCGCACGGGTGGCGCGGGTCGCGGTGCGTGATCTGGCTGACCCAGCCCGACGGACCCAGGTGGTGCACCCGAGCGGCTACATGGGGCCCGGATTCGAGGTGGACGGCTTCCTGGTCTGGGGCTTCACCGCCCGGTTGGTCGACACCCTGCTCGAGCTCGGTGGCTGGGCCCGCCCGTGGGATCGCTCGCGGGTTCGGCAATTGCCGGCCGAGACGGCCCGGCTAGCGGCCCGCGATCGCGGCCCACGGGAGGGCTGGCCCGAGCCGCGGTGACTCATCTCACAAGCCGGTGGCTGTACTGGGCACCGAACCCGTGCTTACTGTTGCAAGCGGGGATAAGACCGTCGAGGGAAAGGACCGGGCGATCATCATGAGCACAGTGTGCGTCGAACGACCGATCGCCGCCGACCCGAGCAGCGTCGCGCTGCTGCTGTCGGGGCCGACCGGGGTCGCGCTCTGGCCCGGGGTCCAGAACGTCCAGGAGGCCGGGGAACCCACCAGGGTCCTAGCCGATGTGCCGGGCCGCGGGCGAGTCCGCGTCGATGTTTCGACAGCGGCACCGGTGCGGACGCCCACCGCATTCGTCGTTGCATTCCGTTTCGACGGTGAGGTGCCCGCCACGTCCGGGGCCCTCGTCCTCGACTTCGTCGCAGCTGCCGACGGTTCACGTCCGACGACCCGTGCGGCGCTTCGACTGGCCTATCCAGGACCCGAGCCGGACCGGCTGCGATCCCTCGCCTCGGCCTTCCTGGACAATCTCGCGACTGTTGCGGAGCAGCGTTCGCACGCCGCGTGAGTGCCGTCCGGTGGGCAGGAGAGCGACCCCCCCGTGCCGAACTTGTGGACCACAGCCGCCGTCGCCCGTAGGCTGATTTGCCCCGGTTAGGGAGGACAATGTGCGGCTACGGCGAGCGGCATTGCGCGCCGCGCTGCTCGGTCTCACGGGCGTCCTGCTCGCTGCCGCGCCGGCGAGCCACGCGGATGGGGGCCTGCGGTCGGCCGTGGCCCCGGGCCCGCACCTGATCTTCGACGACGAGTTCAACGGGCTGGCCGGCAGCTCGCCCAACCTGGCGAACTGGGCTCACGTCCTGGGTGGCGGGGGTTTCGGGACTCACGAGCTGGAGTCGAACACCGACCTGATCTCCAACGCCCACCTCGACGGCGCCGGACACCTGCTGATCGTCGCCCGCCGGCAGGACTACACCGGTCCCGACGGGGTGCGACGGCAGTACACCTCGGCACGGCTGATCACCCGGACAGGTGATTTCGTCTACGGCCGTGCCGAGATCAGGGCCAAGTTTCCACCCGGGATGGGGCTGTGGCCGGCATTCTTCGCGATGGGCGGCACATCGCTGGCTCCGACCTGGCCGATCACCGGGGAGTACGACCTGATGGAGGGCACCGGAGAGGCCCCCAACCTGTCCACGGCCACCGCGCACGGCCCCATCTTCGGTCCCGGACAGACCCGGTACCACGGGGTCTCGGGTCACTACCAGATCGTCGGGCAGGACTGGTTGCCGCGGCCGTTATCGGCTGGATTCCACGTCTACGCGGTGGACGTGTCGCCCGGGCTCTTGACGTTCTCGCTGGATGGCGTCCCTTACCTGTCGGTCACCCCCGCCAGCCTGCCCCCCGGTGGCGGGTGGGTATTCAACTCCCCGGTGTACTTCGTCCTCGACCTGGCGGTTGGGTCCTGGGGTGGGCCGCCAGGCCGGACCGCCTTCCCCAAGAGCCTGATCGTCGACTACGTGCGGATCTACGCCGGCTAGAGGAAACGCACTCGGACCCCCCAGGACCCCGTCGCGACCAGCTCGGCGACGAGGTCTCGGACATCGCCGAGTAGGACCTCGATCCGAAGCTCGGTAGGTGCATCGCGGCACCCGGCCACGAGTTCGGCTCCCCGCCCGAGAAGGGCGACCGCTCCGGTGACATTGCCGCGTTGGGCATGGGTGAGGCCGACGGCGATCTGGGCCAGCCCGCGCCACAGGTCGCGCCGATCGACCGGGGCCGCCTTCCACATCTGCTCGAACAGTTCGTGCGCCGCGAACGGTCGTCCGGCGTCGACGAGCCGGGCTGCGGCCCCTAGGACGGCGCCGGCCTCCGCGACGAAAGGCCGGGCTCCCGGCTCGGGCACACCGGCCGCGCCCCGGGCCAGCGGTCGGCCGGTGACGTCGCGTGGACGGGCGTTACGGGGACGCCCCGATGCGTCCCGGTCCCGCGTCAGCCGTCCTTCAGCCATCGCACGAGCTCCCCGTTCACGCGATCCGCCGCCTCTTCGTGCGGAAAGTGGCCGACCCCGTCGATCAGGAGCCACTCGTAGGCGGCTGCCACGTATCGACCGGACGCGCGGGCCGTTGACGCAAGCACGCACCGGTCGAGGGCCCCATGGATATGCAGCGTCGGCACGGGAACCGGTTCCCGGAGGGCCCGGGAGAAGCGGTGGCCGTCGGGCCGGAGTTGGGAGCGGACAAACCAGCGGTAGTACTCCAGGCTGCGATGGGGAACGTAGAGGATCTGCATCGCGTCCCGGTAGCGCCGCTCGGCTTCCGGATCCGGATACCCCGGCCCGCCCCATAGCGCGAGTAGCTCGGCGACCCACCTGGCGTCGTTGCGGACCAGGCGTCGTTCCGGCTGCCACGGAAGCTGGAAGCCGAGCAGGTAACTGCTGGCGCCGAACTGTCCCTGCGGACGCCGGACGATGGCCGACCGCATGGCCAGCGGGTGGGCGATGCCGAGCATCGCGATCCGACGAACGACCGCCGGCCGGAGCACCGCGGTGGATACCGCGAGGACCCCACCCCAGTCGTGCCCGACGATGGCGGCATCGGACTCCCCGAGCGCCCGGATCAGTCCCACGACATCGGCGCTCAGCCCCGCCTGGTCGTAGCCGCGCGGCGGTTTGTCGCTCGCGCCGTAGCCTCGCAGGTCGGGGGCTACGACCCGATACCCAGCTGCGGCCAGCGCGACGATCTGGGCCCGCCACGTCCACCAGAACTGCGGGAAACCGTGCAGGAGCAACACGAGCGGACCGGTGCCGAGCTCGGCAACATGGAAACGCACGCCGTTCGCGCTGACATCCCGATGAACCCACGGGCCGTCGACGAGCACCGCCGAGTCGTCGATGACGCGGCGCCCGGCCATGGCCGACAGCCTCGCACATCCGGCCGGATCTGGGTCAGTCCGTATGTCGAGCGCGAAGCTCCGCCAGCTCGTGCGCGTCCGGATCGGGAGCCACCGTCGGGTGCCGAGCCCAGGCCAGCGAGTCCTGCACGGTACGGATCGTTCGTTCCGGCTTGCCGACGCGGACCGCCTTTGTTGCGCCGGTGATGGCGAGCAGGCCGGCCAGGACCCCGTAGGCGCCGCCCACGCACACGAACCCGTAGCCGAGCGAGACGCCGAGAGCGGAGATGCCGAATGCCGCGGCCACCGACAGGAAGACGAGCGCGAACAGGCCCAGGCCGCCGGCTGCCCCGAACAGCCCGGCAGCTATTCCCACCCGCTTGGCGGCCGCGGTGAGTTCGGCTTTCGCAAGCTCCATCTCCTGATGCACAAGCAGCGACATGTCCCGGCTGGCGGTGGCCACCAGTTCCCCGATCGAGCGCTCTTCGATCGGCGGTGCATCGTGGTCGGTCGACATGGCGCCTCCTCTTCTGACCTCGGCGATCCCCCGGCATCCTGCCCGGAAACCGCCCCGGGTGCTCAGGCCGCCACGACTACTCCTCCTTTTCGCCGGCGCCACCGGCCATGTGCTGCTGAATGGCGTTGACGACCGTCGGGTCGAGCAGCGTTGTCACGTCCCCGAGCTCGCGATTCTCCGCGACGTCGCGGAGCAGCCGCCTCATGATCTTTCCGCTCCGCGTCTTCGGCAGCTCCGGACTGATCAGGATCTGCCGGGGCTTTGCGATCGGCCCGATTTCCTTGGCCACGTGGTTGCGCAGCTCGGTGACGAACGCCTCACCGCTGGATTCGTCCTCGGCGACGTTGCCCTTGACGGTCACAAACGCGACGATGGCCTGACCGGTCATCGGGTCGCTCGCTCCGACCACGGCCGCCTCCGCGACCTTCGGGTGGCTGACGATCGCATGCTCCACCTCGGTGGTCGAGATGCGATGCCCGGAGACGTTCATAACGTCATCGATCCGTCCGAGCAGCCACAAATCTCCGTCCTCGTCCTTCTTCGCGCCGTCGCCGGCGAAGTACATCCCCGGAAAGCGCGACCAGTAGGTCTCTCTGTACCGCTCGTCATCGCCCCAGATTCCCCGGAGCATCCCGGGCCATGGCTGGGTGATCACGAGATACCCACCCTGCCCGTCCGGGACGGGGAGGCCCTCGTTATCGACGACGTCGGCGCTGACCCCTGGGAACGCGGTCATTGCTGCACCCGGCTTGGTGGCGGTGATCCCTGGTAGTGGCGTGATCATGATGCCGCCGGTCTCGGTCTGCCACCAAGTGTCGACGATCGGGCAGCGGTCGCCGCCGATGAACTTGCGGTACCAGATCCAGGCCTCCGGGTTGATCGGCTCACCGACAGAGCCGAGCAATCGGAGGCTGGACAGGTCGCGCGAGGTGGGCAGATCCTCCCCCCATTTCATGAAGGTGCGGATGGTCGTCGGGGCCGTGTAGAGAACCGTGACCTTGTACTTCTCGATGATCTGCCACCAGCGATCCCGGCCGGGCGTATCGGGCGTGCCCTCGTAGAGCACCGATGTCGTGCCGTTCGCCAGCGGGCCGTAGACGATGTAGCTGTGACCGGTCACCCAGCCGATGTCGGCCGCGGTCCAGAAGACGTCCGCGTCCGGCTTCAGGTCGAAGATCAATCGGTGGGTGGCGCTCACCTGGGTGAGGTAGCCACCCGAGGTGTGCAGGATGCCCTTAGGCTTCGCCGTCGTCCCCGACGTATACATGATGTAGAGCGGGTGCTCGGCGTCGAACGGTTGCGCCTCGTGGGTTTCAGAGGCTGAGTCGACGATTTCGTGCCACCACACGTCGCGTCCAGGGTTCCACTCGACGTCCTGCCCCGTGCGTCGCACGACGAGGACGTGGTGGACGTCCGGACACTCCTTCAGCGCCTCGTCGACGTTTGGCTTGAGCGCGCTCGGAGCCCCACGGCGGTTCCCGCCGTCTGCGGTGATGACCATCCGGGCGTCGCAGTCGAGGATCCGTCCCTTGAGGGCGTCAGCCGAGAAGCCGCCGAAGACAACGGTATGCGGTGCGCCAAGCCGAGCGCAGGCGAGCATCGCGACCACCGTCTCGGGGATCATCGGCATGTAGATGGCGATCTTGTCGCCGGCGGCGATGCCCAGGTCGGTAAGGGCGTTGGCGGTCTTGCACACCTCACGTTGCAGGTCGGCGTAGGTGATTGTCCGGGTGTCTCCGGGCTCCCCCTCCCAGTAGAAGGCGACCTTGTCCCCGGCCCCGGCCTCGACGTGACGGTCCACGCAGTTGTAGGCAACATTGAGTCGACCGCCGATGAACCACTTGGCGTAGGGCAGGTTCCACTCGAGAACCTGGCTCCAGCGGGTGCTCCAGGTCAGTCGCTCGGCCTGTCCTGCCCAGAACGCCAACGGGTCCTTTGCCGCTTCAGCGTAGATTTCCGGTTGCGCGTTCGCCGCAGCCGCCAGATCGGCGGGCGGTTCGAAGCGACGGTTCTCGTGGAGCAGTGCGGACAGCGCAGAACTCTGACCAGCCTCGGTCTCGGGCATGCTCGGTCTCCTCTGTCGGCGGGCGGGTCTCGGCTAGATCGTCTGCCTCGCGCCCGAGGTTCGCAAGGGCGCGGCGACGGCCTGTGGTGGACGGGGACATGCGAACGGCGCCCCGGGCTTCGGGACGCCGCCCACTGGCACGGCGGGCGGGTTACCAGGCGTGCACCTTCGTCTAGTCCGACGGGTTCGACCCGTCTGGACGCGCCTCTCGCGGCTGGTCGCGCGTGGGTGCCCGGTTGCCGTGCGCCGACTCTCGATCGGGGGGACACCGCCCCTCGCGACCGGCGAGCCGGCTCCCTGTTTCTACTCCGTTCCCGCCCGGATGGGAAGAGCCCGAACCGAAATGGGCGGCTCAGGTCCGCGTCCGGCGTCGGGTCGAGTACCAGGCCAGGCCGAGACCAGCGATCGCACCCGTGGCCAGCGCGCCGACGAGGATCGGGCCCGGCGGCGATACCCGGTTCCGGAGCGAGACGGGGCGGCGAAATTCGAGGACCGGCCAGCCGCGGGCGGCTGCTTCCCGGCGCAGGGCACGGTCCGGGTTTACCGTCGTTGGGTTCCCGACCGCCTCAAGCATCGGAAGGTCGGTCATCGAGTCGCTGTAGGCGTAACAGGCGGCTAGGTCATAGCCATGGGATTCCGCGAGTTCCCGGATCGCTTCGGCCTTGCCCGGCCCGTACGCGTAGAACGCGATGTCGCCGGTATAGCAGCCGTCGGCCACGACCATCCGGGTCGCGATTACATGGTCAGCACCGACCATCTCCCCGATCGGCCCGACCACCTCTTCTCCGCTGCTCGACACGATCACGACGTCACGACCGGCGCTTTGATGCTCCTCGATGAGGGCAGCCGCCTCGGCGTAGATCAACGGGTCGATCAGCTCGACTATCGCTTCGGTGACGATGCCTCGGACCTGCTCGACGTCCCAGCCGCTGCACAGGCGTTTGAGGTAGTCGCGCATGCGGTCCATCTGGTTCTCGTCAGCCCCGCCGAGCAGGTAGACGAACTGGGCGTAGGTCCCCTTTAGGACGGCCCGGCGGTTGATCAGGCCACCCTGGTAGAAGGATCTCCCGAACGCGAGGGTGCTCGACTTGGCGATGATCGTCTTGTCCAGGTCGAAGAAGGCCGCGGTACGCTGCACCTCGGGTCCGACCCTATCCATGGCCCCGAGGATAGGCGTCCCGGTCCTGCACACCCGACCCGACAATTTTTTCGGGCTCTCGGGTTTGCTCGCGCCGACGCGGGGGGATGGCCCGAGTCGAACGGCATCCGAGCCGGCGGGAAGCCCGCCGGCGACACACGAACGGTCCGGCTCATCCCCCCCGGAGTCGGATCTCGGGACGGCCCCCGCTACCCCCCAGCGGGGGCCGTCCGCTGTCCCGGGCTTCGGCCCCGCTGTCCACAGGGACAACTTCCAGGCCGGCTGTCCACAGATGATCGCTTCCGGCTGGGCCGACACCTCCCGCCGGCGGATCGTGACGGCGGCGGCACGTCGCCGCCCGATCGGAGGACCGCATGGCGCCGTTGCCTGACCACACCCGCCTCTCCGCTCAGGGCCGGCCCTTGATCATCACTGCCGATCCGGAATTGCTGGAGCAGTTGATCTCGCTTCTGGCGTCGCTCGGCGTCGAGCCGACCGTCGTCCTCGGCCCCGGTGCAGCGGGGCCGGACTGGGCGACCGCACGGGTCGTTCTGGTCGGCGCCGACGTGGCGATCGGCACGCCTCCGAGTTGGCCACTCCCCGCTCGGGAGGACGTGGTCGTCGTGGCCGGTTCCCGCGGGAGCTCTGGGCCGGTCGCCGCGGCGCTCGGGGCGGCCTGCACGTTCCGCCTGCCGGCGGAGGCGGCGGGCCTGCGAGCGGTGCTCGCGGCGGCGCTTTCCGGTGCAGGGCGGGCCGCCTGCGTCGGCGTGATCGGTGGGCGCGGCGGCGCTGGCGCGTCCACCCTGGCCGCCGCCCTCGCGCTGACCGGGAGCCGGTTGTGGCCCAGCGTGCTCGTCGACGCGGATCCCCTCGGCGGGGGGATCGACCTGATTCTCGGGGCCGAGGCGGTGGGCGGACTGCGTTGGCCCGACCTGTCGGCGAGCCGGGCACCGTTGAACCCGGCCGGCCTGAGGGAGGCCTTGGTGCGGGTGGACGAACTGCGCGTTCTGTCCTGGGACCGGCTCAGCCCGCCGTCGGAGTCCGGGGCCTGGATGACCGCGGTGCTTGGTGGGGTGGTCGGGACGCATCAACTGGTTGTGGTCGACCTGCCGCGCCAGATCGACTCGGCAGCCCTGGCGGCGCTGGACTTCACGAGGACGGTCCTGGTCGTCGTGCCGGCCGACTTGCGGGCAGCAGCAGCAGCCGGTCGGGTGGCCGCCGGGCTGACCGGTCACTGCCAGGATGTCCGGCTCGTCGTCCGTGGCCCGGCGCCGGGTGGGCTCGACCCGGCCGCCATCGCCGACGCGCTCGAACTCCCGCTCGCGGGTTCATTGCGGGCCGAACCGGGGTTGGCTGCGGCGCTCGAGCGAGGTGAGCCGCCGGGCCGTTCCGGACGCGGACCGCTGGCAGCGTTCTGTCGCCGTCTGCTTGCCGAACTGATCCCGGTTGTGGCCGCGGCGTGAACGTCTGGGCTGCGCCCGAGCGGCCACCCGGGCCCTCTGCCGAACTCGGTCTGACCGCGAAGATCCGCCACCGGCTGGTCGCATCCCGGCGGCCCGCCAGCCCGGAGGCGGTCGGCTCTGCGTTGCGGGAGGTCCAGCCCTGGCTCGGGGCGGTCGACCGGCTCGAGGTCGCGAAATCGGTGCACGCCGACCTGGCTGGGCTGGGACCGTTGCAGCGAATCCTTTCCGACCCGCGGGTCAGCGACATCTGCGTCAATGCATCCCGTGAGGTCTGGATCGATCGAGGTGACGGCATGGAGCCAGCCGGCGTCGCCTTCGAGGATGAACACCAGGTGCGGAGCCTCGCGGTGCGACTCGCCCAGGCGGCGGGTAGGCGCCTGGATGACAGCTCGCCGTTCGTCGATGCCGCGCTACCGGAAGGGATTCGGCTGCACGCCGTGCTGCCGCCCGTAGCCGACGGCGGGACCTGCATCTCGTTGCGGATCCCCCGGTCCCGGGGGTTCAGCATGGCCGAGTTGGTCGACGCGGGGACGGTGAGCCCGGCGGGGGCCGAACTGCTCCAAAGGGTTGTGCGGCGGCGGCTGAGCTTCCTCGTCTCCGGTGGCGCTGGATCCGGCAAGACCACGCTGCTCGGTGCCTTGCTGAGCCTGGCGGCTCCTGGTGAGCGCCTGGTGCTTGTCGAGGACACGGCAGAGCTCATCGTCCGCGCGGGCCACCTGGTCCGGCTGCAGGGACGGCCGGCGAATGCGGAGGGATCGGGCGCGATCGCGCAGTCGACGCTCGTCCGGCAGGCGTTGCGGATGCGGCCCGACCGGCTGGTGGTGGGGGAGTGTCGCGGAGTCGACGTGCTCGACTTGCTCAGTGCGCTCAACACCGGACACGACGGCGGGTGCGGCACAGTTCATGCCAACCGCGCTTGCGAGGTGCCCGCGCGGTTGGAGGCACTCGCCGCGCCGGCCGGGTTGGCCCGCAACGCCCTGCACAGCCTGCTGGCGGCTGCTGTCGACGCCGTCATTCACCTCGATCGCCGTCCGGACGGTGTCCGTCGGGTGGCCGAACTCGCGCTCTGCCGCCGGCTCGCTGACGGTCGGGTCGAGGTAGTGGGGGCGTATCGCCGCCTCGATGCGGGCGAGCCGGTGCCGGGTCCGGCCGCAGCCGACCTCGACGCCCGGCTCGCCGGAACGCCATGACCACCGTCGTCGTGGCGCCCGCCGGGCTGGCCGCCCTCGCCGGATACTGGGCGGTCCCCGGCGGCGCGTCGTTGGGTCGGCTGGAGCGACTGCGTCGCATGCGTGCCGATCCGGCGAACCGGCTGCTCGCGCTCGACCGGATCGCCGTGCTGCCGGGTGGCCGGGCCCTGGCCATGGCCGTCGCTTGCACCGGCTTGAGCTATGGGATCGGGGACTGGCTGGGGGCAGTCGTCGCTGTCATCGCGCTCGCTTTCCTCCGCACCCGGGCCGTGGGCGCCCAGGCAAGGGTGGTTGCTCGACGCCGAAGCTGCGTGGTCGCGGCGACGACCGGCCTGATGGACGAGCTGCGTGCTGGTCAGCCGCCCAGGCAAGCGCTTGCCGCGGTCGCGTCGGCGGCCGGAGAGCTGGCCGGCCCCCTAGCGACGGTGGCCGCTGAGGCCAAGCTGGGGGCCGACGTCCCTCTCCTGTTGAACGGCCTGGCCGAGCTTGCGGGCGCCGAGGGGTTACGGGCCCTCGCCGGCTGCTGGGCGGCCACCGAGTCGAGCGGTGCCAGCCTCGCCGACGCGCTGGAGGGTGTCATCGGTGCCCTCGAGGGCCGGATCCGGGCCGGCGCAGAGGCCCATGCGCAACTGTCCGGCGCACGGGCGTCGATGGGACTCCTCACGCTCCTGCCGCTGGCTGGGATCGCCTTGGGCACGGCAGTCGGGGCGGCGCCTGCCCATCTGCTTCTGCACACCGGCACGGGACACATCCTGCTTGTCGGTGGCGGCCTGCTCGACTTTGCCGGGTGGCGCTGGGGCACCCTGGTCGCCCGAGCCGCGGAACGGGTGTGAGAAGCACCGACCTGAGGCCGCGCGGCGCCGGGCGGTCGTGACGTCCCTGATTGCCGTATCCGCCGTGTGGGTGGCCGTCGGGCTGGCCACTCCGGATCGGACGGCGGCGGACCGGCTGTCCCGGGCCTACCCCAGGCCACGCCCGGCCCGCCTCGAGGGCGCTGCCGCTCGGAAGCGTCGCGCGTGCACGGTAGGTGCGGCATCTGCGGCTCTGCTGGTCGCCACCGTCGTGGGCGGTCTCGCCGGTGTCGCGCTGGGAGCCGGCGTCGGTGCCGCGACGCATCGCTGGCTCGCTCGCCTGGAGTCGGCAGCGGAGCGGCGCCGGCGGGCCGCCGTGGTGGAGGACCTGCCGCTCGCCCTCGACCTGATCGCCGGATGCCTGCGAGCCGGTCTGTCCATGCCGGCATCGCTGCGGGCGGCGGCGGGCGGCACCGGGCCGGCGCTTTCGAGGTGGCTGCTCGACCCGGTTGAGCGGCTCGCGCTTGGCGCCGTGCCGAGCGAGGCCTGGGCCGGCTGGGCCGCCGACCCACTGCTGGCGCCGGCGGCGCGCGTGCTCCTGCGGGCAAGCACGACGGGGGCGCAGGCGTCGGGTGCGCTCCGCCGGCTCGCGATCGGTGAGCGGCAACGAGCACGGGACCGGGCGGTGGCCGGCGCCGGAACCGCTTCCGTCCGCGCGCTACTGCCGGTGACCCTCTGCTTCCTTCCGGCCTTCGTCCTGCTCGGCGTGGTCCCAATCGCGCTCGGGTTGCTTCGGGTGCTCCGTGGCTGACCCTGGGTTTTCCCCACCCTCCCCGGGGCCGGTCGTTCTCCACAGATGAGCAGCGCAAGCTGCCGCACCGACGCGCCGCGGCGCATCGTCGGTGGTGCTCGGCGCTGCGCCGGGCCCGCACCGGCCGGATCGCCGGCTTCCGGGAGGAATCATGCTTCGCTGGCTACGGGCGCGACTTCGGGCCGATGATGGAATGGCAACCGCCGAGTACGCGGTGGGAACCCTCGCCGCCGTTGCCTTCGCGGTGCTGCTGTTCAAGATTGCCACCAGCCCGCAGATCATCGGTGACATGGCCAGCATCTTCAACATGGCCTTTCACCAGATCAGTCCGTCGGTCCTGTTCGGTAGTGCAGCGACCGGTCACTGAATGTCATCGACGGGCCGCCGCCGGTCCCGACGCCTGGCTGTGAGAAGCGAGGGCATGGTGACGGTCGAGGCCGCCCTGGTTTTCCCGACCGTCGTGGTGCTCCTGGCGGTGGCGTTGTGGACGCTGGCGGCGGCGTGGGCGCACCTGCGCTGCACAGCCGCCGCCAGCGCGGCGGCCGCCGCCGCCGACGCGGGGGCTCCGGCCGCGGTGGTCGCCGCCGTGGCCGCCCGGGACGCGCCGCCCGGGGCAACGGTCAGGATCCAGGAAACACCCCGGTTTCTCACGGTGTGGGTTGTGGTGACCGTTCGGCCGTTCGGAGGTGTCTTGCGCCGGCTGCCCGGGATCACGGTCTCGGATCATGAGAGCGTCTGGGCTGGTGGCGGCGGGCTGTCGGGTTTGGCGGGGTCTCCGGGCTCCAGGCGTAACCTTGGGGCCCCGATAGTCGTTTCATCCATCGACCGCTGCCGTCCGCTTAGGAGCCCTGCCGATGACGCCGAGTTTCGTGCCTTCCCCGCTCCCGGGGCGGCCACGGGGGGTCTTCGGGTTGTTGGGTGACACGCTGCGCCGGCCGGGCGGTCGACGGGGCATCTCGGGACTCACCGTGGTGCTGTTGGTAGCCGGGATCGGGATGTTCGCGTGGCCGCTGTACACCGACTGGCTAGCCCACAACCGGCAGGGCCAGCTGCGATCGCAGTTCACCAGCCCCTCCTACGTGCAGGAATATCTGACCGGCCACATCCAGGTGGGCCAGGGGCTGACCGAGCTTCAGATTCCGAGCCTCAACGTCGACGTTCTCGTTGTGCAGGGAACCACGCTGGCGGCGCTGCGGGCCGGAGCCGGCCACTACGTGGACACCCCGCTGCCGGGGGCCAAGGGCAACGTCGGGATCGCCGGGCACCGCACGACCTTCGGGCGCCCGTTCAACCGGCTCGATGAGTTGAAGCCCGGTCAGGTCGTCTATCTGATCACTCCCTTCGGCAAGTTCACCTACAGCGTCGTGCCGGGTTCCGAGGTCCAGGACCCCAGCGACCAGCCGGACCTGAACGGTGACTTCCACGCGAATCCCTGGATCGTCGACCCCAACAACTACCGCGTCGTTGCCCAGACCGGGATCCTCGGCGCCGGCCATTGGCTGACGCTGACGACATGCAATCCCAAGGGGAGCGCAGCGCAGCGACTCATCCTCCGGCTTGTGCTGACCCACACCGAGGTACTCAGACCGGCCCCGCAGCCCACCGGAACGGGTCACTGAGGTGGCGGGAGACGACCGGGCGAGCGACGCGGCCCCCGACCGGGCAGCCTCCCGGGGCCGTACGCTGCCCCGGCTCGCCGCGGGGCTCGTGCTGGCGGGCGGGGTGCTGGCTCCGCTGGCCCTGGCCGCTCCGGCCTGGGCGGCGAGCGCCAGTATCGTGATCAAGGACTCGAGCGGCGGTCAGGTCACCGACGGTGGTCAAGTCACTACGTTCGGCGACGTTCTCAGCGTGTCGGCCACCGTGCCGGTCGCTGCCGGAGACGTCAACGGCCACACCTGGATGCTCATAGTGACCTCCCCGACCGGGCAGGGAAGCGCCAATTGCACCCTCGACAGCGAGCAGGTGCCGGCGAATCCCGGCGTCGGCGGCAGCGCCGAGATCGGTCCCAAGTCGATCGAGACGACTGCCTTCAACCAGGGCACCTGCGCGAGTGATGCGCCACCGCCCTACAACGGCAGCTACACGATCACCCTGTACCGGGACGGCACGGCCGCCAAGGACGCGACGAGTGCGACGAATTTCACCTTCGCCCTACCCCCGGCTCCGGTTCAGGGAGTCCGGGCGACGGCAGCCTCGAACGGATCTACGGTCACCGTGGGCTGGGCTGCGAACAGTGAGCCGGACCTCACCGCATACGACCTCTACACGCAGTCGGCCGGTAACGATTCGGCCGCGGCGTCGGGGCTGAGCCCGAGTCAGTACTGCACCAGCGGCACTTGCTCGGCGACGCTCTCGGCCCCACCCCCCGGCAACTACGCGTTCGTCGTCCGGGCCGACCGCACCACCAGCCCCGGTGGTTCAGTCACCGTCCAGTCGGCCGATTCTTCCGCGGCGGACGTCAGCGTGCCGAAGCCGCCACCGTCGCCGTCCCCTTCCGCGGGAGGAAACTCCAGCGGGGGCGGTGTTTCCGGCGGTGGTGGCAGCTCCCTGTCGGGTGGCTCGGGCTCCGGTCGGGCCGGCGCGCCGCCGATCGCCTCACGGCGGGGCGTCCTCCAGGCGTTCAAGAACTTCGTGCCGGCCCCCGTCACGGTGGCGCCGCCCAACGTGTCGGCGCCCGCGCCGATCACCGTGTTCGCCCCGCTGCCGGAGGGCACCTATCAACCGGAATTGCCCTACGGCAAGCAGACGACGCCCGGTCAGTTGTTGGTCTTCCGCAAGGGTGGATCCTCGTTCAGCTCCGCGCTCTCCTCGGTGGCGACTTCGGGCCCGCTTTGGACTTCGGTCGCCGGCGCACTATTGCTCCTGCTGATCGCGATGCACCTGCAGAGCTGGCTGCGCCGCAGCGTCGACGGCTAATCCGAGATCGCTGCGACCGTGGCTAGAAGGAGGCGCGCGCCCGCGCGCTTCTCGAGGAGAGCGTTCCCGCTCCAGCAAATCGGTGACTGGACGCAGGACGGGCATCCGTGCAGGCAGGGGCATTCGGCCACCGCTGCCGCGCTAGCCCGGAGCCAGGGTCGCCCGGCCGCGTAGCCCCGCTCCGCGAATCCCGCCCCGCCGGGGTGACCGTCGTAGACAAAGATCGTGGCCATCCCGGTGTCCACGTGTAGCGCGGTGGACACCCCGCCGATGTCCCATCGGTCGCAAGTGGCGAACAACGGAAGCAGGCTGGTCGCGGCATGCTCCGCGGCGTGGGCCGCCCCGGCCAACACCCCCGATTCGATGGCGGCGGCGGCCAGGAGGGCTTCCGACGCCGTCCACCACACGGCACGAGTTCGGAGTTGGCGCTCCGGGAGATCAAGCGGATCCTCCCCGAGGATCTCACCGGTGAGCACTCGCCGACGGATATAGGAAACCACCCGGTGCGTAATGTCCACCGTCCCGAAACAAAGGGTTGCCCCGTCCCCAGGGGTGCGCCGGTCCTCGGTGTTGATGCGCAGATCCGTGTGCCCCCTGGCCACCGTCGTGTAGTCGACCGAGGTGGGCTCGACGAAGGCAACCGCATCCTCGACCTCGAGCCGGCGCACCAGATAGCTCTCGCCCTGATGCAGGTATAACGCTCCGTCGTGGACGGCGGCATGCGAGGCGGCCGAGTCGACGGTGCCGAGCAGCCGTCCGGTTCCTTCTTCGACAACCCGCACCGGGGAGCCGCCGACCCCGCGCAGGTCCACGAGATCCCCCGCCCGCTCCCGGTGTGTCCAGTACCAGCCGGTCGAGCGGCGGCGAAGCAGCCCCTGGTCGACGAGGCTTTCGACCAACGCGGGCGCGCCCGCACCGAATATCGGGAGATCCGCGTCGGTGAGCGGCAGCTCGGCGGCCGCAGCGGCTAGGTGCGGGCCGAGAACGTAGGGGTTGCCCGGATCGAAGATGCTGGCCTCCACCGGTTGCCCGAACAGGGCCTCCGGATGATGCAGGAGGTATCGGTCGAGCGCGTTGTCACTTCCAACGAGCACTGCTATCGCACCTCGACCGGCTCGACCGGCCCGTCCGGCCTGCTGCACGAGGGCTGCCCGGGTTCCCGGGTAGCCGGCGATGAGCACCACATCCAGGCCAGCCACGTTGATGCCCAATTCCAGCGCCGGGGTGGTGGCCATGCCGACGAGCTCACCTTCGCGGAGGCCGCATTCGAGCGCCCGCCGCTCTTCGGCCAGATAGCCGCCGCGGTAGGCGGCAACCCGGTTCCCGAGCCCAGGAACGTCCGCCAGGTGGTTCTGCGCGGACATAGCCACCGCTTCTGCTCCGCGCCGTGAGCGGACGAAGGCCAGAGTCCGGACGCCGGAGGCAACGAGGTGCGCGAGGAGATCAGCCGTCTCCGCGGTCGCGCTGCGCCGGCCGCCCCCGGCCGAGGCGGGATCCAGCAGCGGTGGCTCCCACAGGACGAATGCCATCTCGGCCCGAGGCGTCGCGTCGTCCACGACGGCGGTCACCGGTAGACCGATCAGCCGAGCTGCCGCCTGTGCCGGCTCGGCCACGGTCGCCGAAGCCAGCAGGAAGGTCGGCGAGGCGCCGTGGTGCTCAGCGACCCGGCGCAGCCGCCGCAACAGGGCGGCCATGTGCGAGCCGAACACCCCTCGATAGCCGTGGCATTCATCGACGACGACGAACTCGAGACGGGCGAGGAAACGGCCCCAACGCTCGTGCCGGGGTAGCAGGGATCGATGAAGCATGTCCGGGTTGGTCAGGACCAGGTGCGCAAAGGACCGTACCCAGTCGCGCTCCTCGTAGGCGGTGTCGCCATCGAAGGTCGCGGCCCGTGCTCCCGACACGCCGAGCGACTCGATGGCGTGTAGCTGGTCGGCCGCAAGTGCTTTGGTGGGCGACAGGTAGAGCGTCGTCGCTCCGCGAGATATCGCTGCCGAGAGTGTCGGAAGCAGGTAGCCCAGACTTTTCCCGGATGCCGTCCCGGTCGCCACTACCGTCGAGACGCCGGCCCACGCCAGCTCGGCGATCTCCACCTGGTGCGCCCAGGGGGCATGGATCCCGACCCTGAAAAGCCCTTCGAGGAGCTCTGCGGCGACGAATGAGGGCCAGTGCCCGCTGCGGCCGGGGCGGCCCGGGACACGTTCCACATGGGTGATCCGTCCGGCTCGGGAAGGGTCGCGGAGCATGGCGGCGAGGACATCCGGGGTGGCCGGGCGGACGGGCACACCCGAGGTCGTGGCGGTGGGGGACATCGGAGATGAGTCTCGCACCAGGGACGCCCGAGTCGGCCGAATGTGCCCTCGCATGATTGAATCGCGAACCGGTGGGTCAGCCGGCGGTGGCTCGCCGGGCGGGATTGTGGTTTGCGTGTGCCGGCGCTTGATCGATCGAGGAGGACCGCGTGGACCTATCCCTGTCGACCCGTACGGAGGGTGACCGGACGGTCGTCTCGGTTGGTGGCGAGATCGACGTCTACACCGCCCCCAAGTTGCGCGAGCAGCTCATCGATCTGGTTTCGAACGGCAACTACCACCTAATCGTCGATATGGAAGGCGTCGAGTTCCTCGACTCCACCGGCCTCGGCGTGCTCGTCGGTGGACTCAAGCGGGTCAGGGCGCATGAAGGATCCCTCCGCCTGGTCTGTACGCAGGACCGGATCCTCAAGATCTTCCGGATCACCGGGTTGACCAAGGTGTTCCCGATCCACGGTTCGGTGGCCGAGGCCGTTTCGGCCTCGGACTGATCTCGACGTCCGATGCCGACGGTCGAGGTCACGTTCACCGCGCTTCCGGCGCATGTCCGTACCGCGCGATTGATCGCCACGGCAGTCGCCCGTCGGGCCGGGGTGCCCGATGAGTTCTTGGACGAGGTTCGGCTGGCCGTCGGGGAGGCGTGCTCCCGGGCGGTTGGCTTGCACCAGCGGCACGCGCCCAGTGCGCCGGTCGGCCTGAGTCTGAGCGACGACGGCGGGCGCTACTCGGTTGTCGTCTCGGACATCGCTCCGGCGGACGAGGACGTGATAGCTGCCGACCTGCACGCGTTCGATCCGGACGAGTTGGCCGCCCCCGCCCCGGGTGCTGGGCCCGATCCGTTGCCCGACTTGCTGCCGCCGGGCTTCGGTCTCGCCGTGATCGCTGGGTTGGTCGACGATGTGGCGGTTACCACCGACCACGAGGGGACCACGGTGCGGATGAGCTGGCCGGCTGGCTCCGAGCAGGGCTCGATCCCGGCTTCCTAGCCTCCCCCGTGCCGCCGGAGCGTCCCGCGTGGTGCGTTGGGCGCCTCGCTGGGTGACCTGGGTTGGCTACTCGCCGACCGGTTCCGTAGACTCGCGCCGGCCCGGGTACGTCGATCGTGTCCCGGAGGCTGTCCGCACCCGTCTTTAGGCGTGGTGCGTCCGTGTTCAAGGAGGAATGATGTTCCGGCTGGTGGCCGCCGACCCCCTGAGAAGCACACATGTCGGCGGCGCCGACTACGGCATCGTGGTCGGGGTCCTCGTGATCGCTGTGCTGGCGCTGCTCGTCGCGGGTGTGCTGGTCCGCGAGGTGCTGGCCGCGGACGAGGGCAGTGCGCGGATGCGCGAGATCGCCCTCGCTGTCCAGGAGGGCGCCGCCGCCTACCTGCGGCGGCAGTTCAAGACACTCGTGCCATTCGCGGTGATCATCTTCGCGGTGCTCTTCCTCCTTCCGGCGGACACCACGGGCACCAAGATCGGGCGCTCGGTCTTCTTCCTGTTCGGAGCCGGCTTCTCGGCCCTTACCGGCTTCGTCGGCATGAGCCTCGCGGTGCGGGCGAACGTCCGGGTGGCCGCAGCGGCGGAAACCACCGGCTCGAAGCGGGCGATGCGGATCGCCTTTCGAGCCGGTGGTGTGGCGGGCATGTTCACAGTCGGGCTGGGCCTGGCCGGTGCCGCGATCGTGCTCCTAGTCTTCAACGAGCACGCCCCGCAGGTGCTGGAAGGTTTCGGCTTCGGGGCCGCGTTGCTGGCGATGTTCATGCGGGTCGGGGGTGGGATCTTCACGAAGGCAGCCGACGTCGGCGCCGACCTGGTCGGCAAGGTCGAGCAGGGCATTCCGGAGGACGACCCGCGAAACGCGGCGACGATCGCCGACAACGTGGGCGACAACGTCGGTGACTGCGCCGGCATGGCTGCCGACCTCTTCGAGTCCTACGCGGTGACGCTGGTCGCCGCCTTGATCCTCGGCCAGACCGCTTTCGGCATGAAGGGCCTGGTGTTCCCGCTCATCGTCCCGGCCATTGGTGTGATCACCGCCGTGGTCGGGATCCTCGTCGTGTCCCCGCGACCGTCGGACCGCACCGGGCTGACCGCCATCAACCGCGGGTTCTTCGTTTCTGCGCTGATCTCAGTCATTCTGGTCGCGATCGCCTCCTTTACCTTCCTGCCGTCCACGTTCGCCAAGCTGCATGTCGCTGCTGTCGCTCAGCTGTCGGGTAATCCCAGGCTCATCGCTTTCCTGGCGGTCTTGATCGGGCTCGTCCTCGCGTCTGTGATCCAGGTACTCACCGGGTACTTCACCGAGACCAGCCGAAAGCCGGTGCGGGAGATCGGTCGCTCCTCGCTCACCGGACCGGCAACGGTCATCCTCTCCGGCATCTCGGTCGGCCTGGAGTCCGCGGTCTACACCGCGATTCTCATCGGGGGCGCGGTCTACCTCGCGTTCCTGCTAGGTCACGGGTCGGTCATCGTCGCCCTCTTCGCGGTTGCCTTGGCCGGCACCGGACTGCTCACCACGGTCGGGGTGATCGTGTCGATGGACACCTTCGGTCCGGTGAGCGACAACGCGCAAGGCATCGCGGAGATGTCCGGAGAGGTGAGCACGACCGGTGCGCAGGTCCTCACCGACCTGGATGCAGTCGGAAACACGACGAAAGCGATCACCAAGGGGATCGCGATTGCGACCGCCGTGCTCGCTGCGACTGCCCTGTTCGGCTCGTTCGCGACTGCCGTTCGGCTCAACGGAGTGGCCACCTTCGCCATCTCGGTGAACAAGCCCAACGTGCTGTTCGGGCTGATCCTCGGTGCCTCCGTGGTCTTCTTCTTCTCCGGCCTGGCGATCAGTGCCGTGGCGCGGGCGGCCGGACGGGTCGTCATCGAGGTGCGTGCGCAGTTCCGCGGCAACCCTGGAATTATGGACGGGACCGTGCGCCCCGATTACGGCCGCGTGGTTGACATCTGCACTCGGGACTCACTGCGCGAGCTGGCTACTCCCGGATTGCTGGCCGTTCTCGCGCCGATCGCGACCGGATTCTTCCTGGGCTACGAGCCGCTCGGCGCGTTCCTTGCCGGGGCCATCGGGGCGGGCGTGCTGATGGCAGTCTTCCTGGCCAACTCAGGCGGAGCCTGGGACAACGCCAAGAAGCTCGTGGAGGAAGGCCTTTACGGGGGTAAAGGATCCGACGCTCACGCCGCGACGGTGATCGGGGACACCGTAGGTGACCCGTTCAAGGACACGGCCGGCCCAGCTCTCAACCCGCTGCTCAAGGTAATGAACCTGGTGTCGTTGCTCATCGCCCCGACGGTCGTGAAGTACGGGGTCGGTGGTCCGCACGCCAACGCCGCGCTCCGCGTCGTCGTGGGTCTGCTCGCCGTCGCCGGCATCGTCGCCGCGGTGGTCGTCAGCAAACGGCGCGTCGTCGAGTTCGGGCCGCAGCCGGACGTCGTGGAGAAGCTGCCCGGATAACCGGGCGGGGTCGCCGGGACCTTTCGGCTACCGTCGCACCTGATGTCCCAACTGTCGTTCTTCTCCGCGGAGTCGATGCCGCCGTCACCGCTCGATGTCGAAGGACTGCTTGCCGGACCGGCGCAGATTGCCCGACGTGGATCGGAAGCCCGGCTGAGCGTCGTCGTGAGCGACGAGCCGTGGCGCGTGGTCGCCCTGCTCACCGGTCTACGGGACCGGGGACTCGAGCCGGAGACCGTCCCGAGTGACGGAGCCGGAACGATCGTCGTGCGGACCGCCTTCAGCCGCGCCCTGCACCCGCTGGCCGATCGGTGGGCCGTGGGCGCCGTGAAACGGCCACCGGTCGGATTCGTCCTCGACGGATCCAGGTTGCGCTGGTGGTGCCTGTCCGCGGGTTCCGGTGGCCCGCTCGGTTATACGTTGGTCCTCGGCAAGGGCGACCAGTCGGCGTGGCCGGCCTTGGGCGCCGCCCTTTCGGCCGTCGGCGTTCCGGCCGCGCTGGTCCGCCCGCGGGGCGCCGGCCCGGTCTACCGTGTGGTCGGCCGCCGCCGGCTGGCTCGGCTACGGGAGTTGGTCGGCGAACCTCCGGACGGCGCCCCGGGGAACGCCTGGCCGATGGCCGGGAGTTGACACGACGGCTGCGGGCATGGCCACACTCCGGCGGCCCGATCTCGACTGGAGGATGACCGAACCGTGCCCGCCACTACGCCGTCCCGCGCCGCCGCCGGCCCCCGTCGGCTGGTGATCGTCGAGTCACCGGCCAAAGCGCGGACCATCGCGGGCTATCTCGGCGACGCCTACGTGGTGGAGTCCTCGATCGGGCATGTCCGGGACCTGCCGAGCCGGGCGGCCGACATACCGGCAAGTGAGAAAGGCAAGCCATGGGCCCGGCTCGGCGTCGACGTCGAGCACGGCTTCGCCCCCCTCTACGTCGTGACCCCGGACAAGAAGGCCCAGGTCGCGAAGCTGAAGAAGGCGCTGGCCGGCGCCGACGAGCTCTTCCTCGCGACTGACGAGGACCGTGAGGGTGAGGCCATCGCCTGGCACCTCGTCGAGGTTCTCCGCCCAAGCGTTCCGGTTCGTCGGATGATCTTCCACGAGATCACGCCGCAGGCGATCCGGGAGGCGGTGGAGAGCCCACGCGACATCGACCGGGCCCTCGTCGACGCCCAGGAGACGCGGCGCATCCTCGATCGGCTCTACGGCTATGAAGTCTCCCCGGTGTTATGGAAGAAGGTGATGCGCGGGCTGTCCGCTGGCCGGGTCCAGTCGGTGGCGACCCGGATCATTGTCGAACGCGAGCGCGCGAGGATCCGTTTCCGGAGCGCGTCCTACTGGGATCTCGAGGCCACCTTTGACACGGGTCGGGAGCCGGCCGAGCCTGGCGAACCGACGAGCTTCAGCGCAGCCTTGGTCGCCTTGGATGGGGAGCGGGTCGCCACCGGCCGGGACTTCGGTGAAGACGGACGCTTGCGTACGGCGAAGGCCAGTCAACTCGACGAGGCAGCCGCGCGGGCCCTTGCCGAGCGGTTGCGCGGGATCGAGTTCAGCGTCCGCGGCGTCGAGGACAAGCCGTACCGGCGCTCGCCCTACCCGCCGTTCATGACGAGCACGCTCCAGCAGGAGGCGGGGCGCAAGCTGAGATTGTCAAGCCAGACCACGATGCGGATCGCTCAACGACTGTACGAGAACGGCTACATCACCTACATGCGAACCGACTCGACGACGCTGTCGGACACCGCTCTGGTGGCCGCTCGCGACCAGGCCCGGGAAATGTACGGGGACGCCTACGTGCCTGCGGCGCCGCGGCGGTACGAGAAGAAGGTGAAGAACGCTCAGGAGGCGCACGAGGCGATTCGACCGGCTGGTGACCGCTTCCGAACGCCGGCGCAACTGGCTGGCGAGCTGTCCAGCGAAGAGTTGCGTCTCTACGAGCTGGTCTGGCGACGCACCGTCGCCTCACAGATGACCGACGCTGTGGGTCAGTCAGTGTCGGTGCGGGCATCCGGCACGTCGAGCGGCGGTGAGGTCGCCGAATTTGCGGCAACCGGCAAGATGATCACGTTCCCGGGCTTCCTCCGTGCCTATGTCGAGGGCAGCGATGACCCGGAGGGGGACCTTGACGATCGCGAGCGCCGGCTGCCAGCCCTGGCCGCCGGCCAATCGCTCACGGCCGCCGGCATCGAACCGCAGGGCCACGCCACGAACCCACCCGCCCGATACACCGAGGCCAGCCTGGTCAAGGCGCTCGAGGAGCTGGGTGTCGGCCGCCCGTCGACATACGCGAGCATCATCGGCACGATCCAGGACCGTGGCTACGTTTTCCGGCGCGGCCAGGCGCTCGTCCCGAGTTTCACCGCTTTTGCGGTTGTCGGCCTGCTCGAGCGGCACTTCTCCCGGCTGGTCGACTACGGGTTCACGGCCTCGATGGAGGACGACCTCGACGAGATCGCGAACGGGCGGCAGCAGGGGGTGCCGTGGCTGACCCGTTTCTACTTCGGGTCGGCGTCCGGAGAGGCCACCGCCGCGGGCCTGCAGTCCCAGGTCTCCGAGCAGCTCGCAGAGATCGACGCCCGTGAGGTGAACTCGATCCCCATCGGGGTCGACGCATCCGGCCGCTCGATCGTCGTCCGGGTCGGTCGGTATGGGCCTTTCGTTCAGCGCGACGACGATCGGGCGAGCGTCCCCGAGGATCTCGCGCCGGACGAGCTGACGCTCGACAAGGCCGTCGAACTACTCGAGCAACCATCCGGGGACAAGCTGCTCGGCACCGACTTCGACAGTGGCCTCGACATCGTCGCGCGGTCCGGGCGGTTCGGTCCGTATGTGACTACCGTTCTGCCCGAGGGCTCGGCTGAGCAGCCCCGGACCGCGTCGCTGCTCAAGTCCCAGTCGCTGGACTCGCTGACCCTCGAGGACGCCCTGCAGCTGCTTTCGCTGCCCCGGACGCTCGGGACCGCCCCGGACGGGGAGGAGGTCACCGCGCAGAACGGTAGATACGGGCCGTACGTGAAAAAGGGCAGTGAGTCGAGGTCCCTGGAATCGGAGGAGTCGCTGTTCACCGTCGACCTCGACGCGGCGCTCGCGTTGCTCGCACAGCCGAAAGCCCGCGGTCGCGGTCGGGCTGCCGCCGCGCCGCCGCTGCGTGAGCTCGGGGTCGACCCCGCGACCGGACGGGCGATGCTGGTGCGTGAGGGTCGGTTCGGTCCGTACGTCACCGACGGCGAGACCAACGCGAGCCTGCGCAAAGGGGACGACGTCGCTACGGTGACCACAGAACGCGGGGCCGAGCTCCTCGCCGACCGTCGGGCCCGCGGCCCGGCCGCTCCACGGCGGCGTTCTTCCCGACGGAAGGGTCCAGGCGGCGGTTAGGCTGAATCGCGAGCGGCCCCGAGAACGGAGGCCGCTGGGCGCCTTCGAGACCGGAGACCATGACCAGCCCGGACGCCATCCGCCGATCCGACGGCGATGACGTGGCTATCGTCCAGCCTCCCGGCCTGTTCACGGTCTTACGCATACCGGCGTTCCGCCGGCTCTGGATCAACCTGTCCCTGTCCAGCCTCGGAGATTGGCTCGGCCTGCTCGCCACGACGGCGCTCGCCTACGCGCTCGTGCACGGCTACTCCCATCAGGCGTACGCCGTCGGCGGCATCCTCATCGTGCGCCTGCTCCCGGCGCTCGTCATCGGGCCTTTCGCCGGGGCGTTCGTCGACCGTTTCGATCGGCGTTACACGATGGTCGTCGCGGATATCGTGCGCTTCGGCCTCTACGCGTCGATCCCACTGGTGCGCACACTGTCGTGGCTGTTCATCGCATCCTTTCTCACCGAGTGCTTCAGCCTGTTCTGGATTCCCGCCAAGGAAGCGTCGGTCCCCAACCTGGTGCCCCGCGATCGGCTGGAAGCGGCCAACCAGCTCTCGCTTATCTCGTCGTACGGCTCGGCGGCGGTCGCGGCCGGAGTGTTCTCCCTCGTCTCTCTGCTGAACAGCGCCTTGGCGGCGGGTTTGCCTTATCTGAAGGCAAAAACCAATTCGGTGGATCTCGCCCTCTACTTCGATGCCGGGACGTTCCTGTACTCCGCATACACCGTGTTCCGGATCCCGGAAATCTCCCGGGCGCGAGCTCGCGTCACTCCCGAGGGCAGCGAGCAGGTCGGGATGGTCAGATCGATCTCCGAGGGCTGGCGCTTCATCGGCTCGTCCCGATGGTTACGCGGTCTTACCATCGGCATCCTCGGGGCGGTCGCCGCCGGAGCCGCGACGATCGGTTTGGGGAGACCGTTCGCTGCTGACCTGGGCGGCGGCAACGCCGCCTATGGAACCTTGTTCGCAACCGTCTTCCTCGGCCTCGCTATCGGCATGCTCAGCGCGAGTCGGGTCGTCCCGGGCCTGGGGCGTCGACGGCTCATGGGCTTAGTGATCATCAGCGCCGGGGTCGCGCTCGCGGTCGACGCGGTGATGCCGAACCTCCTGCTGGCCATCCTCATGACGTTCATCGTCGGCTTCTTCGCGGGGATCACTTGGGTGACGGCGATCACCCTGGTGGGGCTCGAGGTGTCCGACGATCGCCGCGGCCGGACGTTCTCGTTCATCTACACGGTCATGCGGATCGACCTGCTCCTTGTCCTGGCCACCACACCGTTCATCGCCGGAGCCATCGGCCCGCATCGCTTCCACTTCGTCCACGTGGGACTGCGCGTCGACGGGGTCGTCGTGACGCTGCTCGGGGCCGGGGTCGTCTGCGCCGTGATCGGCGTCGCCTGCTACCGGCTGATGGACGATCATCCTGGCGTCCCGCTGTGGTCGGAGCTGCTCGGAGCGTTCGTCGCACCCGGGCGCCGGCACCCCCGCGGTGTTTTCGTCGCCTTCGAAGGCGGGGACGGGGCGGGTAAGTCCACGCAGGTGGCGCTGCTCACTGACTGGCTTGCCGAGCACGGCCATCCAGTGGTAACCACTATGGAGCCGGGAGCCACGACCGTCGGGCAGCAGTTGCGGGCCACATTGCTGGACCGGCGCGATCAGCCGATGGCCCCGCGAACCGAGGCCCTGCTCTATGCCGCCGATCGGGCCCAGCATGTCGACGAGGTAGTTGCCCCGGCGCTAGACCGAGGCGCGGTTGTCGTCACCGACCGTTACGTTGATTCTTCGCTGGCCTACCAGGGGGCCGGCCGGACCCTGGCCGCCGGCGAGGTAGCCCGACTCTCCCGATGGGCCACCCATGGTCTGGTTCCGGACCTTACGGTCGTCCTCGACGTCTCGCCGCAGCTCGGCCTGGCGCGCAGGCGAGCCCCCCTGGACCGCATCGAGTCGGAGCCGACGGAGTTTCACGACCGGGTACGGGCGCGCTTCCTTGAACTCGCCCGCCGCCGACCCCACCGTTACCTAGTCGTGGACGCGGGGCTGCCCGCCGACGAAGTCGCCAGCCTGGTCCGCGCCCGAGTCGAGCCATTGCTCCCCAAGCCGGTGACGGCGACCGCGGCGGAGGCAGCCAGGCCCGCCGCAAGGGCGGACCTATGAACGCGTACGACGGGCTCATCGACCAGGGCTCAGTGATCGCCCGGCTGACCGAGGCCGTGGCGTCCGCGGCCGACGAACTTGCCGGGCGCCTCGGCGCGTCGATGACCCACGCCTGGCTCTTCACCGGACCGCCCGGATCCGGCCGATCGGTAGCCGCCCGGGCCTTCGCGACTGCGCTCCAATGCCCGTCCAGTGGCTGCGGAGACTGCCATTCCTGCCGCACCGTGCAGGTTGGGACGCACCCCGACGTCGATCACGTCGTGCCCGAAGGGCTGCACCTGTCGATCCGGGAAACCCGGGAGATCGTCTCGCGGGCCGCCAGAAGCCCCAGCCTGGGCCGGTGGCAGATCACCGTGATCGAGGACGCCGACCGCATGGAGGACCGGACCGGAAACACCCTGCTCCGGGCGATCGAGGAACCGCCCCCGCGGGGTGTCTTCCTGCTCTGCGCGCCCTCTCCGGAAGATCTCTTGCCCACGATCCGTTCCAGGTGCCGCCTGATCAGCCTGCGGCTCCCCTCGGTCCGTGCCGTAACCGACCATCTGGTCCGGCGCGAGGGTGTGGACCGAGCCATCGCGCAGTTCGCCGCGCAGGCTGCCGGTGGACACGTCGGCCGTGCACGCTGGCTGGCCCGCGACGAGCAGGGGCGGGCCCGCCGGCGCGATGTGCTGGCCATTCCGGCGGCAGTCGCAACCGTGCCCAGGTGCTTCGCCGCTGCGGAAGCTCTAGTCGCGGCGGCCGACAACGAGGCGGCTGCCGCGACGGTAGAGCGGGACGCCAGTGAGCTGTCGGCTCTGGAGGTCGCGATGGGTGTGGGTGGTTCGCGCCGGCCGAGGGGCAGTGCCGGCACATTCAAGGACCTCGAGGACGCGCAGCGCTCCCGGCTCACCCGAAGCAAGCGCGATGCGCTCGACCGGGCCCTGACCGACCTGGCGGGGTTCTACCGGGACGTGCTCGTCCTCCAGCTCGGCCGCGGGTCGGCGCCGGTCCCGTTGACCTGCGCGGATCTGGGGCCGGCGCTGGCCGCGACGGCAGCGGCCACCACCACGGAGGCCAGTCTGCGCCGGATCGAGGCGATTCTCGATGCCCGCGCGGCGATCGAGGCGAATGTGGCGCCGTTGCTCGCCGTTGAGTCCATGCTGCTGGCCCTGCACGCCAGCTGAGATTCGTCCCGCGGCGGCCAGCGGGTGCGAGATGTGCGACATAGGCTGATCGACACGCATCCCGGAGGGAGGTCACCCGCTCGTGGGCATGATCTGCGCCGTGAGCTTCGAGCGCCATGGACGGCTCTACTACCTGGACCCGGGGCGACACGCTCCACGGGTGGGAGACAAAGTCCTGGTGCCGACCGAAGACGGGCCGGAAGTCGCCGAGTGTGTCTGGGCGCCACAGTGGGTTGACGAGCAGGTCGGTGGGCTACCCCAGCTGGGCGGACTGGCCAGCCAGGCCGACCTGGAGCGAGACGAGCGCAACCGCCGACGTCGCGCGGAAGCCCGGGTACTGGTCAAGCGCCTCGTCCGCGAGTCGGGTGCGCCCATGAAGATCGTCGGCGTGGACTTCGTCGACGTGCGCGACCGCGATCCCGCTCGGCCGCCCGGATGGTCGGGAGACCGGTTCACGATCTACTTTTCCGCGCCTCACCGGGTCGACTTCCGGGAGCTGGTACGTAGCCTGTCCCGGAGTCTCGGGGCCAAGGTCATCCTGCGCCAACTGGGTGCTCGCGACGAGGCGCGAGTGCAGGGCGGCATCGGACCCTGCGGGCGCGATCTGTGCTGTTCGACGTTTCTCAAAGACTTCGAGCCGGTCTCGGTCCGGATGGCGAAAGACCAGGATCTTCCGGTGAATCCGCTCAAGATCTCCGGCGCGTGCGGTCGCTTGATGTGCTGTCTTAAGTACGAGCACCCGCTGTATCAGAAGTTCAAGGCCGAAGCTCCCGCACTGGGCACTGCCGTCGATACCCCGGAGGGGGCGGGCCGGGTCGTCGGCTACAACGTTCCGGCCGAACAGGTCGTCGTCCGGCTGTCCGACTCCGGGGCCCGGTGCGCCTGCCCGAAAGCTAGTGTTTGCGGCTCCCGGCAGGATTACGAGACCTCTCGCCGGGATGGAACCGTACGCGCGGAAGAGGAGCAGACATCCGCAGACGCCTAGCCGCAGTACTGGCCTGCCTCGTCACCGCCGCTGCCGCCTGCAGTAGCCCGGCGCACGGCCCGGCTCGGGGCACCGCGACTCCCGCGGTCAGCGCTACCGGGTCGGCGCTGGCCGCCCCCAGCGCCACCGGTCCGGCAGCCGCCCTCCGGGCCTTTTATGCCCAACGGCTGTCCTGGTCCAGTTGCAACAACGGGTTCCAGTGCGCCACGTTGCGCGTTCCGCTCGATTACCGCCAGCCCGGTGGCCAGACGATCACGGTGGCCGCGGTTCGGTTGCGCGCACGCGACACTGCGGGTCGGATCGGGTCGTTACTCGTCAACCCCGGGGGCCCCGGTGCCTCAGGTGTCCAGTTCGTGCTCGACGCGGCACAGAGCTTTCCGGCCGCTATCCGGGACCGTTTCGACATCGTTGGCTTCGACCCCCGTGGGGTCGGCCAGTCCACTCCCGTACGCTGCCTGTCCCCGCACGCGCTGGACGAGGAGGTCGCGGCCGATCCGGTTCCGGATGCACCTGGCGAGTTGTCGAACCTCGTGACCCTGGCGAAGCTGTTCGCCGGTGGTTGTGAGCACGAAAGTGGAGCACTGCTCGCCCACGTGAGCACGCTCGACGAGGCCCGCGACATGGACGTGCTCCGAGCGGCGGTGGGCGATGCCAAGCTCACCTACCTGGGGTTCTCCTACGGGACCTATCTGGGTGCCAAATATGTGCAGCTCTTCCCCAGCCACATCCGGGCGCTCGTTCTCGACGGAGCACTCGACCCGTCCCTTACCGTCGACCAGCTCAACGAGGTTCAGGCCGAGGGGTTCCAGACGGATCTCGACGACTTTCTCGCGTTCTGTGTGCAAGGGGCGAACTGTCCCCTGGGCTCGAGCGTGTCCGCCGCAATGGCGGAGCTCAACCGCCTGACCCGTGCGGTGGACGATCATCCGCTGCCCGGGGGTGGCGGCCGGACCGCAGGCGCCGGTGAGTTCTTCAGCGGCCTCGCGTTCACTCTTTACGACCCCACCTACGGATGGCCCGCGCTCGAGCGAGCGCTCGCGGCTGCGGAGCGGGGGAACGGCGCGCCGATCCTCGCACTGTCTGATGCCTTTGTCGGACGCAACCCGAATGGCACCTACACCAACGAACTCGAATCGAACACCGCGATCAACTGCGTCGATCGACCGTCACCGACCGACCTGACGACCTACGAGCGGGCGGCGGCTAGGAACGAGCGGATCGCTCCGTACTTTGGCGCCGCCATCGAGTGGGGTGGCCTCGCCTGCGCCTACTGGCCGGTGCCACCAGCAGAGACGCCGCACGCGATCTCGCCCGGTGGCGCTCCGCCGATCCTGGTCGTCGGGACCACCCGCGATCCGGCGACGCCCTACCAGTGGGCCCAGGCGTTGGCCCGGCAACTGCGCACGACACTGTTGAGCTACAACAGCGACGGGCACACGGCCTACCTACGCAGCGGCTGCATCGACGGCTATGTCGACGCATATCTCATCGCGCGGCAGTTGCCCCGTCCGGGCACCGTGTGCTCCTGACCCATAGACTGGACGGGCCGTTAGGCGTCCGCCGCCTTAGCTCAGTCGGCAGAGCGGCTCACTCGTAATGAGCAGGTCAACGGTTCGATTCCGTTAGGCGGCTCCATCTGGCTTCTGACCTGGGCTTTCGCCCAGGTTGGTTGTCGATCACGAGTGAGGTACTCCCGGTCGGGGGGAGCGGGCGACGGGGTTCACGCACCCCGGTCAGCCCATCGTCGTCGCCGTTTCCTGCGAAGGACCGGCCGGTCCTTCGACCGCTGAGCGCGAGGAGTCCGGTGCGTCGAACGGTCCAAACCGCGGGACCCACCAGCGATGCCGTCGGTGCGAGCGACCCGGCTACGTCGACCGTGACCCGGTCGGCGGCACAGCGGTGGTCGCGTCCGCGCTGGGTCGTGCTGAACTTCACGAAGTTTCCGGCGATGATTTCGACCGCGACTCCGGTCGCGGTGCGAAGCAGCTGGGCATCCGGCGGCAGTCGCGACTCCAACTCGGCGATCAGGGTGACCTTGTACCGGGGCACGGAGGGAGTATCTGACACTTCCCGGTCGGAGGGTGAGGCTGTTGAGGGGGCGGGCGAAAGCGAGCGGGGTTTACCCGTCCCGGCGACAAGCTTCGGTAGCGCCCGGTAGGCGGTGTCTGTGCCGGGCAACCGCGCGATAGGCCGGAGCGAACGCCCAGCGCAGTTTCTTCGCGCCCAGGAGCCTGCCGATGGCGGCTCGCCAGCCGCCGCTGGCGATGAGCGCGTGCGCGATCGCCAGATGGCCGGCACTCCGCGATCCGTCGGGCTGGACCCACCAGGCCGCTTGCTCCACGTCGCTCACCGTCAGCCCCAGGCGGGCCAGCCCCTCCCCGCCAAGCCGCTGCCAGGCCACCGCCGTGGCCGGCCCGCGCCAACGGGCGGAGATCCGGCGGGCACTCGCGGTGCAAAAGGCGCAGTCTCCGTCGTAAAGCAGCATTGGATGTTCCAGTCCGAAGGTCACGCCCGTGACGGTATCCGCCGCGTCTCACCGGAGCTCAGGATGCGCTGTTCTCGTACGAGCCGTACTGGGCGCTCCCGGCCGGCTGGTATGTGCTGATGATCACGCCCATGCTCGTCGTCGTGGTGGATGTCAGCCGGAGCGCCGCCGCTCTTGCGCCTTCCCGAAAGAGTCTCTTGCCGGATCCGAGGCGGACCGGGAAGATCAGGAGACGGTACTCGTCGATTAGATCCTGCTCGATCAGGGTCTGCGCGAGTCCTCCGCTGCCATGCACCTGAAGCTCGTTCCCGGGCTGCTGCTTGAGGTCGGCGACCTCGGCGACGATGTCGTTGTCGAGCAGCGTGGCGCCGGGCCAGTCGACGGCTCCGAGGGTCGTCGAGGCGATGAACTTCGGCCGCGAATTCAGCCTGCTCGCAATCGGGTCCTCAGGGTCGGTTACCAGTGGCCAGTGAGCGCTGAATATCTGGTAGGTCCTGCGGCCGAGGAGGAACGCATCGGCGTTGGCGAACCAACCGGTCATGGCTCGGCCAAAGTCCGGGTCGCCGTACGGGAACGACCAACCCCCGTGTTCGAACTGACCGTCCCGGTCCTCGTTCGGTCCGCCTGGCGCCTGCATGACGCCGTCCAGGGTGAGGAAGGTGTGCAACGTCAAGCGCATCGTGATCTCCTCCACGTTCGGACGCCGTCGCCACTGAGAAGGCTCCCGAACGCCGGGAATCATCGCAGCCGGGTCTGTGATGATCCCCCGCCTCGGGCATCATCACAACGTGGAGGAACAACCCGAGCGGCCCTTCCGCCCGCTCTCCAGGCGACTCGCCGGTGGCCGTCATGTGGTCGGAACGGTGCACACGGCCATGGCTGGGCGATTGGTGGACTTCCTCCGCCGCACCGACCCGGGATTGCTCGCCGGGATGACGGATGTGGGCTTGCTCCGAAGGGACTGGGTCGACGAGCCGGGCAGTGGCCCGATGACGAGCGCGACGCCATTCGAAGTCCTGGAGCGGTCACTTGCGCGGCTGGTCGAGCGGCGGCCGTCCACCCTTGCCGCTCTCGGGCTGTCCGCCGTGGAGGTGCTGTCCGCTTCGTCGGACGCGGAGCGGGATCCGGCCGCGTCGACGAGTCGGCTGGCGGTGATGTTTACCGACATCGAAGGGTTCAGCAGATTCACCGCCACTGAAGGCGATGAGGCGGCGGCCCGGCTCCTCGTCGAGCACTATCGAAGCGCCGGACCCATTGTCCGCAGCCGGGGCGGGCGGGTCGTGAAGCGCCTCGGCGACGGTCTGCTCATGACGTTCCCGGAAGCTTCCGCGTCGGTGCTCGCCGGCGTGGAGTTGGTGGCGGCACGTCCGGGGTCGTTGCGCGTGCGCGCCGGTGCGCACCACGGGGACGTGGTTGTGCAGCGCAACGACGTGGTGGGGCATGTGGTCAACGTCGCGGCCCGGGTCACCGAGCTAGCGCATGCGGGACAGGTGCTGGTGACGGGCGATCTGCGCGACGCGGTCGCGGACGACCTGAAACAGGTGGAGTTCGGCCGGCCGCGCTTGCGGAGATTCGCTGGCGTCGGCGACCGCGTGCCGGTGTGCAGCGTTCGACCTCGCCTCGTTTGACGCCGTCGATTTCTCCGGTTTCCGCCCTGGCGGTCAAGTCGGCTGGGTCCGGCGCCGACCTTTCACATGGGCAACAGCGGCACCACAACCATCAGGAGACCTTTCCGTGGCTAGCTCGATCGGGCAGGCGTCGGGCATGCGTGTGCTCGGCGTGGCGCTCACCGCCGCCGCCCTGGTGCCGACTGCCGCATTGACCGCAGCAGCCCAGGCCGGCCCGGTTCCCGCCCGGTCGGTCACCACCATCTGCGCGAGTCTTTCCTTGGGGGCCGTCGGTCCGGCGGTGGCCACCATCCAGAAGGCGGTTCTGGTTGCTGCCGACGGAGACTACGGCCCGATGACTCGCCGTGCCGTCGAGCGTTTTCAACGGGCTCATCGGCTGGCGGTGACCGGCGTCGTGGATGGTGCGACGTGGCATGCCTTGCCGCTTGGTACGGCCACGGCCGCCTGCGGCCAGCCAGCGGCTGGCACCGGTGTCGGCGCCACCTGCGCCACGCTCACCGAAGGTGATGTCGGGCCGGCGGTGGCTGTCCTCCAGCGCGCCATCGGTACCACCCCCGACGGCGGGTTCGGACCTTTGACCCGAGCCGCCCTCGTCGCGACCCAACGCCGCCTCCACCAGCCCGTCACCGGAACGGTCGGCCCGTTGACCTGGTTCGGCCTCAGGCTGGCGCACACCCCGGCCTGCGCGGTGACCGGAACTTTGGTCAAGCCGACGTCGGCTCAGGTGCAATCGCCCGGTGCCCACGCCGCCCCAAAGGACGGCCCCGCTCAGGCCGCGGTGCGCTCCGAGGTAATCCGGCTCACGAGCGGTCTCGCCAAGGCGTCGGGGACGAGCACCGACCCGATCGCCGCCGCCGCGATGCGCTTCGCCCTGGCCCAACGTGGCCACCCCTACCAGTGGGGCGGTACGGGACCGAAGGGCTATGACTGCTCCGGCCTGGTGTATGCCTCCTACCGGTCGGTCGGGCTCGCGGTCCCCCGAGTAGCCGGTGCACAGTACGGCGCCGGTGTCGCGGTGCCGCTGAATCGGCTACAGGCCGGTGACCTCGTCTTCTATGCGAGCGATCTCGTGCAACCGACGACCATTTACCACGTTGCGCTCTACGTCGGCCACGACACCATCGTCAATGCCCCCTACACCGGCCAGGTTGTCCGTGAGGAGCCGCTCTGGCTGGACGGGTTGCTCCCGACGGCCTTCCGCCCGGCCCCGCTGCTCAAGCTTCCGATCCGGCAGGGCGAGCAGGGAACGACAGTCGAGCAACTCCAGGTTGGTCTGCGGGCGCACGGCTTCCGGTTGTCCGTCGACGGCTCCGACGGCCCCCAGACGGTGGCCGCGGTGCGTGCATTCCAGCAGCGTGCCCACCTCGGTGTCACCGGTGTTGCCGACGCGGCGACCTGGATTGCTCTGATCTGAGCGACCCGGCTTCGCTGAGCGACCCGCGGCAGGCAGCGGCCCCCGAGCATTTCCTGGATCGCCAGGGCCGGTTGGACTAAGACCGACGCTCGAGGGCCGGGTGACTGCCGGGAATTCGCCGTGCGCCGTACCCGACGCACGAGATCACGGGTCGGCGACTAGCGGACAGTCACCTCACGAGTCCGTTGTAAACACATGTAAGCGGACCACCTCCCTTCTCGCGTGCGGCCAATATACGACCGGATTCGCCCGCCGCCCAACGAGAAATATTGTTTCGTGACGTCGACTCGAACGGGAGTGGACCCGGCTGGCGTGGAGCGCGCCTAGTCCCCGAGCAGCCCGGGGTAATCGAGCTCCTTGGCCGCAGCGGCGACCGCCGCGATTTCGTCCGGGCCCAGTGATCTGGGCTGGCCGAGAGCCGAGGCGCGGCAGTAGACCGCGCACGCCCATTCCAGGAGGACCGTCCGCTCGAGAGCCGTCCGCAGGTCGCGTCCGACGGTGACCGATCCGTGGTTGGCCATCAGCGCGGCGGTGCGTTCGTGCATAGCGCCGCGCACCGATTCGGCGAGCGCAGCGCTGCCGAAAGTCGCGTATGGGGCGACCCGGACCGGGCCACCGAACGTCAGCATCTGGTAGTGCAGGCAGGGCAGCTCGTCGACGACACACGAAACGGCGACTCCCAGCGGGGCATGTGTGTGCACAACCGCGGCGACGTCCGCTCGCTCGTACAGCGCCAGGTGCATGGCGAGTTCGGACGTCGGCGGCCGAGGCCCGTCCAGGACCTGTCCGGAGAGGTTGACGATGGCCACGTCTTCGGCCCTAAGGTCGCCGAGTCGGACGCCGGTCGGGCTCACCAGCAGGTGACCTCCAACCCGGGCGCTGAGGTTGCCGGCCGTGCCCAGGACGAGCCGCTCGGCGGCCAGTTCGCGGCCGGCATCGGCGAGGCGAGCGCGCTCGGAGTCGAGCATCGCCGGAGTCAGACCTCCCGAGCTGGCGGGTGCCGGTCCAGCTCTTCCCGGCGGTACTGACCGGCGAGTGCCGCCACGTGTGTCGGGAGGCGGCGGCCGGCGAGGTCGGCGAGGGTCACGGCCTCGAGCACGGTCCGGATGCTCGAGCGCAACGCCATCCAGACATCCGTGAGCGGTTCGGCGGGCCCCGTGTAGTGCATGAGGGACAGGCTCAGATCGCGGACGCTGGCCAGCGGCCCGTCGATGCAGCGGATCACATCCGCCAGGGTGATGGTCTCCGCCGGTCGCGCGAGAAGGTAGCCGCCGTCGGGCCCGCGTCGGCTGCGCACCAGGTTGCCCGCCCGAAGCTCACCGAGGATTCCGAGGAGAAATTTGGCGGGAATGTCTTGAGCTGCGGCGATTTCCTCGGCCTTGAGTGGCGGGCCTACCGGGTCGCGTACGGCCAGCTCGGCCATCGCCCGGGTGGCGTACTCCGCCTTGGCCGACATCCGCATCAGATCAGTGTCTCGCCGGACGCGGAAGGTGCGACCGCGGACGCGGCCCGGTGCTCACAGCAAACCGAGGATGGCGGATAGTCGGCGGGCCGCCTCGCCGCCCGCCTCCAAGCCGATGCTGAGCGCTCGCGGCACATCGAGTTCGTCGAGGAGCGCTCGCTCCACCTCGGGCACGGCCGACGTCGGTCCGGAACTGCGGGCAGCCGCCGCGTACACATCTTGCAATTTGCCAGCGGCCGCGTCGACCGCGGCCGGCTCGAAGTCCCAGTCCGAAGCCCACGGTCGGTCGAGGATGAGCAGCCGTACGGCGGGCGCTGGGTAGGACGCCAGCAGGTCACCGACGAGCACGAGATTCCCGACGGACTTCGCCATCTTCCGGCCGTCCTTGCGCACGGCCCCGACATGGAGCCATCCGCGCGCGAACGGGACGACGCCGGTCGCGGCCTCGGCCATCGCGGCTTCGAAGGCATGGTGCGGGAACGCAAGATCCCGCCCGCCGGCGTGTACGTCGACGGAGGAGCCGAAAGTCGCGAGCGCCATAGCGGCGCATTCGGCATGCCAACCCGGCCGGCCGCGTCCCCACGGGCTGTCCCAGGCTGGCTCGTCGCCGGAAGAGGACTGCCACACCACGGCGTCGAGTGCGTTCTCGGCAGCCTCGTGATGACCACCAAACTCTTCAACGAGCGCCCCGGCCCTCCCCTGGTCGAGTCCGGCTCGCCGGGCCACGGCCTCGCCGGGGAGGAAGACCGAGCCGCCGCGCCGGTAGGCATGCCCCCCGTCGAGCAGGATGCCGGCCAGTCGGATCACCTGGCCGATGTGGCCGCGCGCACGCGGCTCGTGCTCGGGCCGGCGTACGCCCAGGGCGGTCATGTCCTGGTCGAAGCGGAACTGCTGCACGGCGGCGAACCGGTCGACGTACGCGCCCGCTCGGTGAGCCGCCGCGTCGAGAACGTCGTCGACGTCGGTGATGTTTCGGCAGGTCGCGGTCTCGACTCCGCCACCGCGCAGGATCCGAGCCAGCACGTCGGCCCAGACGAACGTCGAAGCATGGCCTAGGTGCGTGACGTCGTAGGGCGTGATTCCGCAGACGTAGATCCGGGCCGGCCCGACCAGCGGGAGGGGCACTCCGGCGAGGCGCAGAACGGGGAGGGTCATGGGCGCGAGGCTACTGGCCGGGGCCGGGCCATTAGCGACGTCGGGTCGCCAGCCGGGCACCGTGCCGCCAGGCGGACCGTCCGCCCTGCCAGGCCGCCCAACCCAGCGCGGTCGAAGCCAGCGCCCCGACCGTGAGAAACGCGACCGACAGTTCTGGGCGCGCGCCGCTCAGGGCGCCGCGGGCAGGGACCGCTGCGCGGGCCCTCAGGCCGGGCTCCCGGGCCTGATCGAGCAGGGTGTCGAGCAGCTGCGCTGGGGGCTCGGGTGGGTGCGCCCGCAGCGCGCTGAGACCGGTGCCGAGCTGCTGCTGATCGGCCCACTGCCCGGCACACTCCGGGCAGCGCCGCAGATGCGCCCGCACCGTCCGGTCGCTCCAGCCGGAAAGCTCCCCGCCGGCCAGCGCGGGCAGTTGTGCCTGAACTTCGCGGCAGAATTTCGGCGTCATCACGCGTCGCCCGCCAGACGGCCCGGCGGACCGTCCGCGAGGTCGCGGCGCAGTCTGGCGTGCGCGCGACACAGCCGAACCTTGACCACGGATTCGCTCACCCCGAGCAGGTCGGCCACTTCCTTCGTCGACAGTCCCTCGAGGTCACGCAGGACGACCACGGTTCGCGCGTCCTCGGGCAGCGTCGCTACGGCGCGTTCCGCCCGACGGGCCAGCTCGGCGCGGATCGCCTGGTCGGCAGGGTTCGGGTTCTGGGCGGCCAGCCGTTCCGCCGTGAGGTCGCCGGGAACGGCGAACGGCTGACGGCCAGCCACGACCCCGGTGGATCGCGCCCTGGTACGTCGGTGCAGCGCCGTCAGGCACACGTTGACCGTCACCCGGTGCAGCCAGGTGCCGAACGCCGACTCGCCACGGAAGCCGAGTACCGACCGGGTGACCCGGATGAACACTTCCTGGGTCGCATCCGCGGCCTCCTCGGGGTCGGCCAGCATCCGCTGACACAAGCGGTACACCTGGGCATAGGTGGCCCGGATCAGCGCGTCCAGCGCCCCGGGCTCGCCCCGCTGGCAGGCACGCACCATGGCGGCGTCGACGTCCATCCGACTCCTTGGACCCCGCGAATCCGCAGGGGTTACCGGTAACCAATGGTCGCCGAACGAGTCCAACCAGGGTGAGCGGCGCGCCGCGTCGCCCCCGCACCGGAACCGGTGTTCACGAAAGGAACATCCCATGTACCCCTTCGTCGTCTTGCTGGGCCTCGCGCTCGCGCTAGCTGTCGTCGGCGAGGTGGTCGACGAGCTATCTCCGGTCAAGATTCCGAGCTCGCTCCGCCGTACCGGCTCGGTTCTCGTCGCCATGGCTGTGTGCTGGGCGTTGAACTACTCGGTGTTCACCGTCTTCGGCCAGCACTTGCGCGAGGCATGGATGAACCCGGTCGCGAGCGGCATCGTGCTCATCGGCGTCGGCGAGTTCCTTCGCGTGCTCGTCGGCGGCCTCGGGTTCTCGATGAGCTTCGGCAGCCGCGATCGGACGAAGACTGCCTGACCGCACTGCATCACCGCCGAACTGATCGTGCCCACGGAGAGCCGTGGGCACGATCAGCTGTGGGTTCTCTCGGCCCGTTGCCGCGAGACGAGGATCTCCGCTTCGGCTGCCTCGCGTCCCGCCCAGGTGGCGCCTTCGACGCTCTTACCGGGTTCCAGCTCCTTGTAGACCTCGAAGAAGTGCTGGATCTCGAGCCGGTCGTAGTGCGCCACGTCGTCGATTTCCTGGAGATGGGCTAGCCGCGGATCGTGGGCCGGGATGCAGAGCACCTTGTCGTCGCCGCCCTTCTCGTCCGTCATTCGGAACATGCCGATCGTTCGGCAGGTGATCAAGCAACCCGGGAAAGTCGGTTCCTGGACCAGAACGAGCGCGTCGAGCGGGTCGCCATCGGCGCCGAGGGTGCCCTCTATGAACCCGTAGTCGGCGGGATAGCGGGTTGAGGTGAACAGCATCCGGTCGAGCCGGATCCGGCCAGTGTCGTGATCCATCTCATACTTGTTCCGGTTCCCTTGCGGGATCTCCACCGTGACCTCGAAGTCCACGCCGCTAGTGTCGCGCCTGCACCTGATGTCCGAGCAGGGAGGCCCGCAGATGCTCGCGAGCCGGCTCGCCCTCGCGGCGGCCGTCGCCCTCGCGGCGGCCGGAGGAGGTGCGACCTGGAGCTCGGCGGCGGGGGCCCGTGGGGGCGCGTCGGTCCCCGTCGCCCCGCCTTCCGCGACGGAGCGGCCGGCCTTGCTCCCCGAGCTGTCTCCGGCGGCCCCGGATCCGCGGCCCAGCGCCTTGGCCGCCCGTCTCGGCGCTGCGATCGATGCGGGAGGCGCCGGGCCGGGCGTGGGCGCGGTCGTGCTAGACCCGGTAACCGGATCAGTACTCTTCGGTCGCAACGCCGACGTGCCGCTGCCGCCCGCTTCCACGGTCAAGCTCGTGGTCGCGGTCGCCGCCCTCGAGGCCCTGGGTCCGCAGGCCCGGCTGCGAACGGTGACCGTCCTCGACGGCAGCACCGTGATCCTCGTGGGCGGCGGCGACCCGCAGTTCGACGGCCTGCCCAACCTGGCCACCGCGACCGCCCGGGCGCTCGGTGCCCGTGGCCTGCGGCAGGTTCAGCTGGCCGTTGATCTCTCTCGATACGCCGGGGATTCGGTGGCCGCCGGATGGCTACCGCACTACGTGGCCGAGGGTGACGTCGCGCCGGTGGTCCCGCTCGAGTACCAGGAGGGACGGCTCAGCTCGGGGACCGGGCCGCTGCGCACCGAGGATCCAGCCGATCAAGCTGCGGAGGTCTTCGCCGCGGACCTGCGGTCGGCGGGGCTCGTGGTCTCCACCGCGATCGAGCGGCAGGCGTCCGCTGCCGGCGACCGGATCCTGGCCGAGGTCGATTCCCGGCCGGTATTGAGCCTGGTGGAGCAGATGCTGACCGACAGCGACAACGACCTCGCCGAGGCCTTGGCCCGGGCAGTTGCAGTGCGCCTGGGCGATCCGGCGACGTTCTTGGGGGGCGCTACCGCTACCCGTTCCGAGTTGGTTCGGCTGGGGCTGGATCCGACCGGGCTCTACCTCGCCGATGCGAGCGGGCTCTCTCGGCTCGACGTGGTGCCGCCGATGCTGCTGGCCCGCCTCCTCACCGTGATCGCCGAGCCCGGCCACCCGGAACTGCGTCCGGTGCTCGAGGGGCTACCCGTCGCCGGCTTCACCGGGACCCTCGCGGGTCGCTACCGCTCCGGTCCGGCGGCGGCCGCGGCCGGACTGGTCCGGGCGAAGAGCGGGCGCCTGGACGGGGTGAGCAGCCTCGCCGGGACCGTGGTCGACACCTCCGGCCGGTTGCTCGTGTTCGTCGTCCTGGCCCCGCATGCGCCGAGGTTCGAGCTCGCCGAACCAGCCCTCGACAACCTGGTGGCGACCCTCGCCGGCTGCGGCTGCCGGCGTGCGCCCGTACCGTAGGGGACATGTCAGCCCCCCGGCTCGTCGACTGGGACCTCGCGGTCGCCACGGCATGCCGGCTCGTCCCGCCCGGACCGGCGATCGGCTACGCGGCGGCGGAGGCCGTCGTCGTCGACCTGCGGGCCGCGGCCGTCGAGGCCGAAGAGCATGTCAGCGCGCTCACGAGCCTGACTGGGGATCCGACGGCCGGGCCGGTGGTTGTGGTGGACCGGCCGGACTGGATCCGGAGCAACATCACCGGTTTCCGTCTCGTCGTCGATCCGCTCGCCGAGCAGCTGCTGTCGGCCCGCGGGGTCAGCGCGTCTGCGGCGGTAACGGCGATCGGCTCCCGGGTTGCTGCCGTGCAGGTGGGGGCCCTGCTGAGTTACCTCGCGACCCGTGTCCTCGGCCAGTACGAGGTGTTCCTCCCCCCCGGCCAGGGGTCCGGCCGGCTTTCTCTGGTGGCGCCGAACATCGTCGAGACCGAACGCCGCCTGGGGGTCGACCCGCGGGACTTCCGGCGGTGGGTGGCGTTGCACGAGGTCACCCACCGGACCCAGTTCACCGCGGTGCCTTGGTTGCGCGAGCACGTGCTCAGCGAGATCTCGGCGTTCCTGCTGGCGAGTGACCTCGATCCGGCCGCTCTGGCGGCTCGGCTGCGCGACGCTCTCGTGGTCGTCGCTGACGCGGCCCGGCACCGTGGCGAACGCAGCCTCATCGAGATCGTTCAGACCCCGGAGCAGCGCGTCATCCTCGACCGGCTGACCGGATTCATGAGTCTCGTCGAAGGCCACGCCGAGTACGTGATGGATGAAGTTGGCGAGCGGCTCGTCCGGTCGGTACCCGAACTCCGCCGCCGTTTCGAGGACCGCCGTGCCACGGCGAACCCATTGGAACGCATGGTGCGTCGCCTGTTCGGCATCGACCTCAAGCTCAAGCAGTATGCAGAGGGGGCCGCCTTCGTCCGCGCTGTCGTCTCGCAGGTAGGGATGGCCGGCTTCAACCGGATCTGGGCGTCCGCCCGGACCCTGCCCACCGGTGCCGAGATCCGAGACCCAGCCGCCTGGTTACGCCGGGTGCCGGGCGTCGGCTCCGCCATCGAGTCCGCCTGACCAGTGGCCGGGCCGCCTGGGCCGGTCGCCGAGGTCCGGCGAGCCGTGCGACGGTCCCTGGCCGATCTTCCAGCCGGAACCCTGGTCGTCGCCGCGGTCAGCGGGGGGGCGGATTCGGTAGCGCTGGCCGCTGCGCTCGCCCGAATCGCGCCGCGGGCTGGCTTTCGGGCCGGGGCGGTCACCGTCGACCACGGACTGCAGAACGGATCCGCCGAGCGGGCCGCTGCGGTCGCGCTATGGGCGGCCCGGATCGGTCTGGCGCCGGTCGAGACCACGAGGGTCGACGTCGTGCAGCGAGGCACCGGACCGGAGGCCGCTGCTCGGGACGCTCGCTACGCCGTCCTCGATTCGGTCGCGGAGCGGCTCGGCGCGACCGTCATCCTGCTGGGGCACACCCGGGATGACCAGGCGGAGTCGGTGCTGCTCGGCCTCGCGCGCGGTTCTGGCGCCAGATCCCTCGCTGGGATGGCACCGATCCGCGGGCATTACCGACGGCCGCTGCTCGACCTCCCCCGGGCCACTATGCGAGCCGCCTGCGCCGCCGAATGCCTTCCGGTGTGGGACGACCCGCACAACCGAGACCCGAAATACGCTCGGAGCCGGGTTCGGCACCAGGCGTTGCCGGTGCTCGAGGCCGCGCTGGGGCCCGGAGTCGCCCGGGCGCTCGCTCGGACCGCCGCGCTGCTGCGCGCCGACGCGGAGGCCCTCGACGTCTGGGCCGACATGGCCCTTGCCGACGCGGACCCGCTCAGCACGGTGGCGCTGACCAGGCTTCCGGCGGGCGTGCGCAGCCGCGTCCTTCGTCGGGCGGCCCTTGATGCGGGGGCGCCGCCCACCGCCGTGACTGCCGCTCATGTCGCCGCGATGGACCGCCTCGTGACCGCCTGGCGGGGGCAGGGGCCGGTCTCATTGCCGGGCGGCTTGGTCGCCGTTCGGGCGTATGGAAGGCTGCGCTTCGATGCCCCCGATCCGTCCGGCCCTGCGCGCCGAGCACCCGGACGTCGATCGGGTGCTCGTGAGCCAGGAGGAGATCGCCCGCAAGATTGTTGACCTGGCGGCGGCCATCGATGCGGACTACGCCGGCCGGGAGGTCCTGCTCGTCGGGGTACTCAAGGGCGCCGTCATGGTCATGGCAGACCTGGCCCGGGCGATGCACTCCCCGCTGTCCATGGAGTTCATGGCCGTCTCCTCCTACGGGTCTTCGACCTCCTCGTCCGGGGTGGTACGCATTCTCAAGGACCTTGACCGAGACATCGCCGGCCGTGATGTGCTCGTAGTCGAGGACATCGTGGACTCCGGGCTCACCCTGTCCTGGCTCGTTCGTAACCTGCGCTCGCGGGGACCCTCGACCGTCGAAGTGTGCGCCCTCCTCCGCAAGCCCGAGGCGGTCAAGCTCGGCGTGCCGGTGCGCTACGTCGGTTTCGACTTGCCGACCGACTTCGTCGTCGGCTACGGGCTCGACTATGCCGAGCGATACCGCAACCTGCCCTTCGTCGCAACGTTGCGGGCCGAAGTGCTCGCCCGGACGACCGGCGGCTGAGCCCCCCCGGGGCACCTCGCTGCTGCCGCGGGGGGGCTTCGTCCGCTGGTAGACTTGGCCGAGGTCGGCCCGGCTCCGGTGCCTCTCGGCTGCAACAGCTCGGACAGCTCCGATACCTCGGACAGCTCTGATAACTCGGAACAACGGAGCCTGGCCGAACGTTCAGTCGGGTAGCCCGCTGCGCGGCGGTGCGATCCGGTGCGGTGTACCGTCAACATTCCTGCGGTTGCGGGACCGGAGGGCGGGCTGAACGCTGTTCGGCGGGTTTCCGGGCCGTACAGGGGACCACGAGCGTGGCAGGAGGGACGGGCGCCGCCGGCGGCCCGAATCGATGAATTTCAAGCGGATGTCCCGGGGTCCGATCCTCTGGATCGTTGTCCTCGTCATACTCGTGTTCTCGCTCAGTTCGGTCCTGGCCAACGCCAGCGGGTATACGTCGGTCGACCTCTCGGTGATCGAGCACCAGATTGCCGTCGGCAACGTCGCCTCGGCCATCGTCGACGACAAGAATCAGGCGATCGAGGTCGTCGTGAAGTCGGCCAGCGCCGCCACGAAGAACGCGACCAAGCTCACCTCGTCCTACACCCAGCACTACGACGCCGCCCTGGTCAGCGAGCTCGACTCTCACGGTGTCGCCACGGACATCAAGGTCTCGCACCCCAACCAGCTGATCAGCTTGATCTTCAGCCTCCTGCCCTTCGTCTTCATTCTGTTGATCATGTTGTTCTTCCTCAACCAGATGCAGGGCGGCGGCGGCCGCGTTATGCAGTTCGGCAAGGCCAAGGCGAAACTGGTCAGCAAGGACACGCCGAAGACCACCTTCGCCGATGTGGCCGGTGTGGACGAGGCGATCGAGGAACTTCAAGAGATCAAGGAGTTCCTGGAGAATCCGGCGAAATTCCAGGCGATCGGCGCCAAGATCCCGAAGGGCGTGCTGCTTTACGGTCCGCCCGGAACCGGGAAGACGCTGCTCGCCCGGGCGGTCGCCGGCGAGGCGGGGGTGCCCTTCTATTCGATCTCCGGGTCGGACTTCGTGGAGATGTTCGTCGGCGTCGGCGCCTCGCGGGTGCGGGACCTGTTCGAGCAGGCGAAGGCGAATGCTCCGGCCATCATTTTCGTCGACGAGATTGACGCCGTGGGACGCCACCGCGGCGCGGGACTCGGCGGCGGCCACGACGAGCGGGAGCAGACCCTCAACCAGCTGCTAGTCGAGATGGATGGCTTCGATGTCAAGGGCGGCGTCATTTTGATCGCCGCGACGAACCGCCCGGACATCCTCGACCCGGCCCTGCTGCGCCCAGGTCGCTTCGATCGGCAGATCGTCGTCGATCGGCCGGATCTGGAAGGGCGGAAAGCGATCCTCCGGGTGCACGCCAAGGGCAAGCCCGCCGCCCCCGAAGTCGACCTTGACGTGATCGCGCGGCGCACGCCGGGTTTCACCGGGGCCGACCTGGCCAACGTCATAAACGAGGCCGCCCTGCTGACGGCTCGCTCGAATGCCAGACAGATCACCACCGCCATGCTGGAAGAGTCGATCGACCGTGTCCTCGCCGGCCCGACTCGAAAGAGTCGGGTGATGTCGGACAAGGAGAAGAAGGTCACGGCCTACCACGAGGGCGGTCACGCCCTGGTGGCCTTCGCGTTGCCCAACATGGATCCCGTGCACAAGCTGACGATCCTGCCGCGTGGTCGCGCCCTGGGCTACACGATGGTGCTGCCGACCGAAGACAAGTACACGCTGACCCGGTCCGAAATGATGGACACACTTGCCTACGCCCTCGGCGGCCGGGCCGCCGAGGAGCTCGTCTTCCACGAGCCCACGACGGGTGCGGCCAACGACATCGAGAAGGCGACGGCGACCGCCCGGGCAATGGTCACCCAGTACGGGATGAGCGATCGGCTCGGGGCCCGCAAGTTCGGCCAGGAGAACGGTGAGGTTTTTCTCGGTCGCGACATGGGGCATCAGCGGGACTACTCCGAAGACGTCGCGGCCCAGATCGATGACGAGGTGCGAGCACTCATCGAGCAGGGCCACGACGAGGCCTGGGACATCCTCGTCGAGTACCGCGACGTTCTGGACAATCTCGTCCTGCGCCTGCTCGACAAGGAGACGCTGAACAAGGACGACCTCGCGGAGGTCTTCGCCTCGGTGACGAAACGTCCTTCGCGGGTGTTTGCCAGCCCGCGCCGTCGGCCGGCCAAGGACGTCCCCCCCGTTCTCACGCCGAACGAACTGGCCCTGCTGGGCCCGAAGGACGTCGCCGGACTCGGTCGGGCCCGTACGCCTCGAAGCGGTAACGGCTCGGCATCGAACGGCGGGAATGGCGCGGGGAACGGAACCCGCGATGGATCCGGTCGGAGCGGACGCGCGGGCGGGCGCCGGGCCACCGCAGCGGAGCCACCCGGCTCCCGACGCTCGACCGGCGGCGCCGAGCGCACCGCGGACGTACCGCGTGCCAAGAAGGGTAGGCCGGCGGCCAAGGAGAAGGGCCGGACGCCGCGGCGTCGGCCCGAACCGGGGGCGACCGGCTGACGTGGCCGGACACCTGGCGCCCGGGACCGGCAGGCCGGACGCCGGCCCGATCGACCTGGCGCGGATCAGCGCGGCAGTCCGGGAGATCCTCCTGGCGATCGGCGAAGACCCCGAACGGGCTGGCTTGCGCGACACCCCCCAGCGGGTCGCTCGGGCGTACGCGGAGATGTTCGGGGGCCTCCACCTTGATCCGGGCGAGGTGCTCGGGTCGATGTTCGACGCCCGACACGACGAGATGGTGATCGTCCGCGACATCGAGCTGGCCTCCATGTGCGAGCACCACCTGGTGCCGTTTCACGGTGTCGCCCACGTCGGCTACATCCCGAACCCGGAGGGTCAGATCACCGGCTTGTCCAAGATCGCCCGGTTGGTCGACGTGCTGGCTCGCCGACCGCAGGTCCAGGAGCGGCTGACCACCCAGATCGCCGACGAGATGGACCGCCACCTACGGCCGCGGGGAGTCATTGTCGTGATCGAGGCCGAGCACCTTTGCATGGCACTGCGCGGGGTGCGCAAGCCCGGCTCGAAAACCATCACCTCCGCGGTCCGGGGTCAGCTGCGCAGCTCGCAGTCGACCCGGAGCGAGGCGCTGAGCCTTATCCTCGGTCGGTGAGCCGGCCGAGCGCCGTCCCCGGTACCGACCCCGTCGGATTGGACCGCACCTGGCATTGGCCGTGGGTGCCAAGGCTGGCCGGGTGGCTGGCCACGTTCATCGGTTTGCTGGACATCGGCAGCGGAGTTACCCCGGGACTGCGCGGTCGAGTGGCCGCGCTCAACCGGGTGCTGCCCGGGGCGATCACCCATGCAGCGACCGCCCTGACCATCGTCGTTGGCATCCTGTTCCTTCTGCTCGCGCACGGACTGCGCCGACGGAAGCGGAGGGCATGGCAAGCGGTCGTCGCGTTGCTCGCGATCAGCGTCGTGCTTCACGTCGTGAAAGGGTTCGATATCGAGGAGGCGACCATCTCGGTCGTCCTGCTCGCCGCCAGTTTGCTGCTCCGTGCGGAGTTTCCGGCTGCCGGCGACCCTCGGACCCGGTGGTCAGCCCTCCTCGCCTTCTTTGGCCTTCTCGCACTTTCGGTCGGTTTGGGCTTTGCGATGCTCGCGGTTCGCCGACACGACCTGATCGGCGCGCCGTCGCTGAGCACCCAGCTCGGGTACGTGCTCAAGGGCCTGATCGGCGTCACCGGGCACGTCCGGTTCCGCAACTCCCGGGTCGAGGACATCGTCAGCGACAGCTTGGTAGCACTCGGTGTCCTCATCGCCATGACCACCGCGTACCTGGCCCTGCGCCCACCCGAGCCGCTGGCGTCGCTGGGAGGCGAGGACGAACGACGGATGCGCGAGTTGCTGGGTCAGTTCGGGACCCGGGACTCCCTGGGCTACTTCGCCCTGCGACGAGACAAAAACGTCGTCTGGTCGACCACCGGAAAGTCATGCATCGCCTACCGGGTGGTCTCCGGCGTCATGCTGGCTAGCGGTGACCCGCTCGGCGATCCGGAGGCCTGGCCCGGTGCAATCGCCGCCTTCCTCGCCGACGCGCATCGGCACGCGTGGGTACCGGCCGTGATGGGCTGCAGTGAACTCGGCGGCGAGGTGTGGACCCGCGAGGCCGGGCTGTCCGCCCTAGAGCTCGGGGACGAGGCGATCATCGAGGTCTGCGATTTCAGCCTGGAGGGCCGGGCCATGCGCAACGTCCGTCAGGCTGCTGCCCGGGTAGAGCGCGCCGGGTACTGCTGCCGCTTGCGCCGGGTCGGTGATATCCCGCCCGCGGAGATCGAGCAGCTGCGCATGCAGGCAGCTGCCTGGCGCGGCGCCCAGACCGAGCGCGGGTTCTCCATGGCCCTGGGCCGCTTCGGTGACCCAGCGGACCGGGACTGCGTGGCGGTGACCGCCGAGCGGGATGGGACGCTCTGCGCCTTCCTGCACTTCGCGCCGTGGGGCCGTGACGGGCTCTCCCTCGATGTCATGCGTAGGGACCGCTCGGCTGACAACGGACTCAACGAGTTCCTCATCGTGGAGACCCTTCGCTGCGCGCCGGATCTCGGAGTTCGTCGGATCTCGCTGAATTTCGCGGTGTTCCGGTCCGCACTCGAGCGGGGGGAGCGGCTCGGGGCAGGCCCGGTCCTCAAGGCATGGCGCGGGCTGCTCGTCTTCATCTCCCGGTGGTTCCAGATCGAGTCGCTGTACCGGTTCAACGCGAAGTTCAGGCCGATCTGGGAGCCGCGCTTCATCTGCTACCCGAGCGCTCGCGACCTGCCCCGGATCGCCGTCGCCGCGCTCGAGGCGGAAGCCTTCATCGTCTGGCCTCGGCCGGCCCTGCGTCGGCTGCGCCGGCTTGCCGGGGCCCGGTCGGCCTGAGCGACTTCACCTACGCTGAGGTCATGTCCGACTCCGGCTGGCGCGACTCCGGGCCGGCCTTCCCGTCAGTGCGTGGGCTGCCCGGACTCCCGCGCTGCCGGATCATGGCGGTCATCAACGTGACGCCGGACTCGTTCTCCGACGGGGGTGCCTTCGCCGATGCTGACAGCGCCGTCAAGTACGGCCTGGCCCTGCTCGCGGCGGGGGCCGACATCCTCGACGTCGGTGGTGAGTCGACCCGACCGGGGGCGGTCAAGATAACCGCGGCCGAGGAGCTTCGTCGGGTCGAGCCCGTCGTTGCCGCGCTTGCGGAGGCGGGCGCGATCGTGAGCATCGACACCTCCCGGGCGTCGACCGCGGAGGCGGCCCTGCGCGCCGGTGCCCGCGTCGTCAACGATGTCAGCGGAGGCGCGGCAGATCCGGAGCTCCCGAGGCTGGTAGCGGACACGGGTGTCCCCTATGTCGTCATGCATAACCGCGGACCGAGCCGAGACATGCTCGAGCGGGCCGTCTACGCCGATGTCGTCAACGAGGTTTGCGCCGAGTTGCGCCGGGCCATGGACGCCGTCGTAGACGCCGGCGTCGACCCGGGTTCGGTGATCCTCGACCCGGGCCTTGGATTCGCCAAGCTCGCGGAACACAACTGGGCGCTGATCGCCGGGCTCGAGGCCGTGATTGCGCTGGGCCGACCGGTTCTCGTGGGTGCCTCCCGGAAGTCGTTTCTCGGCAAGGTGCTGGCCGCCCCGGACGGTGCCGACCGCCCAGTGTCGGCTCGCGACGACGCGACCGTGGCGGTGACCGCCCTGGCCGCGACGGCCGGCGCCTGGGGGGTGCGGGTGCATGAGGTGGGACCCAATCTCGATGCCGTCAAGGTCGCCGCCGCCGCCCGGGCCGCGGCATCGGAGCGGACTCGGTGAATTCCACCGAGATCTCCGCGGTCACGGCTGCCAACGCCGAGCTCTACGCCGCCTTCGAGGCCGGTGACATCGATCGGATGTCCGTGGTTTGGGACCCCGACGACGACGTGGTCTGCGTCCACCCCGGATGGCCGCCGGTGTCCGGGCGTGGGCGAGTGCTCCGGTCCTGGTCGGTGATCATGGCCAATACGGTCTACATCCAGTTCTTCCTCACCGGGATCGTCGCCCGGGTCGAGGGGGATGTCGCCGTGGTGACATGCGAGGAGAACATTCTGACCGGTGTGGCCGACGACGCGGGTGGCCTGGCCGAAAGTGCGCGAGCCTGCGCGACCAATGTCTTCCGTCGCCGTGGGTCCGAATGGCGGCTCTGGGTTCACCATGCCTCACCCGTCATCGCTCCGAGCGGGCCCAGCTTCTCGTGACCGACCGGATCGAGATCCGCGGGTTGCGGGTGCATGGGCGCCATGGGGTACTCGCGACCGAGCGAGTGGCCGGCCAGTTGTTCGTCGCGGACGTCACGGTTCACCTGGACACCAGCGCGGCCGCGGCGAGCGACGAGCTCGCGGACACTGTTGACTACGCGGCCGTCGCCGGCCGGGTGGCCGCGGTTCTCGGTGGCGAGCCGGTCGCCTTGCTAGAGACCCTGGCTGAACGGATTGCCGGGGTGGTCCTCGAGGACGAGCGCATCCTCGAGGTCGAGGTCACCGTCCACAAGCCGCAGGCGCCGGTCGGCGTCTCGGTCGCGGATGTCCTCGTCAGCCTGCGCCGGTCCCGGCGGTGACCTGGCCCGCGGTGTTCTCGCTGGGCTCCAATCTCGGGGATCGGCTCGGCCGGCTCCAACTGGGCGTGGACACCCTGGCCGAACGGTGCGGGGCCGTGCGGGTGTCCCCGGTCTACGAGTCCGTCCCGCAGGGGATGCTGGGATCCGAGCTTTTCCTCAACGCCGTTTGTCTGACTGCGGTCGTCGGGCCACGTCTCGCGCTCGACGCGGCATTGGCGGCTGAGCACCGGGCCGGTCGCGAGCGTGTTGAACGCTGGGCCCCCCGTTCGCTGGACGTGGACGTCATCGCGGTCGATGAGCTGGTCAGTGACGAGCCCGCGCTGACCCTGCCGCATCCGCGTGCCCGGTTGCGCCCGTTCGTCCTCGCGCCGTGGCTCGATGTCGACCCGCAGGCCAGGATCGCCGGCGCGGGACGGGCCGCGGATCTCCTGGCGCAACTCGACGTTCGGGGCATTCGCCGCCGCGACGACTTGACCCTCCGGTCGACGTGAGACCGACCCGACCGGTCGTACTGGCTGCCGTGTTCGCCGCGGTTGCTCTGGCCGCCTTCGTCGGAGCCCGGGTCGTCTACTCGGCGTTGCCGCCGCTGCCCGTCAGCGCACCCGTCCTGCTCTTCGTGCTTGCGCTGGCCGAGGCCGGGATGGCCCAGTCCGTCCGCTCCCGATTGCAGGGGCGGCCGCGGACCAAACCGATCATGCCACTCGCGGTCGCCAGGGTGGCTGCCCTCGCCAAGGCGTCTTCGCTTGCCGGCGCGGTCTTCGCGGGCGGCTACGCCGGGCTGCTCGGTTACCTTGCTTCGCACGGGGCCGGTCGGGACGTCCCGATCGGGGCGGCCGGTTTCGTGGGGGCGGTGGCTCTGGTCGTTGCCGCGTTGCTCCTCGAGGGGGTGTGCCGCGTGCCACGTCCGCCGGCTGGTTCCGAGGATGAGCGTGCGGCCGCCGAGTGACCGGTCGCTACAGTGACGGCGTGACCGAGGGTCGGACTGTCGAGGAGCTCGAGCGCCTCACGACCGAGGAGCTGCGGCATCAGGCCTTCGCCGTCGCCGAGCGCCACATCGACGTCGCCTTCTTCTGGGACCTGCTCGAACACGTCCCGGCGGCACGCAGCATCGCCACCGAGGATGGGTCGGCTGGCAACATCACCGGAGGTATCGCCGAGGCCGTGGCAGCGGTCCGGGAGGTGTTCGGTCACGACCTCGGTGACGCGGAGCCGCTGATGCGGGCACGCTTCATCGACTACCTGCGGACCCGCGACTGACCGTGCACGGGCGCGGTGCCCGAGGTCGGAGTTACTTGTCCAGGTCTCCGACGACGAAGAACAGCGACGACAGAATGACCGTGAGTTCCCCGAGCTGTGCACCGGGCAGGATCTCGCGGAGGACCTGGACGTTGTTGAAAGACGCGGTGCGCAATTTGAGCCGCCAGGGGGTGGCCTCGCCGCGCGATACGAGGAAATATCCATTGATCCCGGAGGGGTTCTCGGTCCAGGCGTAGGTTTCGCCCTCGGGAGCCCGCACGACCTTGGGGAGCCGGACCGAAACCGGGCCGGTGAGCCCGGCTAGCCGTTGCGCGCACTGTTCGACGAGGTCGAGGGCGACCCACGTCTCCTCGAGCAGACAGTCGAACCGGCCCAGGCAGTCACCGCTGGTCCTGCCGACGACCGGCAGATCCAGCTCCGGATAGCCGAGGTAGGGGTCGTCCCGGCGCAGGTCCAGGTCTAGACCGGAGGCCCGAGCCACCGGGCCGCTCACCCCGTACGCCTCGGCTACCGAAGCGGCGAGCCGCCCGACGCCTTCGGTGGCCTCCCGGAAGCTCGCCGCGGCCTGCGCCGACCGTAGCTCTGAGTCGATCGTGGTCCGGACCGCCGGCAGGGCACGCAGCAGCTCGGCCAGCCACCCGTCCGGCACGTCTGACTTGAGTCCGCCGACCCGGTTGAACATGAAGTGCACCCGGCCACCGGACGCCGCCTCCAGCAACCGGAGGAGCGACTCGCGACCGGCGGTCGCGGCCGCGGCCGCGGCCGTTTCACCGAGCTCGAGCGGGAATGCGGCGAGGAAAGCCAGGTGATGGACTGCGCGATTGAGCTCGGCCAGCAGGGTGCGGAGCCAGGTGGCCCGCTCCGGAATCCGGAGACCCATCATCCGTTCGACGGCCAGCACGACGCCGAGCTCGCTGGCGAACGCCGATAGCCAGTCGTGCCGGTTCGCGAGCATGACGATCTGCCGGTAGTCCCGAACCTCGTAAAGCTTCTCGGCGCCGCGATGCATGTATCCGATCACCGGCTCGGCACGGCGGATCACCTCCCCGTCCAGGTGCACCGCGAGCCGGAGGGCGCCGTGCGCGGACGGGTGTTGCGGACCGATCGTCACGATGGCGTCGGCCCCCGCTCCGGCGCCCCCGACCCCCACGCTGCCGGGAGTCGTCATCGTGCGCCGGGCCGGCACCCGCGCTGGGGTAAGGCGTTGCCCTGGACCGCGAAGCTCACCGGGGCCCTGCTGGCTCGGCTAATCGGAGGCTCCGATGGCGGTTGACCCGACGAGATCGTCCGGGTGGGGCATGCCCACGGCCCGGACCAACCAGCCGAACCCACCCCACCCGGTCGGTCGAGCGAGCTCGGCCCGTTCCCCGATGCGCACCAGGGTGCGCAGGTAGCCGCCCGGATCGTTGTCGGCCGCACTCCGCGGGGGGAGGCTCGACGGCGGGCCGAGCCGTTCGAGCGCCTCGGCCTGGGTCAGAAGGCGGCTTTCCGGGTCGATGAGCGAGCCGAACAGGACGTGGGCGGTGATGTCGGTCCGGCCATCCGGGAGTGGTCGGACCTGCCGGCCATCCCGGTAGCCGGTGAGAGTCCCGAGCGGGCTGACCGTCGGGTCGGCCTGGTAGTCGATCGCTACGGCCAACCCGGCCCGAACCCGGCGCACCAGTGCCCGCCATGCGACGTCGCGTCGCCAGCCCACTTCGGCCCGCTGAGCGCCGGGCCAGTATTCGCCGACCCAGGCCGCGTCCCGGGCGGTCGGCTTTCCGGCCCGGCGCTCCTCACCGCGCCCATTGACCTCGATCACGCGCAGCCCGGCCGGTGTGCGCTCGACGACGTCGATCGGCACCGTGTCCAGCCACTCGTGGGCCACGACACAGCCGGAGATCGCGGCCGGCAGCCGATGGCTCCAGCCGATCACGGCCGGGAGCTGGTCCGGTCGAGTTTCCACATCCACCCCGAGCAGGTCGAGGCGGCTGGCCAGTTCCCGATCGGCCAGGGCGGCCAACGCCGTGAGAAGCTCCCCCCCACCGGCGCCAACATCGACGACCTGTAGTCGGGCCGGGCGAGCCAGCGCCGTGTCCACGGTCTGGATGAGGCGGAGCAATGCCGCCGCGAACAGCTCGGACCTTGCCGCGGTGCGGAACTGCCTGGCGCCGCCGCGGCGGTAGAAACCGCCGGGAGCGGTGAGTGCGGCCATCGCGGACCGCCAGGGTTGCCAGCCTCGCTCTCCGAGCGCTGGGCCGGCCATGACCGCAAACCTAGCCACCCGCTACCCTGGACCCGACATCGTCCGGTACCCGGTGAGGACTGGAACGCGCCCATGGCCGCTCAGGGGCCCTCCGCCACGCTGCCCGACGCGAGGCCTGGCCGGCTCGCCGTCGGGGTCCTCGGGGTGGGCCGGGTCGGGGCGACGTTGGGGGCGGCGCTTCAGCGGGCCGGCCATCGGGTGATCGCCGCGAGCGGCGTCTCGACCGACTCCAGGCGCCGCGCCGAGGTCATGCTCCCCGGTGTCCCGCTGGTGGCCCCGGATGAGGTGCTAGTCGGTGCCGGGCTGGTGCTGCTGGCGGTCCCCGACGACGTCCTTCCCGGGCTGGTGTCCGGATTGGCGGCCAGCGACCGGCTCGCTCCCGGCACCTTGACCGTCCACCCCAGTGGCCGATATGGGCTGGCCGTGCTCGGGCCACTGACTCGGGCCGGTGGACTTCCGCTCGCCCTACATCCGGTCATGACCTTCGCCGGTACCGGTACCGACCTGGCCCGACTCGCCGGCGCGATGTTCGGAGTCACCGCGCCGGAACCGTTGCGTCCGGTGGCCGAGGCGCTGGTCATCGAGATGGGCGGCGAGCCGGCCTTCGTCCCGGAAGCCGCGCGGCCGCTGTACCACGCGGCACTTGCCGGTGGCGCCAACCACCTCATGACGCTGGTGACTACGACCGTGGACCTGCTCCGCGCGGCCGGGGTCGACCAGCCCGAACGCATGCTCGCCCCCCTGCTCGGTGCGGCGCTCGACAACGCGCTGCGCCATGGCGACTCGGCCGTGACCGGACCGGTCGCCCGCGGTGACGCCGGCACCGTGGCGGTGCATTTGGCGGCACTGCGGGCGGCCGCCCCGGAGACCGTGCCCGGATACGTGGCGCTGGCCCGTCTCACCGCCGATCGGGCGCTGGCTCGTCGCCGGCTGACGCCGGCCGCCGCCGAGGCGCTGCTCGACGTGCTCGCCACCGAGGGAGGCTCAGCGTCGTGACGCCCCCCGCCATGACCGTGGCCCGTAACCGGGACGAGCTCGCGTCGGCGCGGCTCGCGATGCCCGGGCCGGTCGCCGTCGTGCTGACCATGGGCGCGCTGCACGCGGGCCACGCGGCTTTGTTGGCGACCGCGCGGGCCGCGGCGGCGAGCGTCCTGGTGACGCTGTTCGTGAACCCATTGCAGTTCGGACCGGCGGAGGACTTCGCCAGGTATCCGCGAACCCCAGACGACGATCTCGAGAAATGCGCCGCGTCCGGGGTCGACCTCGTGTTCGCGCCGACCGTGACCGACGTCTATCCGCACGGTGAGCCGGCGATCCGGGTGAGCGCCGGCCGGTTGGGAGATCGCTGGGAAGGTGCCAGCCGACCGGGTCATTTCGACGGCGCGCTGACCGTGGTGACGAAACTGTTCCAGCTCACCCGGCCGGACGTCGCCGTTTTCGGCGAGAAGGACGCCCAGCAGCTCCTCCTGGTCCGCCGCCTGGTAACCGACCTCGACCTACCGGTTGCGGTGCTGTCCGAGCCGACGGTTCGTGACCACGACGGGTTGGCCCTTTCCAGCCGCAACCGCCACCTGGACGCGGCCGATCGGACCGCGGCGCTCGCCATCCCGCGCGCGCTCGAGGCCGCCCGGGTCGCGGTTGCCCGCGGTGCCGTCCCGGGGCGAGCTGCCGCGGCTGGGGTGTTGGCCGGTCAGCAGGGATTGGAGCTCGACTACTGCGTGCTCGTCGACGAGGCGGACCTCGATGAGGTACCCGACGACTGGCGAGGTCCGGCTCGGCTGCTCGTGGCAGCCCGGGTCGGCACTACCCGGCTGATCGACAACTGCCGGCTCGACGTGCGCGTCCCCGAGAACCCTCCCCTCGGCTGAAGGAGCCTTCCCTATGTTCCGCACCATGCTGAAGTCCAAGATCCATCGGGCCACGGTCACGCAGGCGGATCTGGACTACGTCGGATCGGTGACGGTGGACGCTGAGCTGATGGAGGCCGCTGACCTGCTCGCCGGAGAGCAGGTCGCCGTGGTCGACGTAACCAACGGAGCCCGGCTGGAGACCTACGTGATCCCCGGGCCGCGGGGCAGCGGGATCATCGGCATCAACGGCGCGGCTGCCCGGCTCGTCCATCGTGGCGACCTGGTCATCCTGATCAGCTATTGCACGCTCTCCGATGCCGACGCGCGATCCTTCCAGCCGAGGGTGGTCTTCGTCGACGCGGACAACAAGATGACGGAGCTCGGAACCGATCCGGCCGAGCCGCTGCCGCACCTGGCCACCGTTCGCGGTGACGCACTCCGCGCGGACACCGGATGATCCGGCTGCCTGCGGCCGCCCCGGGCTGGACCGTCCGGGCGGACGTGGTCGTCGTCGGCAGTGGGGTGGCCGGTCTCACCGCTGCCCTCCATGCCCGCCGGGCGGGTCGGGTGCTGCTCGTGACGAAGGCCGCTCTCGACGCCGGCTCCACCCGGTGGGCGCAGGGTGGGATCGCCGTTGCGCTGGGTGTGGGCGACAGCCCCGAGCAGCACCGTGACGACACGCTGGAGGCCGGGGTCGGACTCTGCGATCCTGCGGCCGTCGATGTCCTGGTCCGGGAGGGGCCGCACCGGGTCCGCGAACTGCTCGGGCTGGGTGCCGCATTCGACCGTGATCCGGACGGATCGCTCGCGCTCACCCGGGAGGGCGGGCACCACCGCAGCCGGGTCGCACACGCTGGCGGGGATGCCACCGGCGCCGAAGTCTCCCGGGCGCTGGTCGCCGCCGTCCGAGCCAGCGACGACGTGGAGGTGATCGAGCACGCGCTTGTCCTCGACGTCATCCTCGGCCGCGAAGGCGGAGCGGCCGGGGTTACTCTGCACGTTCTCGGCCAGGGCTCACGAGACGGGGTCGGGGCGGCGCTGGGGCGGGCCGTGGTGCTGGCTACCGGCGGCCTGGGTCAGGTCTATGCGGTGACCACGAACCCGGGGGTATCGACCGGCGACGGGGTGGCCCTCGGCCTGCGTGCGGGGGCGGAGGTGGCTGACCTCGAGTTCGTCCAGTTCCATCCGACTGCGCTTTGGCTGGGGCCGCAGGCACGTGGCCAGCAGCCCCTGGTCAGCGAGGCAATGCGTGGTGAGGGCGCCGTCCTGCTCGATGCCTCCGGTCGTCGCGTGATGTCCGGCGTGCACCCGCTCGAGGATTTGGCGCCGCGCGATGTCGTGACCCGGCGAATGTCTCGGGTAATGGCGGAGACCGGAGCCGATCACCTTTTCCTGGACGCTCGCCGGCTCGGAGCGCAGACGTTGAACGCCCGCTTCCCAACGATCATGGCGTCGTGCCGAGCGGCGGGAGTGGACCCGGTTACGGACCGGATCCCGGTCGCCCCGGCGGCGCACTATGCGAGCGGTGGCCTTCGCACTGACCTGTCCGGTCGAACCGGGGTGCCCGGCCTCTACGCGTGCGGAGAGGTCGCTTGCACCGGTGTGCACGGTGCGAATCGGCTTGCATCGAACTCGCTGCTGGAGGGTCTCGTCTTCGCTGCTCGGATCGGGGACGCGTTGGTGGCCGATCCGGATGGCCAAGCCGGTTCCCCCCCGCCGGGGGCGCCGGAACCCCGGGTGGTCGGCCTTGTCGAGCCCCGGGCCTGTGCGGAGTTGGCTCGGGCGATGAGCGACGGGGCCGGCGTCCTGCGTAGTGCCGGAAGCCTCAGCGCCACGGAGAAGACGCTGACCGTGCTGGGTGAGCGGTCGGGCGTCCCCTGCGACCCGGATGCCTGGCAGGCGACGAATCTCCACCTCGTGGCGCGGGCCCTGCTCGCAGCCGCGACCGCGCGGGAGGAGAGCCGCGGCTGCCACTGGCGGGAGGACTTCCCGAATCCCGAGCGGACCCGCTTCGGGCAGGTGCGCGTCCACGTGCGGCTCGACGGCGACGGGACGCCGCGGGCGACGCTGGGACCGTTATGACCCTGCGGGCGTCGACCCGGGAAACCCTGGCCGCCGCCGGGCTCGACCCGGAGGACATCGAGCAGTTGGTTCACCGGGCCCTGACCGAAGACCTGGGGGATGGGCTCGACGTGACGAGCGTCGCGACCGTCCCGTTCGACCTCGACGGTGCCGCGGACTTCGTGGCCCACGCGGACGGGGTCATCGCCGGGCTGCCGGTCGTCGCCGCTGTCCTCGAGATCGTCAGCGACGACGCGGTGGTCATCCAGGCGTGCCGGGTCGATGGCGACCCGGTCGCATCCGGGGACGTCGTCCTTTCTGCCCGCTGCCTCGTCCGGGCCCTCTTGACGGCCGAGCGGACAGCTCTCAACCTGCTGTGCCACCTCTCCGGCGTCGCGACCTCGACCCGCCGCTGGGTGGACGCGGTGGCTGGGACCGGCGCGGTGATCCTCGACACCCGCAAGACGACGCCTGGCCTACGGGTGCTGGAGAAGTACGCCGTTCGTTGCGGTGGGGGCCGGAACAAGCGGATGGGGCTTTACGACGGCGGCCTGGTCAAGGACAACCACGTTCTGGCGGCCGGAGGCGTGGCCGAGGCCTTCCGGGCGATCGGCGCGACGTTTCCCGGAATCGAAGTTCAGGTGGAGTGCGACACCCTTCAGCAGGTCGACGACGCCGTCGCGGCTGGCGCCGGGTTTCTGCTCTGCGACAACATGACCGTCGTCGAGTTGGCCGAGGCGGTGCGCCGCGTCGCCGGGCGTGCGGTGATCGAGGCCACCGGCGGACTCACATTGGACCGGGCCCGGGCGGTCGCGGAGACCGGGGTCGACTTCCTCTCCGTCGGGGCGCTTACGCACTCCGCGCCGGCGCTCGACATGGGCATGGACCTGCGCCCGATCAGAGAAGGGTGAACCCGGTGCTGCTCGCGATCGACGTCGGCAACACGCACACTGTCATCGGCTGCTTCGAGGCCGACGAACTGACCGAATCCTGGCGGATCAAGACCGACGCCCGGGCCACTGCCGACGAGCTAGCCCTGCTCTTGCGCGGCCTCCTCGAAGGCCTGCCGCGCCCGGTCGGGATCAGCGCCTGTTCGACCGTGCCCGCCGTGCTTCAGGAGCTGCGTGGCGTGCTGGCCCGCTACTACCCGGACGTGCCGGCGGTCATCGTCGAACCTGGAGTCAGGACCGGGGTGCCTCTGCTCTACGACAATCCCCGGGAGGTGGGGGCCGATCGGATCGTCAATGCACTGGCCGCATTCCACCTGCACGGCGGCCCGGCGGTGGTCGTGGACTTCGGGACTTCGACGAACTTCGACGTGGTATCCGCCAAGGGCGAGTTCCTCGGCGGTGCCATCGCGCCGGGGATCGAGATCAGCCTCGACGCCCTAGCCGCGCGCGGCGCCCGGCTGTTCAAGGTCGAGCTGTCCCGGCCGCGTTCGGTCATCGGGAAAAGCACCGTCGAGGCACTGCAGTCCGGTGTGCTCTACGGGTTCGCCGGCCAGGTCGACGGGTTGGTGCGGCGGATCGTGGCCGAGCTCGGCGGGGACGTCCGGGTGGTCGCCACCGGCGGGCTGGCGCCGCTCCTGCTGGCCGAGAGCGAGACGATCGAGATCCACGAGCCGGACCTCACGCTGATCGGCCTCCGATTGGTCTTCGACAAGAATGCGGAGTTGCGCCATGACTGATCCGGCGGGTGACGTTCCGGAGCAGTCCGCTGTTCGGCGAGCGAAACTGGACCGCATCCGGGCAGCCGGTGGGGACCCCTATCCGGTGGGGTACCCACGAACCGCGACCGCGGCGGACCTGCACGCGCGCTTCGTCGGCCTGTCACCCGACAGCGCGACCGGCGAACGGGTCGCCGTCGCCGGCCGGGTTGTCTTGCGCCGGGACGGCGGCAAGCTCTGCTTCGCCACGCTGCGCGACGGCACTGCGGACCTACAGGTCATGCTCGACCTCGACGGCGTCGGGGCGGATGCCCTTGCGGCATGGAAGTCCGATGTCGATCTCGGCGACCACATCGGGGTCGAGGGCGAGGTGGTCAGCTCGCGGCGGGGCGAGTTGTCGGTTCGGGCAGCGAGCTGGCGGCTAACCGCCAAGGCGCTGCATCCGTTGCCGGACAAGCACCAGGGATTGTCCGACCCGGAGGCACGGGTCCGGCAGCGCTACCTCGATTTGATCGTCAACCCCGAAGCGCGCCGGATGGTGCACGCGCGGGATGCCGTGCTCGCCTCGCTCCGACAGACCCTGCGCCTGCGCGGATTCGTAGAGGTCGAGACCCCGGTCCTGCAGCAGATGCATGGCGGGGCGGCCGCCCGGCCGTTCCGCACCCACCTGAACGCGTTCGACCAGGACATGTACCTGCGGATCGCACTCGAACTGCACCTCAAGCGGCTCGTAGTCGGTGGGATCGAGCGCGTCTACGAGATCGGAAGGATCTTTCGCAACGAAGGCGTGGACACGACCCACAGCCCCGAGTTCACGATGCTCGAGGCCTACCAGGCCTATGGCGACTACGACTCGATGGCCGAGCTCACCCGCGCCCTGGTGATCGACGCCGCGACGGCCCTCGGGACGACGCTGATCCCGGACGGGCGCGGCGGCGAGCTCGACCTCGCCGCTCCGTGGCATGCCGTCACGGTCCACGACGCCGTTGCCGCCGTGTGCGGGGAGTCGGTGACGGTCGACACTCCAGTCGAGGCGCTCCGCCTGATCGCCGAGCGGCACGGGGTCGGGCTCCAGCCCGACTGGGGTGCCGGAGCGGTTGTCCTCGAACTGTTCGAGAAGCTAGTCGAGCACACGCTGGTCGAGCCAACCTTCGTCAGGGACTATCCCGCCGAGGTCAGGCCGCTGGCCAGACCACACCGGCTCGACCCGCGACTCAGCGAAGCCTGGGACCTCGTCGTGCGCGGGGTAGAGCTCGCCCCGGCCTACAGCGAGCTTGTCGATCCGGTGGAGCAACGGCGCCGCCTGACCGAGCAGTCGCTGCTCGCCGCCGGTGGGGACCCGGAGGCCATGCACCTCGACGAGGATTTTCTCCGCGCCCTGGAATACGGCATGCCGCCGAGTGGCGGGTTGGGGCTGGGCGTCGATCGGCTGCTCATGTTGCTAACCGGCGGCAACATCCGGGAGACCATTCTTTTTCCCCTGGTCCGACCGCAATAGTCGGTGGAAAACCGATCCGCCGTCCGGAACCACTCGATATCCTGCGCCGAAAATTCCGATTAGGAAACTATCGACGGATACCGGCTGGTCGATTTCGGATAAACTTGATGCCCGTTTAGCAAATTGACACCAGTGGGAGGAATTGACATGGCGCAACGAGTTCGGGTGATTCTCGTCTGTGATCTGCACGGCGACGAGACGCCCGGGGACGAAACCGTGGTTCTCGGTCTGGATGGTGTCGGCTACGAGATCGATCTTTGTGCCGCGCACGCCAGTCGGCTGCGCGACGAGATGGCCAGTTACGTCGCGGCCGGTCGTCGGGTGGGGGGCCGCCCTGGTCGCCGGAACAGCCGCCGCGGAGGCGGCGGGGGGCCGGACCGCCAGCGCAGCGCGGAGATCCGGGCATGGGCCCGCAATCAGGGCATCGCGGTGAGCGAGCGTGGCCGGATTCCCGCGTCGCTCGCCGAACGCTACGACGCCGCACACTGAAAGATCGCCGCCACGGGGGTTCAGTGCGGAACAGCCAGGGCCGACGACTCGTTGCATGGCTACAGCGGCGGGCCAGCGGAACCGTCGCGGTCGTCCCGGCGGCAGGTCGGCCGGGACGGGGCTAGCATGCGGTGGCGGGGTTTCCCGCACCCGCTCTGTGAGGAGCGACACATGTTCGAAAGATTCACCGACCGCGCGCGGCGGGTTGTCGTCTTGGCCCAAGAAGAGGCCCGGATGCTTAACCACAACTACATCGGAACCGAACACATCCTGCTCGGGTTGATCCATGAGGGCGAGGGCGTGGCGGCGAAGGCCTTGGAAAGTCTCGGCATTTCCCTCGAAGGGGTGCGCCAGCAGGTCGAGGAGATCATCGGGCAAGGCCAACAGGCACCGAGCGGGCACATTCCGTTCACCCCCCGGGCGAAGAAGGTTCTCGAGCTTTCCCTACGCGAGGCATTGCAACTCGGTCACAACTACATCGGCACCGAACACATCCTGCTCGGCTTGATCCGCGAAGGAGAGGGCGTAGCCGCCCAGGTGCTCGTAAAGCTGGGCGCCGATCTGAACCGGGTGCGCCAGCAGGTAATTCAATTGCTGTCCGGTTACCAGGGCGGGAAAGAGCCGGCCGGTGCGGGCCCGGCCGAGGGCACCCCTAGCACCAGCCTCGTCCTCGACCAGTTCGGCCGCAACCTCACTCAGGCTGCCCGCGAGAGCAAGCTCGACCCGGTCATCGGTCGGGAGAAGGAAATCGAGCGGGTGATGCAGGTCCTCTCCCGGAGGACGAAGAACAACCCGGTGCTCATCGGGGAGCCGGGGGTCGGCAAGACCGCCGTAGTCGAAGGTCTGGCCCAGGCCATCGTCAAGGGCGAGGTGCCGGAAACACTCAAGGACAAGCAGCTCTACACCCTCGACCTGGGCGCCCTCGTCGCCGGTTCCCGCTATCGCGGCGATTTCGAGGAGCGACTGAAGAAGGTTCTCAAGGAGATCCGCACCCGCGGGGACATCATCTTGTTCATCGACGAGCTGCACACGCTGGTCGGCGCGGGTGCCGCCGAGGGCGCCATCGACGCCGCGAGCATTCTCAAGCCGATGCTGGCTCGTGGCGAGCTGCAGACGATAGGTGCGACCACGCTGGACGAGTACCGCAAGCACCTGGAGAAGGACGCCGCGCTGGAGCGGCGGTTCCAGCCGATCCAGGTCGGCGAGCCGACCCTCGTGCACACGATCGAAATTCTCAAGGGGCTCCGCGACCGTTACGAGGCGCACCACCGGGTGTCGATCACCGATGCCGCTCTGGTTGCCGCGGCCACCCTGGCCGACCGCTACATCAGCGACAGGTTCCTGCCGGACAAGGCGATCGACCTGATCGACGAGGCCGGCTCGCGGATGCGGATCCGCCGGATGACGGCACCGCCGGACCTTCGTGAGTACGACGAGCGGATCGCCGGGGTGCGCCGGGAGAAGGAAAGCGCGATCGACGCGCAGGACTTCGAGAAGGCCGCCGCCTTGCGCGACAACGAGAAGCAGTTGCTCGGCGAGAAGGCGCAGCGCGAGAAGGAGTGGAAGGCCGGCGACATGGACGTCGTGGCCGAGGTCGACGACGAGCAGATCGCCGAGGTGCTCGCTACGTGGACCGGAATTCCGGTCTTCAAGCTGACCGAGGAGGAAACCAGCCGTCTGCTCCGGATGGAGGACGAGCTGCACCGTCGAGTGGTCGGTCAGGAACCGGCGATCAAGGCTGTGTCGCAGGCCATCCGCCGGACCCGGGCCGGGCTCAAGGACCCCAAGCGCCCCGGGGGCTCGTTCATCTTCCTCGGCCCGTCCGGGGTGGGGAAGACCGAGCTGTCCAGGACCCTCGCCGAGTTCCTCTTCGGTGACGAGGACTCGCTGATCCAGCTCGACATGAGCGAGTTCATGGAGAAGCACACCGTGTCCCGCTTGGTCGGTTCCCCCCCCGGCTATGTCGGATACGAGGAGGGCGGCCAGCTCACCGAGCGGGTCCGCCGCAAGCCGTTCTCGGTGGTCCTGTTCGACGAGATCGAAAAGGCCCATCCCGATGTTTTCAACACGCTGTTGCAGATCCTGGAGGACGGGCGGCTCACCGACGCCCAGGGCCGGGTGGTCGACTTCAAGAACACGATCATCATCATGACGTCGAACCTCGGCACCCGGGACATCGCCAAGGGCTTCAACCTCGGGTTCTCCAAAGGCGGGGACAAGCAGGTCGACTACGACCGGATGAAAGCGAAAGTCATGGAGGAGCTCAAGCAGCATTTCCGCCCCGAGTTCCTCAACCGGATCGACGACGTCATCGTCTTCCACCAGCTGTCCCAGGAGGAGATCATCGAGATCGTCGATCTCCTGCTCAAGCGGCTCGACGAGCAGCTCCGGAACAAGGACATGGGGCTGGAGTTGACCCCCGCGGCGAAGTTGCTGCTCGCGACCAAGGGCTACGACCCGGTACTCGGTGCGCGGCCGTTGCGGCGCACCATCCAACGCGAGATCGAGGACGTCCTCTCCGAGAAGATTCTGTACGGGGAGCTGAAGCCGGGCCATATCGTGGTCGTTGACCTCGAGGGGACCCCCGACGAGCAGGGGCAGGGTGCGTCGTTCACCTTCCGCGGCGAAGCTGCCCCGGCTCCCGTTCCCGACGCGCCACCGGTGGCCGCCACCGGGCCCTCGGCGGCCGGCGAGACGGCTGGCTGAGGCCTTCGTCTCGTCCGGGGGACCGTGTTGAGCGAGGACCGCACCGCTTCGTACGTTGACGGGCTGCGCAGGCTCACCGCGCTCTCGGCAGGCCTCCTCGGCACCCCCCCCGATGTCGCCGGGGTGCTCGCGACCGTCGCCGCCACCGCCAGCGACCTGTGCGCGGCCGACCACGCCGAGGTCGTGCTCGATGATGTCGTCGTCCCGGGCGACCCCGGCCCGGACGGTCCCTGCCTGACCGTGCCGGTCCCGTTGGAAGGGGCCGGCCGCGCGGAGATCACGGTCGCGAACGCGCCCGGCGGCCGGACGTTCGACGACCACGACACCGCCCTGCTCACCGACCTGGCCGCGTACGCCGCCGTAGCGCTGGGATGGGCGGCGGAAGCGGTGCGGCGCAGCGAGCTCACCGATGCCGCGCGGCACGACCTGCGCTCGCCCCTGGCCGCGGCGAAGGGGTATGCCCAGTTGCTCCGCCAGCAGGGCGCCGAGCTCGAACCGGAGCAGACCGAGCGGTCCTGGATCGGCCTCCTGGAGTCTCTCGACCGGATCAGCGGCTTCATCGGACGGGTGCTCATCGACGAGCGGATCGCGGTGACCGGGGTGCGCCCGGCGTGGACAGAGGTGGCCGTCCGGCCGTTGCTCGACCGGATCCTGGGCGACCACGACCTCGCCGCGACCCGGCGGGGGATCCGGATCCAGATCGTTGGGGGCCCCGACGCGCCCGACACGTGCGCCGCCGAGCCCGAGCTGATCCGCGAGGCCCTGGACAATCTGGTCGGAAACGCGGTCACGTACACGGCGGACGACACCACGGTCACGGTGCGGGTGGTCCGAAGCCGAGGTTTCGCTCGCTTCGAGGTGCACAACCCGGGCGAGCCGATCCCGGCCTCCGACCAGGACCGGATCTTCGAACGCTATGCCCGTTCCGCGAGCAGCGACCACCGCGGGGTGCCGGGCCTCGGTCTCGGCCTATCGATCACCCGCCGAATCGCCATCGGGCACGGAGGCTCGGTCGGGGTCTCCAGCCGCGGGGAGGACGGGACCACCTTCTGGGCGACGTTCCCGTTGACGGCTCGGTCGGGGGATGCGTAGCCGCCGGACCCCACTGGACCGTCGGGACCTCAAGCCGAAGACGATCTCGGACGACACCACCTAGGGGCCGTTTCCGGCTCCGACCTAGGGCGGAGGGCTTGGTGTCCGATCCGGCAGTTGCCGCTCCGCCATCCGCGTCGACTCTCGCCGAGGCGCTCGCGGCGGCGTTCGCCGGCGAAGTCGCGCAGCGCCTACCCCGGATGCGCGACGCTGTCGAGCGGCTGCGGGCCGCCGGCGCCCCGGACGCCGCCATCGCCCTGCGCGGCGACGCGCACACCCTGGCCAGTAGCGCGATCATCGTGAACCGGCCGGCGGTCGCCGAACTGGCCCGCCGGTGCGAGCTACTCCTCAACCCGTACTGCGAGCCTGGCATGGACCGGGTGCCGACGGAGGTCGCTGACGCGGCAGCGCATTGCGTCGAGGCGATGCAGGCCGAGTTGTGTGTCGGGAACTGACGTGAGCGTCCTGCCCGCAAAGCGGCCTCCGCTGGCCGTCGTCGTCGTCGACGATTCCCCGGTCCAGCGACGTTTTCTCCGCGCGGTCATCGAGGCCGGTGACGATCTGAGTGTCGTCGGCGAGGCGCGGAACGGTCGGGAGGCGATCGCTCTGGTCGAACGCCTGCGCCCGGGCGCCGTGCTCATGGATCTCGATCTGCCGTTGATGAACGGGATCGAAGCGATCGAGCGCATCATGGCAACGCGACCCACGCCCATCCTGGTCTACTCCTCTTTCGTCGACGGCACCGACAATGCCAACGCCCGGGCGGCGCTGGCCGCGGGTGCGGTCGACGTCGTGGGGAAGCCGGGCCCGGAACACGCCGGCCGCATGGAGGACCACGCGGAGGAGCTCCGCAGCCGGCTTCGGGTCGCCAGCCGGATCCGGGTGATCACCCATCCGCGTGGACGATTGCGCGGCCATGCCGGCGGCACCGCGCTCAGCCCGAAACGCCCCGCGCCAGAACCCCGGTCCGACGTGACCCCGGAACCGGCTCCGAACGTCCGGCCGAGCGGCGTGCGACTGCTCGCCATCGGCGCATCCACCGGCGGTCCACAGGCACTGGCGACCGTGCTCGGCAGTCTCCCGGCCGGCCTTGACATCGCAGTTCTCGTCGTCCAGCACATGGCCGACGGATTCATCGAGGGCCTCGCCGGCTGGCTCGACGAGCTGATCGCGCTGCCGGTTGCGGTTGGCCAGTCCGGACGGCGGCTGGCACCGGGAACGGTGACGGTCGCCCCGAGCGGACTGAACCTCATCGTGCACGATCACCTGCGGGTGACCACCGAGGTCCCGCCGCCGACCCAGTTCCATATCCCCGGCATCGATGCGACCTTCCGGTCGGTGGCCGCCCAGCTGGGCTCCGAGGCGATCGGCGTGCTCCTCACCGGGATGGGCCGTGACGGGGCGCTCGGGTTGCAGGAGATGCACGACCGCGGCGCCATGACCATCGCCCAGGACGAGTCCACCTCGGCCGTATACGGGATGCCGGGCGCGGCGGCCGCGCTCGGTGCCGCCGACCGGGTCCTCCCGCTACCGGAAATTGGCTCCACCCTGCTCGACCTGTTGGCCGTGCCAGCCGAGGCGCAACCGTGAACCGAGTGATCCTCGACGACGCGCAGTTCGAGGCGCTCTGTCTGGTTTTGCGGGAAGCGGCGGGCCTGGTCTTCGACGGGACCCGACGGGACTCGCTCGCGCTGTCGCTGGGCGAGCGGCTTCGGGCGTCCGGTTGCCCCGACGTCGACAGCTACCTGCGGTTGCTCGACACCCCGGCGGGCGAGCCCGAACGTCAGCTGCTGCTGGACGAGGTGACCATCCCGGAGACCCACTTCTTCCGGAACCCGCCGCAGATCCGCGCTCTTCGCCGGCACGTGCTGCCGCAGCTCCTCCAGTCCGCCGGCGAGCGTGGCGGCCACCTGCGGGTATGGAGCGCCGGGTGCTCGACCGGCGAGGAGCCTTACACGGTCGCGATGTTGATCGGGGAGCTGCTTCCCGCCAACCCGGGATTGGATGTGAAGATCATCGCCACCGACGTGTCGACTCGCGCGCTTGCGGCTGCCCGGCGCGCCCGCTACGGGGAACGGTCGTTGCACCTTGCCGACCCCGTCGACGTCGCGCGGTGGCTCACCCCGTGTGCCGACCAACCCGGCATGCTCGAAGTGCGCGAGGACGTCCGACGCCTCGTCGAGTTTCGCCATCACAACCTGGTCACCGACCCGACTCCGTTCGAGCCGGGCAGTCTCGATCTCATTCTCTGCCGCAACGTCACGATCTACTTCCGGAGGGACACGACGGTCGCGCTGATGCGCCGGCTGCACACCGCCGTCCGGGACGGGGGTTACCTTTTTCTCGGCCACGCCGAAACGCTCTGGCAGATCTCGGACGAGTTTTCCCTCGTTGGCCTGGGCGACGCCTTCGTCTACCGGCGCTTGGACGGGGTTCCGGAGCGCCGGGCCGTCCTCCCGGACCGCCGCACCGCTGAACCCCCGGTCGCCCGTCGCAGTGAGCGGCGGCTGCAGCCGCGCCGGGCAGAGCGGGTAACGGCCCCGCCGGCGCCGAGCCGACCAACCGTCGGCGCGGTGCGCGCCAGCCTGGCGGGTGGTCGTTACGACGAGGCGGTCAACCTCACCGATTCGATGATCGAGTTCGACCCGCTGCGCGCCGAGGCGCACTATCTACGCGGCCTGTCCTTGACCAACCTTGGCCGGGATGCGGAGGCGATGTCGAGCCTTCGTAAGGCGGTGTACCTAGAGCCGGCCGACGGGCTCGCCCAGTTCCTGCTCGGTGGCGCGCTCGAGCGGCTTGGCGAGCCGGCAGCCGCGGCCCGGGCATACCGGGCCGCGGCCGGCGCGCTGTGCGATTGGCCGCCGACCACCATCGCCCCGGAGCTCGGGGGGCGTCGGCCAGCCGAGCTTGCCACGCTCTGCCGGCAGCTCGCCGACCGGACCGAGCCGCAGGGCGCCGTCACGGGATCGGTTGGACGGCGATGAGCCAAGGCTTCGTCACGTTCGCCTTTGGGCAGCGGATCTTCGCCACCCCGCTCAACGAGATCCGCGAGGTGGTCCGACTCGTGGGCCTCACCGAACTGCCCGGGATGGCACCGCCGCTAACCGGGGTGATTACCCTGCGCGGCAACCCGTTACCGGTCCTAGACGTCCGGGGCGCCGGCGCCGACCGGGACACCGGCGACATCCTCGTCCTCGACGATGGCAGCGGACAGCCGATCGGCATCGCGGTCGACGGCGTCGTGGCCGTGCTCGACCCAGACCAGCTCGCCGAATCCGGCGCGGCGCCCCCTCGGGCCCTACCGGATTACGTCATCGACGTGCGGCAAGGTCCGGACGGGCCAGTTCTCCTCGTCGATTTGCACCGGCTGGTCCGGCTGACCGCGGCCCGCTCAGACGTAGCGCTCGAGGATCGAGGATTCGGCCAGTCGGGACAGGCCCTCGCGGACACTGCGGGCTCGGGACTCCCCGACGCCCTCCACCGCCTGTAGGTCCTCGATCGTCGCGGCCAGGAGCTTCTGGAGCCCGCCGAAGTGCTCGACGAGCCGGTCGACGACCAACCGTGGCAGGCGCGGAACCCGGGCGAGCAACCGATAGCCGCGGGGGCTGACCGGCGCGTCGAGCACGTCCGGTGACCCGGCGAACCCGCAGACCTTTGCCACCGTTCCCAGGTCGAGCAGATCTGTGCCGGTCAGCGTGTCGAGGTCGTTGAGCACGTCGTCGACGCTGCGGTGCCTTCGCCCGGTGGCCGGTGGCATGTAATCGCGGACCACGAGTTCGCGTTCGCTCTCGACGCCGGCCATCAGCTCGTCCCGCTGTAGCGAGAGCAGCCGGCCATCGGTGCCCAGCTCGACCACGTAGCCGTCGATCTCGCTGGCGATTCGGCGGACCATCTCCAGCCGCAAGGTCACCGCAGTGGCGTCGCGGACCGTTACGAGGTCCTCGATCTCGAGCGCGGACAGGGTCCCGCTCACCTCGTCGAGCCGCAGCTTGTAACGCTCCAACGTGGCCAGCGCCTGGTTGGCCCGCGAGAGGATGGCGGCTGAGTCGTCGAGGACGTAGCGGCGGCCGTCGACGTAGAGCGCGATGATCCGCATCGATTGGCTCACCGAAATCACCGGGTAGCCGGTCTGCTTGGCGACCCGCTCCGCGGTCCGGTGTCGGGTGCCGGACTCCTCGGTGGGAATCGTCGGATCCGGCACCAGGTGGGTTGCGGCCCGGATGATGTGCACGGCGGTGTCGTCGAGGACTATGGCGCCGTCCATCTTGGCCAGCTCGCGCAGCCGGGTCGCCGAGAACTCGACGTCGAGCGGAAATCCGCCCGTGCACAGCGACTCGACCACCCGGTCATATCCGAGCACGACCAAGCCGCCGGTGTTGCCGCGCAGAATCCGCTCCAGCCCATCGCGCAGAGCGGTCCCCGGGGCGACAGCGGCCAGCACGGATCGCAGCAGATCCGGGCCGTCGGCTCGGTCGCTCGCTGCCACGCAGGCTCCTCGCTGGTCGTCCGGGTTGCGTGGGAGTCTACTTGACGATCATGCTCTGGTTGGTGACGGAAGGGTCACGACCGGGCCTCCCTGCGGCGGACTTCCGGTCAGAAATCCGAGTGCCGACCGGAGGTTCGGTACCGGGTGCAGGCACAGTCCGGGCGGCGCCTCGCCGACGTCGCGCGGTACGACCGCCTGGCTGAATCCGAGGCGTCGGGCCTCGGCGAGCCGGCGGTCAAGGCCCCGGACCGCCCGGATGTCGCCGGTCAGCCCGACCTCACCGATGACGACGAGATCCGGCGGGAGCGCGGCGCCGACCGCCGCCCCGGCGACGGCGAGGGCGAGCGCCAGGTCGGCCGCGGGTTCTACGATCCGCGCCCCTCCCACCGTGGACGTGTAGACGTCACGGCCGCCGATCGCGACCCCGCCGCGGCGCTCGACCACGGCGAGCACCATGGCCAGCCGGGCCGGGTCGAGCCCGCTGGTCGCCCGACGCGGACTGGCTTGAACCGCCCCGCCGACGAGAGCCTGCACTTCGGCGACGAGCGCCCGCCGCCCCTCGAGCGCAACCGTCACGGTACTGCCCGGCACCGGGACGTCAGAGCGGGAGAGGAACAGGCCGCTCGGGTCGGGCAGCCCGACGATGCCCCCCGGGCCGAGATCGAAACAGCCGAGTTCCTCGGTGCTTCCGTAACGGTTTTTCACCGCCCGGAGCAGCCGGAGCCTGGAATGCCGGTCGCCGTCGAAATAGAGCACCACGTCGACCAGATGCTCGAGGGTGCGAGGTCCCGCCGCGGAGCCGTCCTTGGTCACGTGGCCGACGAGCACCGTGGCCATCCCGCGCGCCTTGGCCAGCCGGGTCAGCGCGGTCGCGACTTCCCGGACCTGGCTGATCCCGCCCGGCAGCCCGTCGACCTCGGCGTGCCCGACCGTCTGAACCGAATCGATGACCAGGAAGGTGGGATCCACCGCCTCCACCTGGCCGATGACGGCCGCCAGGTCGGTCTCGGCGGCCAGCAGGAGGGACCGGCTGAGCGCGCCGATTCGTTCGGCCCGCAGCCGGACCTGGGCGGTCGATTCCTCGGCACTGACGACGAGCGACCGGCCACCGCCCCGCGCCACCCGAGCCGCGACGTCGAGCAGTACCGTCGACTTCCCCACCCCCGGCTCGCCGGCGAGCAGAACGACCGCGCCGGGGACCAGGCCGCCGCCGAGCACCCGGTCGAACTCACCGAGGCCGGTCGGGACCGGTCCCGCGCACATCGGGTCGACTTCCACGATCTCGACCGCGGGTGCGGTTACCCGCCCGGCGGCCGGGGCGCGCCCGTGCTCGACGACCGATCCCCACGCCTGACATTCGGGGCAGCGACCTACCCATTTCGCGGCCACCGTCGAGCATTCCGCACACCGGAACGTCGCTCGTTCCCGCACCCCGCGGATCGCCATGCCGGCACGCTAGCCGCAGGCAGTGACGGAAATGGGAGAGGAGGCCTCGTTAAGGCGAAGAATCGGCCGGGTGTGGCGCGGCCCGTCCGGTCGACACCGCCAGATCGCACAACCGCTCGAGCTCGGCGAAGGCCGGCTCCCCCAGCAGCGCCGTCAGCTCGGGGGCGTAGGTGCGGTAGAGCCGCTCGGGCTCGGTGTGCGCCTTCGGATCCGACGTGCACCACCAGTGCAGTTCCGACCCGCCCGGCCCCCAGGCCCTTCGGTCGTACTCCCCGATCGTCGTGACGAGAACCTTAGTGTCGTCCGGGCGATCCTCCCAGGCGAAGGAGCGGCGGATCGGAAGCTGCCAGCAGACATCGGGTTTGGTTTCGAGTGGATGGCGCCCGGTTGCCAGCGCCAAACCGTGCAATGCGCAGCCGGCGCCGGCAGCGAAGCCAGGCCGATTGAGGAAGATGCAGCCACTATCGACGGTTCGGGTTCGCCGTTTGCCCTCGTCGACGGTGGACAACCCGCGCCGGCCGGCCGCGTGGTACTGCCAGAGTTCGGGGGTAAGTTCCGCCGCGGCCGCCCGCACCCGCTGCTCGTCGGCACGGTCGCTGTAGTGCGCTCCGAGCGAGCAGCAGCCGTCGTCCGGGCGATCGGCCCGGATCCCCTTGCAGCCGCGGCCGAAGATGCAGCCCCAATGCGAAAGCAGGAACGTGAGGTCGCAGCGGAAAATCACCTCCGGGTCCGAAGGATCGGTGAACTCGAGCCACTCACGGGGGAATTCCAGGTCAACCTCGGTCACGGGAGGCAGCCTAAGGCTCCGTCTACGCTTCGGGAGTGAGCGTGCTCCGCGTGCCCGAGGCGAAAGTGGCACTGTCCACCGCATCGACCTATCCCGAATCGACGGCGAGCGCCTTCGAGATGGCCGCGCGACTCGGCTACGACGGCCTCGAGGTCATGGTCTGGACCGATCCGGTGAGCCAAGACATCGACGCCTTGCGCCGGCTCTCGGACTACCACGGCATGCCGATCCTCGCGATCCACTCGCCCTGCCTGCTAGTGACCCAGCGCGTCTGGGGCAGCGAGCCCTGGCCGAAGCTCCTGCGCGCCCGCAAGGCGGCCGAGGATCTCGGCGCCAGCACGGTCGTTGTGCACCCTCCGTTCCGTTGGCAGCGCGACTATGCGCGGGACTTCGTGGAAGGCATCGAGCGGATGGCCGCCGAGACCGACGTCCGTTTCGCGGTCGAGAACATGTTTCCGTTGCGGGCCCGCGGGCGCTCGGTAGTGCCGTATGCGCCGGACTGGTCCCCGGTCGACCAGGACTACCGCCATGTGACCCTGGACCTGTCGCACACCTCGGTGTCCCAGTCGGACCCGCTGGCCATGGCGAGCGCGTTGGGCGACCGTCTGGTGCACGTGCACATGGCCGACGGGGTCGGGTCTGCGCGCGACGAGCATCTGATCCCCGGTCGCGGCGAACAGCCGTGCGTCGGAATGCTCGAGTTCCTCGCGGGTCGTGGCTTCGACGGGACTGTTGTCGTCGAGGTGAACACCCGTCGGGCGGAGAGCCGGGCCGACCGGGAGGCGGATCTGGCCGAGGCGTTGGCGTTCACCAGGCTCAACCTCGCCGTCGGTCTGGAGACCGATCCCGCCGCCTGGCGCCGGTCGCAGCCCGGCGCCCGGGCCCCGGATCCGGCGGTGAGCGGCCACGCGGCGGTGAGCGGCCCTCCGGCGGACGCCGCGGGGACGACCGCGTGACGGCGGAATCGCCCGGCACGTGGTTCTCCGAGGTCGCCGGGGACTACGACGCCTTCCGACCGGCCTATCCCCCCGAGCTGTACGACCTCGTCGAACAGACCGTGGGTCGACTGGCCGACCGGAGAGTGCTCGACCTCGGAGCCGGAACCGGTCTTGCGACCCGGGCGCTGCGCGAGCGGGGCGCCCGGGTCGTCAGCGCCGACCTCGGATTCGGAATGATCCAGCTACTCCGTAGCCAGGATTGCGGGCGCGAGCCCGCGGTCGTCGCCCGAGCCGAGCGGCTGCCGTTCCGGGCGGGAAGCTTCGATGTCGTCACCAGCGCCACCGCCTGGCACTGGTTCGACGGCGCGGCCACCGCTGCCGAGGTCCGCCGGGTAACCGACGGCCGCGGTTGGTTGGGACTGTGGTGGGGCAACGCCGAGCTGTCCGACGATGTCGACTGGGAGCTCGCTCAGGGCGAGGTTTTCGCGCGCTGGGATCTCGGTTCGCATCCGGTGTCGGCCGACCCGACGGCGCTCGCCCGGGGTTACGCCGACGTGCTGCGCGAGGCCGGATTGTGGGTCGCCCGCACCGGGTCGATCGGATGGTCGCGAATCGTCGGTGTCGAGGACCATGTCCGCCTCCTGGGCACCCACTCGATCGTGCTCCGCCTCGGTGGCCGCCGCCTCGAGTTCCTCGACGAGGTCCGTCACGCCCTCGACCCGTTCGGGGAGATCCGTGAGCGGTTCGTTGCGCCGTACGTGTTCGCCGGCCTGACCGCCGCCCCGGGATAGCCTGGCCCCGCGCTGGACCGGCGTGCGTTGAGCCGGCGCGTGCGGCGTCGACCGAGGAGGAGTACGGGTGCTCCGCCGCCTGCTGCAATGGGCCGCCCGGGACCAGCGGATCCGCCACCTGGTGGCCCGAGCTCCGGTGTCGCGGTCGGTCGTGGCCCGCTTCGTGGCCGGTGAGTCTCTCGACGACGCGGTTCGGGTGACGGCTGAGCTGATCGGCCGCGGGCTGGACGTGAGCCTTGACCACCTCGGGGAGGACACCCGGGACCGCGGCCAGGCCCGGGCAGCCACCCAGGCCTATGTCGCGCTGCTCGGCCGGCTCGACCGGGACGGGCTGACCGGTGGCGCCGAGGTGTCGGTGAAACTGTCCGCCGTCGGTCAGGCGCTCGATCCGGCGATGGCCCTGGAGAACGCACGAACGATCTGCGCGGCTGCCGGTGCGGTCGGAACAACGGTCACCCTGGACATGGAAGACCACACGACAACCGATTCCACGCTGCGGACCCTGGCCGAGTTGCGTAGAGACTTCCCGGCCACCGGCGCGGTGATCCAGGCCTATCTCCGCCGATCCGAGGGGGACTGCCGGGCCCTGTCCGGGTCCGGTTCGCGGGTGAGGTTGTGCAAGGGGGCGTACGACGAGCCGGTGGCGGTGGCCTTCCAGAAGCGCCGCGAGGTCGACCGGTCCTTCGCGCGCTGCCTTTCCATTCTGATGTCCGGATCCGGCTACCCGATGGTGGCGACGCACGACCCGCGCCTGGTCCGCCTCGCCGAGCGGCTCGCTGGTCCGGCCGGACGGGGCCCGCGGGATTTCGAGTTCCAGATGCTCTACGGCATCCGGCCGGTGGAGCAGCGCCGGCTGGCCGGCCTGGGTCACCGAGTCCGGGTCTACGTGCCGTACGGCGACGAGTGGTACGGCTACCTGATGCGCCGGCTCGCCGAGCGCCCGGCAAATGTCGCCTTCTTCCTCCGCTCGCTGGCCAGCCGGTCCTGATCCCGAACCAGGTCCGGCTCGTCCCCGGTCCGAGCGATCGGGCCTCGACCCCAGGGGTGGCCCCGAAGCTGCTGCCATCATGGACGCCATGAGCGAACGGGTTGCGGTAGTCGGCGCGGGCAAGATGGGCGAGGCACTTCTGTCCGGGCTGCTCCGGGCCGGGCGTGTCGCGGCCGACCTGCTGATCACCGCCCGGCGCCCGGAGCGGGCCACGGAGCTCGTCGACCGTTACGGGGTCGTCGCGGTCAGCAACTCGAGCGCGGCGGAACGCGCCGACACGCTCGTGCTCACGGTCAAGCCGCAGGACATGGCCGCGCTGCTGGCTGAGCTGGGTCCGGTGCTGACACCGGATCGGCTCGTCGTCTCGCTGGCCGCGGGTATCCCGACCGGATTCGTCGAGCGCCGCCTTGCCGACGGGACCCCCGTGGTCCGGGTCATGAGCAACACGCCTGTGCTGGTCGACCAGGCAATGTCCGTGCTGTCCGCCGGCGCCCATGCCGGCGAGGAGCACCTGGTTCGGACCGAGGCGCTACTCGCCCCGGTCGGGCAGGTGCTGCGCGTCCCCGAGGCGCAGCAGGACGCGGTGACTGCGCTGTCCGGGAGCGGGCCGGCGTACTTCTTCTACCTCGTCGAGGCGATGACCGACGCCGGGATCCTGCTCGGCCTGCCGCGAAAGGTGGCACATGACCTGATCGTCCAGACCGCGATCGGCGCGGCGGTCATGCTGCGCGATTCCGGGGAACACCCGGTTGCCCTGCGGGAGGCCGTGACCTCGCCGGCCGGGACGACCATCAACGCGATTCGCGAACTCGAGAACCATGGAGTGCGGGCGGCCCTGCTGGCTGCCCTGGAGGCTGCTCGGGACCGATCTCGCGAGCTCGCCGGGGGACACGAGTAACCGGTGAGCACCACGTTGGCCGTCGTCTGGGACGAGGCGCTGACCGGTTACGACTTCGGTCCGAGCCACCCGCTCGCGCCGATCCGGGTCGAGCTCACCGTGGCACTTGCGCGTGACCTCGGGGTGTTCGACCTGCCCGGGGTCGAGCTGCTCCCGGCGCCGGCGGCTGACGACGCCGAAATCCAACTCGTGCACACGGCGGACTACATCCGCGCGGTCCGAACCTGCGCCGACGGCGGCCCGGCCGACCTGCGCCACGGTCTGGGCACCCCGGACAATCCGGTGTTCAGCGGCATGCACGACGCCTCTGCTCTGATCTGCGGTGCGACCCTGGCCGCCGCCCGTGCCGTGTGGTCCGGGACCCATCAGCACGCGATCAACGTGGCCGGCGGTCTGCACCATGCAATGCCGGCGGCCGCCTCCGGTTTTTGCATCTATAACGACCCAGCCGTCGCCATCTCCTGGCTGCTCAGCATGGGCGCCCGGCGGGTGGCCTACGTGGACATCGACGTCCACCACGGCGACGGAGTTCAGGCTGTCTTCGCCGACGACCCGCGGGTGCTGACGGTGAGCCTGCACGAGAGCGGCGAATACCTGTTTCCCGGTACCGGCTTCCCGAACGAGACCGGTCGTGCCGGGACCAGCGTCAACGTCGCGCTCCCGCCTGGCACCGACGACGCCGGTTGGCTGCGGGCGTTCTTTGCTGTCGTCCCGCCGCTCGTTCGGGGTTTCCGGCCGGACATCCTGGTCAGCCAGCACGGCTGCGACACCCATGCGCTCGACCCGCTGGCCCACCTGCAGCTCTCGGTCGACGGCCAGCGGGCGGCGCACGCCGCGCTGCATGCGCTGGCCCACGAAGCCGGGGGGGGCCGCTGGCTGGCGGTCGGCGGCGGCGGCTACGAGCTCGTTCACGTCGTGCCGCGCACCTGGACCCATCTGCTCGCCGAGGCGGCCGGGCGGCCTCTTTCGCCGGCGTTGGAGACCCCCCAGACCTGGCGGGACCACGTCGCCCGCCGATCCGCCGAGCCGGCACCGCTGCGGATGACTGACGGACGCGACGCCAAGTTCGAGCGCTACGACCCGGCCCGGCCGAACCCGGTCGATCCGTCGATCCGAGCCTGCCGGGAGGCGGTTTTCCCGCTGCACGACCTCGACCCGGAGCAACCGGCGTGAGCCAGCGACGAGCTGGGCGGCCTCCGGACCGCTCCGCGCTGCGGGAACACCTGGTCGCCCATCGGATCGCCGGCGCCGTCGCTACCCCGCGAGAGAACAACCTGCGCAACATCGTCCGGATGTGCGACCGGCAGGAGGGCTGGACCTTCGGTTTGGCGGTGGACCACGAGTGGACCACCGACGAGGTGTTCGAGGTGATGGTCGAGCGGGTCGGGATCGACCCCGACCCGAGCCGGACCGAGGGGCCCGACAGCATCGACCCCGGCCGCACGATCGAGCGTCTCGACGCGATGGCCGAACGACTCTCCCGGGCGGCCGTGGACCGGCAGCGGGTCATGGTGGCAACCGGTCATCCGGCGGGGGTGCTCGCTGTCCACGCCGCGGTCGCCGCGGCAATCGAGGCCGCCGGCGCGACCCTCGTCACCCCGGCCGCGGGCTGGAGCTACCGGACGAACGCCGGAGCCCACCGCGAGATCCGCTGGGTCGGTGGGGTCGGCATGGTGAGCAATCGGGGAGAGCTCAACCACACGCACTCGCCACGGGCGATGGAGGCGGCCCTGGCCGCCCTTCGAAACCACGCGGAAGCGCCGCCGGACCTGGTCATCGCCGACCACGGCTGGGCCGGCGCGGCGGGCCACGCGGGGATCGACACCGTCGGATTCGCCGACTGCAACGACCCCGCGCTGTTCGTGGGCGAGGCGGAAGGCAAGATCTCGGTGGCGGTGCCGCTGGACGACAACGTGCTTCCCCACCTGTACGCGCCGCTGACCGCCTACCTGCTGCGCGACGTCCGCTGACCCGCCGGATCGACCTCACCGATCCCAGTGACACACAGCTACCTCACCAGCTACTCTGAGTTGGCAACGGGCGGGACGACGTCGCCGGAGGGGAAGCCGGTGCACCAGCCCGTACCGAAAGCTGGTGCGACCATGCCTGGCCCATCCTCCGATCCACCGATCCTCGGGGACCTGCGGTTCCTCACCGTCGCCGAAGTGGCGGCACTCATGCGGGTGTCGAAGATGACCGTCTACCGTTTGCTGCACGCCGGCGACCTCCCAGGTGTCCGGGTCGGTCGGTCCTTCCGGGTGCCCGAGCAGGCCGTGCACGAGTACCTGCGCCGAGCCTTCATCGAGGCGGGTTAGCGCCCGGCCCCGGCGCCATCCCCGGGGGGTAGGCTGCCCAGGCCGGACCCTCGTGGCGGGGCGGCGCCACCACCGGAGGGTCATCGTGGGATCGGTAATCAAGAAGCGCCGCAAGCGGATGGCGAAGAAGAAGCATCGCAAGCTGTTGAAGCGCACTCGCGTGCAGCGCCGCAACAAGAAGTAGCCATGCCTCGGCGAACGAGCCCGCGCCCGGCCGCGCCCTCCGGGTGGGTGACGTTCATGTCGGACTACGGACTCGACGACGTGTTCGTAGGTGTCTGTAAGGGCGTGATGGGCCGGATCGCGCCCGACGTTCGGATCCTCGACATCTGCCACCTGGTTGCGCCGCAAGACGTCGGCCAGGGGGCGACGGTGTTCGCCTCGGCGATGAGCTACCTGCCAACCGCCGTACACCTCGGGCTGGTCGACCCCCGCGGGGCCACACCGACTCGCGGAGTGGCTGTCCGGACCGCTGACGGCTCGCTTCTGGTCGGTCCCGACAACGGTGTGCTTTCGCTGGCGTGGGAAGTCCTCGGCGGGCCGGTCGCGGCGTACGTTCTCGCCAATGACGCGCTCTGGCTGGACACCCCGAGCGATACCTTCCGTGGCCGGGATGTCTTCGCGCCCGTAGCCGCGCATCTGGCCAGCGGGACACCCGTCGCGGAGGTGGGTCCGTCGGTCACGGTTGACGGCCTGGTGCGCCTGAGGGTGCGGGATGCTGTCGTGGACGACGATCACGTGCATGCGGAGGTGCGCAACGTCGATCACTTCGGCAACCTGTCGCTCAACGTCGCCCGCTCCGACCTCGAGGCGGCCGGGATGTCGCTCGGCGACAGCGTGGAGCTGCGGTGCAACGGGCGAAGCCTGACCGTCCCGTTCACCGTGACCTACGGAGACGTGCCGCCGGGCCGGCTGGCGCTGTGCGAGGACGCTTTCCGCGCCGTCACCCTCGCGGTGAACCTCGGGCATGCCGGGCGCACCCTGCGGGTGGGGCGGGGAGATCCGATCGTGATCAGCCGGATCCAGCAGCCGGCCGGATCCGCGCGCCGCTGACCCTGCCGCGGCCGCCCTGGACTGCCGCCGAGCTTGACCGACCTGGAATCCGTGACCGGCGGCTAGCATGAGGGTTCCTCCGCGGTACCCGGCGGGGGCCCCCCGATCCTGCCGACACCTGAGGAGAGACGCTTGGCTGCCCAGCGTGTCGTTCTCGTCACGGGCGTCTCCCGCTATCTCGGTGGCCGACTTGCCACCCTGCTCCAGGCCGATCCGTCAGTAGCCAAGGTCATCGGGGTGGACGTCGTTCCGCCGCGCGCCGAGCTCGGCCGGACCGAATTCGTCCGCGCCGACATCCGCAACCCGATCATCGCCAAGGTCATCGCCTCGGCCGAAGTGGACACCGTCGTCCACATGAGCGTGATCGCCACCCCGTTCGGGGCCGGCGGACGCACCGCGATGAAAGAGATCAACGTAATCGGGACGATGCAGCTGCTCGCCGCATGCCAGAAGGCCCCGAGCGTGCGCCGGCTGGTGGTGAAGTCGACGACCTCGGTCTACGGGTCCGCGCCGCGCGATCCGGCGATGTTCACCGAGGATCAAGAGCCACGCTCGCTCCCACGCTCCGGATACACCAAGGACGCGGTCGAGGTGGAAAGCTACGTTCGCGGATTCGGGCGACGGCGGGGTGACGTCGCCGTCACCATGCTGCGCTTCGCGAACTTCATCGGCCCCCGGATTGACACCCCGCTTACCCGCTACTTCGCGCTCCCGGTCGTCCCCCGGGTGCTCGGCTTCGACCCCCGGATGCAGTTCGTGCACGAGGACGACGGGATCGAAGTCCTGCGCCGGGCCGCTCTCGGCGGGCATCCAGGGACTTTCAACGTCGCCGGCGAAGGAGTGTTGCTGCTGTCCCAGGGGATTCGCCGGGCCGGCCGGTTGGCCGTGCAGGTACCGTCGCCGGCGGTGTCCTTCGTCGGGCAGGCCTTTCGCCGGGCCGGCCTGGTCGACTTCTCGCCGGAGCAGATGCAGTTCCTCCAGTTCGGCCGGGTGGTGGACATCGCGCGGCTGATCGATGGATTCGGCTTCCGGCCGAGCTACACGACGCTCGAGGCCTTTGACGACTTCGTCCGCGGACGGGGGCTCAATCGGCATCTGCCACCCGAGCGGCTCGCCCGCGCCGAACGGGTCGTGCTGGACGCGCTCGAGCGGCGGAGGACCGTCGATGCCTGAGGCGCGGGTCATCCCGATCGAGTCCCGCGGGGAGGTCCGGCCTCCGGGTTCCCGCCCGCGCCGGCGCGGGGTCGCGCGATGTGCCGCGACGGACGACGCGGGTCGTCGCTGTGCCGAGCCGGCGGTGGTCGACGGGCTGTGCGATGCGCACGCTCGCGCGGCGAGTCCGTCCCTGGTGGCGCCGGCGCCGGAGTGGGAGAAGAAGGTGGCCGGCGCGCTGGCGTTCCTGCGGCGGCGCGTCACCGGCGACTACGAGGTTGACGACTTCGGCTTCGATGCCGATCTCAACGACCGGGTCCTGATGGCAGCCGTCCGCCCGCTGTACGAGCGGTATTTCCGGGTCGAGACCCGCGGACTCGACAACATCCCGGATGCCGGGGGGGCACTCGTCGTTGCCAACCACTCGGGCACCGTCCCGCTCGACGGGGTGATGACCCAGCTGGCGATCCTCGACCACCACCCCGCCCACCGGCACCTGCGCATGCTCGCCGCGGACCTCGTGTTCCGGATGCCGATCATCGCGCCGGCGGCTCGCAAGGGTGGTCACACGCTCGCCTGCAACGCCGATGCCGAGCGACTGTTGGGTCGTGGGGAGCTCGTCGCGGTCTACCCGGAAGGCTTCAAGGGCGTCGGCAAGCCGTTCTCGGAGCGGTACAAGCTTCAGCGGTTCGGCCGTGGAGGCTTCGTTTCCGCCGCGCTTCGCACCGGCGTCCCGATCGTTCCCTGCTCGATCGTCGGTGCCGAAGAGATTTACCCGATCGTCGGCAATGCGAAGACGCTGGCCCGCCTCCTCGGGCTGCCCTACGTCCCGGTCACGCCGTTCTTTCCGTTGCTCGGTCCGCTCGGGTTGCTGCCACTGCCGTCCAAGTGGATCATCGAGTTCGGCGAGCCGATCCCCACCGACGAGTTCGGTCGGGCGGCGGCAGACGACCCGATGCTCGTGTTCAACCTCACCGACCAGGTGCGCGAGACGATCCAGCAGACCCTGTACAAGCTGCTAATGCAGCGCCGTTCGGTCTTCTTCTGACCCGACCCCCCACCCCCCGCACCACCGAGTGTGCAATTTCCGACACCCCGGACCCGTCCGTGAGCGTGACCTCCTGTCGGAAATTGCACACTCGCCGGCGGCTGGACCGGCTGGGCAGGCTGCTGGAGCGGCTCCGCGAGCGGAACCGCCGGCGGAAGGAGAGGCCGACCGCGATCCCCGCGGCGATCCCGGCGGCGCCGGCCAGGGCTGGGAGCCCGACCCGGGCGGCCTTGCGTCCGGTTCTGAAGTCGCGGACCTCCCATCCGCGCTCCCGGGCCACCCGCCTGAGCTCGCCATCCGGGTTCACGGCGACCGGGTGCCCAACCGCCGTGAGCATCGGCAGGTCGTTGGCCGAGTCGCTGTACGCCGCACATCGCCCGAGGTCGAGACCCTCCCGGGCGGCCAGCGCCCGGATCGCCTCGGCCTTGGCCGGCCCATGCAGCGGCTCGCCGACCAGGGCCCCCGTGTACACGCCGCCCCGGGACTCGGCGACCGTCCCGAGCGCTCCGGTAAGCCCGAGTCGGCGCGCGATCAGCCCGGCCAGCTCCATCGGCGCAGCCGTGACCAGCCACACCCGCTGGCCGGCGTCGAGATGCATCTGGGCGAGTGCCCGGGAACCGGACCAGATCCGATCGGCCATCAGCTCGTCGTAGATCTCCTCGCCTAGCTCCACCACCTCGTCCACCCGATGGCCCGCGACGAACGCCAGCGCGGCTTCCTTCGCTTCGGCCATGTGCTCGAGCTGCTCCCGGCCAACCAGTCGGAACGCCAGTTGCTGCCAGCCGAATTTCGCCAGGTCCCGCCAGGTGAAGAAGTGCCGTGCGGCGAGACCCCGGGCGAAGTGATAAATGGAGGCGCCCATCATCATCGTGTTGTCGACGTCGAAGAATGCGGCCGCCGACGAGTCCAGCGGCACCGTCAGGCTGGCCTCCACCTCGGCGACCGCCGCGGAAGCCGCGCCGGCGAGCACGGCCCGGGTGTCGGGTCTGCTCCGGCGGGCCACGGCGGCAATCTACCCGCGAACACGCCGAAGCCCGGCCCTCGAGGAGGGCCGGGCTTCGGTTTCGCGCTTTAGCGGCGCAGCGTTCAGCCGTTGCTCATCAGCCGGCGACGCACCAGGGCAGCAGCCCCGAGCAGCACCATGCCGATACCCGCAGTCAACGGCAGGTTCGCCCCGGTGTGCGGGAGCGCCGTCGTGGCCGGGGTGATCACCTTGTTGGGGACCAGCACGGCCTGCCGGGCCCGAGCGGCCGCCGAGGCGCCACCGAGCTGGATCTGCACGAGCGGCGCGGCGGAGGAGGAGTTCGCCCCGGCCGTCGTGGCCGCCCCACCTGTGGGCAGTGACGGCGCCGAGACGTCGATGGTGAGCACGCCACCGGTCGCAGTCGCCGAACTGCCGTCCGGGTTGACGCTGGTCGTGCCCTTGGTGGCGGAGACCGAGACGCCCAGCGTGTTGAGCACGCTGTTCAGCGTGTTGACCACGGTGGTGAGCGCCGAGTTGATCTGCGTGACGGTCTGGCCGGTGAGGCCACCCACGTTGATCCCGAGGATGGTTCCGGTAGCGCCGTTGCCCAGCGTGATCTGCAGCTTTCCGACCTTCGCGGTGGCGACGACCGGGTTGACCGCGGCGGTGGCGTGTCCGGGCCGGCCGTCGGCGAACGCGGTCGCGTCGCTGGTGAAGCCGTTGACCGATACCAGGCCACCGAGCACGTTGACCCCGAGCAACCCGGCGTGGGCCGTCGACTGAACGCCGTCGGCGACCTGAACGATCCCCTGGTGGGCGTCGAGTGCGTCGAAGGAGAGCAGGTTGTTGTCGAGCAGGGTGTTGAGCAGGCAGGCCGTGTTCTTCGAGCAGTCGAGCTGGCTCGGCAGGCTGTTGACCTGCGACTCCAGCAGCGCGGCCGCGCCGGTCGGGTCCTGGCTCGCGAGCGGGCCCAGCACCGAGTCGATGGTGCTGACCGCGGAACTCACGGTCGACTGGGCGTTGGACTCGATCGAGTTGTAGACGCTGGTGATCTGGTTGACCAGGGACGAGCCGAGGATGTCGCGAAGCCGGCCCGCGCTGAGGTTGGCCAGGTTCGCGGTGGAGACGCTGCTCGGGAGGGCGCTCAGGACATGCGCGGCCAGGCTGCCGAGCGAGCCACTGACCAGAACGTTGCTGGGGATCGTGCCCAGGCTGCTGGTCGCGTCGCGCGCCCCGCTGGTCGTCGCCGAGGCGGACCGGTTGAGCATGCCGAGCGGGCCGGACTGGACCAGGCTGCCTGAGGCCAGCCCGGCGAACGAGCTTGCCGTGTTGGTCACGGCGGCACTGAGCGTGTTGTGCACGGCGGTGCCGGTGGCGCTGATCAGGCCCAGGGCCGCCGGGTTCGGCAGGCCGGGCAGCGCGGTCGGAAGGTTGAGGGTGACGCCGAGGACGTTGCCCTGGGTCGCGCCGGAGTAGAACGCGGGCGCGACGTTGGTCGCCGCTCCAGCCGGGGCGGCTACCGCGACCGTGGCCAGGAGCGTGCCGCTGGCGACCGTGAGCGCGGCTGCTGCCGCACCCCTACGCCGCAGGTTTTGTGCCATTGATCCGATACCTCCGAGTTGGGCGGTGGCGCGATGCTACCGACGGCGGGGACTTTGTTGGGATGTATCGGCATATTGCGATGACGAATCCACCCCGAGAACCGTGCATTTCGGACGAACCGCTCACTCCGCGGGCGGGGGCAGGAGTTCGTTCGAGCGGTTCAACGACCGTGGCGCCGGAAGGTTACGCAGTTTTCGCGAACCGGTTTGCCGGTGCGGCGGGCGACCGGCGTGCGCTTACCCGGGTACCGGCAGCGACGGGGTGGGTATCGGCAGCGGGAGCGTCGGCAGCGGGGTGGGCAGGGTGGGCAATGGGATCGGCAGGCTCGAGGAAGGACTCGGCGTGGGTGAGGGCGTCGGAGACGCGGAGCCGGACGGCGTCGGCGTCGGCGTGGTTGTCGGTTCAGGGCTGGCGGAGGGGGACGGGCCCGCCGTGGGTTGGGCGCTGGCGTTGGCGCAGCTGCACGGCAGCACCCCGAGCCGGTCGCTGGGCAGCGGGCTGGGAGCCGCCTGCGGCCCGGCGATCGGCGTGCACGCGGCCGTGCAGGCACCGACCTCTAGGAGAGTGCCGGCCCGACTGCTCACCTCCGCGACGATTGCGAGCGCGGCATCCGCCGCGGGGCGGGCATCCGCGGGCAGCTGCGGGAGCACCGACTCGAGATCGCGGTGTTGGCGGACGGCGAAGCTCCGCAGCGCGTTGAGGGCGGCGCGTTCGCCGGTCTGCTGGAAGTAACCCGTCAGATAGCGGCTACCGGCGAGGGTCTCGGAATCCATGGCCCCGAAGGCCGAACGGATCCGCTCGGATCGGCTGCCACCGAAGGCGATGTCCGCGGCCGAGGCCACCCCCGGCCGGCCGGTCGCGAGCGCCGTATCCACGCCGGTCAGCTGGCGCACCTCGTGCATCCGGGTCCGGGCGAATTCGAGTTCGAGCCGGCCCTTCGCCAAGCCGCCGTGGGCGAGGTCGAGCTGGATCGCCTCGCTCGCCTGCTTGAGCCGGTAGAAGGGGTCTCCCGGCAGGGACCGACTCGCCGAGACCCCGACCCCGGCGATGACGACCGCAGCGGCGACCCCTCCGGCCACGACGGCGATCCGGCGCTGGCTGCGCCAGCCCCCGAGGTATTCCGCGGTTCGGGCCCGCAGCGGAACGGCGGCCGGCCCGGGTTGGACCGCCGCGACTGCGACCACGCGCTGGCGGAGCGCTGCCCGGAAGTCCGGAGCGGGTCCGATCGGCAGCGCCTGGAGGCGGCCGGCGAGCGTGGCCATCGCAGCCAGCGCCGGGTCGGACGAGGGGGTGCCGCCGAGCAGCCGGCGGTCGAACGCATCGGCGCGCCGACGGGTGGGCAGCACGCTCATGGCGGCCACGCTCCCTTCGTTCGCGCCGGTCCGACCGGCGGCCTCATCGTCTTCAACGAGGGGCCTCCCGACCGGGTTACGGGTCTATGCCCGAAATGACCCATCCGGGCTATCCGGCCCCCCACGATGACCAGGCGAGGCGGGACGCGGCTCACCAGGGCTCCGAGGGCAGCAACCGCGCCAGGCTACGCACCGCCCGGTACTGGAGCGCCTTGATCGCGCCTTCGTTCTTCCCCATGGCGAGCGCTGTCTCCGCGACCGACATGCCTTGGAGGAAGCGCAGCGCGACGCACTCCTGCTGCTCGGGATTGAGCCGTTTCACCGCTTCGAGCAGGGTGGCGTTTGTCAGGGCCTCGAGCACGGCGCCCTCGGGGCCGGCGGCGGCTTGTTCCGCGCCGGACTCGATGAGGTCGGCACTGCTCAGTTCCATCCGGTATCGGCTGGACTTGAAGTGGTCGGCGATCAGATTGCGTGCGATGGTGACCAGCCAGGCGCCGAAGTCCCGGCCTTGCCACCGAAAGCTGCCAATCCGCCGGAGCGCTCGCAGAAAGGTGTCGCTGGTCAGGTCTTCGGCCAGTGCGGCCGCCCCGACCCGGTAGTAGACGTAGCGGTAGACCTGATCCACGTACCGGTCGTAAAGCTCCCCGAAGGCCGCCGCGTCGCCGTTCTGTGCCCGGGCCACCGCCCCCATGACCTCGGCCTGCTCGCCCTCCGGCGGGGACGGGTCCGGGCCGCCGGCGGGGGCCGAGGCCCGCGGCCGGGGCAGCTGATAGCCCCCGGTGTCCGGGATCGGTGCGCCCCCGGTGACGGACAAGGCGAGCCGGAGGCGGTCGAAGCCGGCCGCGAGTCCGAGGCGGTCGAAGCCGGGCGCACCGGGTCCGGCGAGTGCGGCGAGCGGGCGGCCGACCATTCTCGGCTCCGATCGTGCAGGTCATGAGCTTGCGGCGGTGGGCACCCGATGATCGATTCTAGGCGCCGAGGGGCTTTCGGGTCACGAGCTCCGCCGGATTCGTGCCGTCTGTGTCGGGTATGCCCCGGAACATCCCGGCTGCCGGATCCGTGGGGGCCGCCGTACGCCGTTTAGGCTCGGGCCGTGACGCCCACCCGTCCGGCGGCGCGGGCCTCCGTCGTGGCCGGGGCCCTGCGCCGGCGCCGTGCTTTGCGGGCCCGCCGCCGCCGCCGGCTGGTGGCGTTCTGGCTGGTGGCCGCCCTCGGGATCGGCCTCGTCTCGTTCGTGACCGGCTTGCTCGTGGCCCCGGTGACCTTCGCCGACACCGTTCCTCCCAAGTCGGCTGTGCTCGTCGACGAGCATGGCCGTACCTTCGCGACCATCCGCTCCCCGGAGATCCAACAACGGGTCACCAGCAGTCAGATTCCGCAGGTCATGAAGGAAGCGATCGTCGCGGCGGAGGACTCGCGCTTCTACCAGAATGCGGGGATCGACCCGTTGGCATTGGCCCGGGCCCTCTGGAAGGACCTCACCGGTTCCCCCACGCAGGGTGGCTCGACCATCACCCAGCAGTACGTGAAGAACGTCTATACCGGCAGCCAGCGGACCGTGCTGCGCAAGCTCCGCGAGGCCGCCCTCGCGATCCGCATCGAACAGCATTTCTCGAAGGACGAGATCCTCACCCGCTACCTCAACACGCTGTATCTCGGCAACGGCACCTACGGGGTGCAGGCGGCGAGCACCTTCTACTTCGGGGTGAAGATCAGCGACCTGGACCTAGACCCGGTCACGCACAGCCGAAGTCCGGTGCTCGCCCTCGCCCGGGCGGCGGTACTCGCCGGGATCGTGCCGGCCCCGTCGATCTGGAATCCGGTGCACGACCCGGCCGCGGCCCGCAGCCGGGAGCTCTACACGCTGAACCGGCTCGTCGCAACCGACGTGATCAGCCCCGCCGAGGCGTCCGCGGCGTACGGCATCGGTCTGCCACGCATCGTGGCGGAGACCGCGCCGGGGTTGCCGACCGTGGCACCGGAGTTTCGCGACCTCGTCGAGCAGGTGCTCAACGAGCGCTACGCCGCCACCCCGAACGTCGTGTTCGCCGGCCTCACGGTCCGCACCACGCTCGATCTCACGCTCCAGCAGGCGGTGGTCCAGGCGCTGCACGAGGTGCTCCCCAAGGCGAGCGACCCGGAGGCCGCGGTCGTCGCCATCGACCCCCGCAACGGCGACATCCGGGCGCTCGCAGAGAAGAAGGACGGGGGCTACAGCGCGCACGGGTTCGATCTCGCGGAGGATGCCTCACGATCCTCCGGGTCGACCATCAAGCCCTTCACCTTGGCGGTGGCCCTCGAGGAGCATCACCAGCTGGGCGAGAGCGTCTACGCCCCGCGCTGCTTCCCCTACCCCGACGACCCGGGCCACTGCGCGACGAACGCCGATCCGGCGGAGGCCGGCTACTACACGCTGGAGGCCGCGCTGTGGCATTCGATCAACACGGTGTACCTGCCGCTCGCGCTAAAGGTGGGGTTGCCCAAGGTGCTGGCGCTGGCCCATGCGGCGGGGATGAGCTCGGGCACGAACACCCGCAACGATTTTGCGCCGCCGTACAACAGCGCGAAGGCCCTCGGCGTGGCGGTCACCCCCGAGTCGGAAGCGGTCGCGTATTCGACCCTGCTCGATCACGGTGTGCGGCACGATCCGCGGGCGGTGCTTGCGATCTCCGGACCGCAGGGCTCGCTCTACACGGCGCCGGCGCAGCCGGCCGGCCGGGCGGTCCTCCCGGCGGGGATCGCCGATGAGGTCACCGGGGCGATGCTGGGCGTCGTGGACCAGGGCACCGGCACCGCGGCCCAGCAGCCGTTCCCGGTCTACGGGAAGACCGGGACGACCAGCAACTATGTGGACGCCTGGTTCACCGGCTGCACCCCGACGCTGTGCATCACGGTCTGGATGGGCTACGACCGGTCGCGGGCGATGGTCAACGTCGAGGGCCAGTCAGGCGACGTCTTCGGCGGGACGTTCCCGGCGGAGATCTTCGCCCGGGCCTGGGCCAACTATCGGGCGCTCGGTGCCCCGCCGGTCACCCAGCCCTCGCCGGTGATCACGCCACCGGCTCCGGTCGCGCCGACGTCCCCGGCTACCAGGAGCCCGCTGCCGAAGTCGACCAAGTCGGCGAGCGCCTCGCCGCGCCCGGTTCCGACGACTCGCTCGCCGGCGCCCAGCCCGACGGTCCGGCCCACGCCCAAGCCGACGCTGGTACCGACCACCGCGCCGCCCTAGCGCAGCGGACGGTGCCGGCGAACGGTGGCCCGACAGTGCCCCGGCGGGTCAGGCGGCGAGGACCGTCATCAGTCGGGCGTAGTTCATGGCCTGCGCGAGCGGGTCCGTCGAGTGGCTGGCCGGAACCGTGTGCTTCTGCACCCAGGCGAGCCGCTGACCGAGCTGTTGGGTCGGGGTGGGCCGCGCGGCGGCCACGACCGGAGGGGCCGCAGCCGTGACCGGCGACGCGGAGCTCGCCGGGGCGGCCGGCTGCGCGGCCGCGGTGGATCCGCCCATCGGCTGACGGAAGTCCTCGGTCACCCAGATCTGGCCGTTCGAGTCGACCGTGACCCCGACCCCGACCTGGGTGAACCCGTGGTCGAGGATGTTCGCTCGGTGCTCGGGGCTGTTCATGAACGCGTTGTGGATGGCGGAGACCGTCGGACCTTCGCCGACGTTCTCCCCGCAGGACTGCCAGTTGGTGATGTCGGTCTGCAGATTCGGGTTGTGGTAAAGCTGCTGCTGGCGGGCCATGTCGTCCGAGTGCTGGCGGGCCACCGACGTGAGATCCCAGGCGACGCTGTACGGGGCGAGGCCGGCTGAGGCCCGTGCCTGGTTCATGTCGGCAACGAACTGCTGCTCCATCGAGGCGTTCGCCGCGAACGCCGACGGGGCCGGGGCGACCGTCAGGGCGAGCGTGCCGGTGACCACGGTCGCGGCGGACAGGGCGCCGAGACGTCGAAGAACGGGGCGGACGTGGAAACGCGGCAGCACGGGGCACCTCCTGGGTGCCGCCGGGGCTTGCGCCGCGACTGTGTGATCTCGCGGTGTGGGGCAACCAACGACTATCGGCAGGTCGGCTTACTGCGTGGGCGCAGTCCCGTGCCTTTGCGGCCCGTGCTCGCGCACGGTGTGCCTTTGTCGGTCGGCGGTCGCCCCGGCGTGGGGTCGGCCTTTCGGTCTGGTCGATCAGGACGTAACACGTAGATGTTCGACAGGACCGGGAGTCCGCTTGAGGCCTGGGCCGGCCCGGCTGCTTGCAACTGTGCAACACTGCGCAGCGGGTGGATGGCAGGCGGAGGAGGCTCCCGCAGATGACCGAGGGCATCGGACCGGTACCGCATCCCCGGAACCTCGCGGACCTGGTGACGGCCGCCGCCCACACGCATCCGGACAAGGTGGCGCTGGTCTTTCATGGCCGGCGGACCAGCTGGGCGGAGCTCGATCGCAGCGTCGATCGGTTGGCGGCCGGACTGTGCGGGCAGGGACTCGGGAGCGGCGACCGGGTGGCCCTCGCGATCGGGAACACGCCCGAGTTCGTGGCTGCTTACTTCGCGGTCCTGCGGGCCGGCCTCGTCGCGGTTCCGGTGAACACCGCCTACACCGTGACGGAGGTGGCCCATCTGCTCGGCGACGCCGGGGTCAGCCTGGCGATCTGCGGCCGGGATCTGGCCGAGACGGTCATTGCCGCCGGCGCCGGCATCGAAGGCCTGCGGGTCGTGGTCGACGACGCGGACCCGCCCGTCGGGACGATCTCCCTCGCTGACCTGGCCGACGCCCAGCACGACTCCGGGCCGGGCTCCGCCGCCGGCGCCGAGGACCTGGCCATGCTGCTCTATACCTCGGGCACCACGGGACGCCCCAAGGGCGCAATGCTCAGCCACCGGGCGCTGCTCGCCAACCTCGACCAGCTTGCCGCGGTCGCGCCGCCGGTGGTCACCGCCGACGACATCGTTCTGCTCGTTCTTCCGCTGTTCCACATCTACGGCCTCAACGCCGGACTGGGTCTGGTAGCGCGGGCCGGAGCCACCGGCGTTCTCGTGGAGCGCTTCGACCCGGTGGACACGCTGGAGGAGATCCGCCGTGAAGGCGTGACCAACGTCATCGGCGCCCCGCCGATGTACGTCGCCTGGTCGATGCTGCCGGAGGCCGGCCGGGCGTTCGAGACCGTTCGGTTGGCCGTCTCGGGCGCGGCCCCGCTGCCGCCGAGCGTGCTGCGCGCCGTGGTCGACGCCACCGGCCGGTACGTCCATGAGGGTTACGGCCTGACCGAGACCGCGCCGGTGCTCACGTCGACCCTGGTCAGCGAGCAGGCCAAGGCCGGCTCGGTCGGGCGGCCGGTGCCCGGGGTCGCCCTGCGACTGCTCGATGAGGATGGCGACGAGGTCGAGGACGGTGACCCCGGCGAGATCGTCGTGCGCGGCGCGAACCTGTTTTCCGGGTATTGGCCGGCTGGCGAAGACGGTCCGGACGAGAACGGGTGGTTCCACACCGGCGACGTCGCGTATGCCGACGGCGACGGCGATCTCTTCCTCGTCGACCGCCGGCGCGAGCTGATCCTGGTCAGCGGTTTCAACGTCTACCCGCGGGAGGTCGAGGACGTCCTGGTCCGCCATCCGGACATCGAGGAGGCGGCGGTCATCGGGATCCCGCACCCCTATACCGGCGAGTCGGTCAAGGCGCTGATCGTGGTGCGTTCCGGCGCCCGGCTAACCGCCGAAGTCGTCATCGACCACGCCGCCAGGTCTCTCGCGCGATTCAAGTGCCCGACCGCCGTGCAGTTCGTCGACGCCCTGCCGCACTCCGCGACCGGGAAGGTGGCCAAGGGTCGCCTGCGTGAGACAGCCTGACCGATGACCGCGCCGAGCCGGATCACCCTGCTCGGCCGGCCCGGCTGCCATCTGTGTGACGACGCCCGGGTAGCGCTGCGGCGGATCACTTCGGACCTGGAAATCGGCTTTAACGAGCGCTCCATCGTCGGCGACCCCGACCTCGAAGCGCGTTGGGCCGATTACGTGCCGGTCTTCCTCGTCGACGGGCGCGTGATCGGCTGGTTCCAGGTGGACGAGACGCGGCTGCTGGCCGCGCTGCGCGCTGGGCCCGGCTGATCGTCGACTTTGTGCATCTGTTCACAAGGTCGTAACCTCGAAGCAGCACCGCATCGCCGCGGTCATCTCCCGCCAGGAGCCCGACGTTGCCCGCTGCCCCCCGCCGGCCCGGCCGGCGCACCGGCCTTCCGGAAGCCACCATCGCGCGGTTGCCGGTCTACCTTCGCGTGCTCGGCGCGCTGGGCGAGGCAGGCATCGCCACGGCCTCGTCCGAGGAGCTCGCCGGGTCGGCCGGTGTCACCTCGGCGAAGGTCCGCAAGGACCTGTCCTATCTGGGCTCCTACGGCATCCGTGGCGTGGGCTATGACGTCGAGTACCTCGTCTACCAGATCTCCCGCGAGCTCGGGCTGACCCAGCCCTGGGCGGTCGTGATCGTCGGCGTCGGGAACCTCGGCCATGCCTTGGCAAATTACGGCGGCTTCAGCTCCCGCGGCTTCCGGATCGCGGCGCTCGTGGATGCCGACCGAGCCCGGGTCGGCGAGCCCGTCGGCGACCTCCGGGTCGGCCACCTCGACGAGCTCGAGCGCCTGATCGAGGAGTTCGGCGTGTCGATTGCCGTGCTCGCGACGCCGGTCGCGGCGGCCCAGGACGTCTGCGACCGGTTGGTGGCCGCAGGGGTCCGGAGCATCCTGAACTTCGCACCGGTCGTCCTCACCGTTCCGGACGGGGTGGAGGTCCGCAAGGTCGACCTGGCCGTCGAGTTGCAGATCCTGGCGTTTCACGAGCAGCGCAGGTCGGCCCGCGGCGAGCCCGACTACCTCGAGGCGGTGCTCCAGTGAGCGTCCTGTGCATCGGGCTCTCGCACCACGGTGCTCCGGTGGAGCTGCTCGAGCGGGCCGTGCTCAGCGCGACGGACGGCGACAAGCTGCTCGAGGACCTGATGGCCTGCCCCACGGTGGCCGAGGCCTTCGTCGTCTCGACGTGCAACCGGGTAGAGGTCTACGCCGAGGTGGAGATGTTCCACGCCGGCCTTCAGGAGGTTTCGCTGGCGCTGGCCCGCGCCACCGGTCTGGCTGCCGACGAGCTGACCGCGCATCTGTACGTCCACTACGAGGACCGGGCGGTCCACCACCTGTTCACGGTCACGAGTGGGCTGGACTCGATGGTTGTCGGGGAGAGCCAGATCCTCGGACAGCTGCGCGCCGCCTTCCGGGTGGCCCGCGATGCACAGACCGTGGGTCGGTCGCTGGGCAGCCTGCTGCCGCACGCCCTTCGGACTGGCAAGCGGGTGCACGCCGAGACGGGCATCGATCAAGCTGGCCGGTCCCTCGTCAGCGTCGGGTTGGACCTGGCGCGGGCCACCCTCGGCGCTCTCGAGGGACGACCCTCCCTGGTCGTCGGCGCGGGCTCGATCGGCGCCCTGGTGGGAGCCAGCCTGCGGCGGGCTGGCGTCACGGACGTCACCGTCGTCAACCGGACCGCGGCCAACGCATGGCGGCTGGCCGACGAGATCGACGGTCGCGCGCGCCCGCTCGCCGAGCTCGCCGAGGCGATGGCCGGAGCGGATCTCATCGTCTCCTGCACTGGCGCGAGCGGGGTTGTCATCGGCGCCGAGGATGTGGCGATCAGCGGTCGATCGAGGTTCTTCCTGGACCTGGCTCTGCCCCGCGACGTGGATCCCGCGGTCCGCGATCTGCCCGGGGTCACCGTGGCCGACCTGGAAACGCTGCGCGTCACGCTGGAGGCGAGGGGGGCCGGCACCGTCGCGGCCGACGTCGACGCTGCCCGGCGCATCGTCGTCGACGAGGTTGCCGCTTACCTGGCGGCCCGCCGGTCGGCCCGGGTGGCCCCGACCGTCGCGGCGCTCCGGTCGAAGGCCGCGGACGTCGTGGACACCGAGCTCCTGCGCTTGGCCGCCCGGCTGCCGGACCTCGACGACCGCGCCCGCCGCGAGGTGGCAGCGACGGTGCGTCGGGTGGTGGACAAGCTGTTGCACGCCCCCACCGTCCGAGTCAAGGAACTGGCAGAGGCCCCCGGTGGTGACGCCTATGCCGAGGCGCTGCGGGAGCTGTTCGGACTTGATCCGGCGGGACCGGCCGCGGTGATCCTCGCCGACGTGACGCTGCCCGGGTCGCCGGAGAGCCGATGACCGGAACCGCGACCACGAGCCTTCGGGTCGGCACCCGCCGTTCCACCCTGGCCCGAGCGCAAGCCGGATCCGTCGGGAGCGCGCTCACGGCGGCTACCGGGCGTCCGGTGGAGCTGCGGCCGAGCCTGACCGACGGGGACCGGTCGGCAGCGCGCCTTACCGACATCGGCGGCACCGGCGTCTTCGTCGCCGCGCTCCGCGACCGGCTGCTGGCCGGAGAGGTCGACGTCGTCGTGCACTCGGCGAAAGACCTGCCCGCGATCGATCATCCGGGACTCGTCATCGCCGCCGTCCCGGCCCGGGAGGATCCCCGCGACGTGCTGGTCGCCGCCGGGCGAACGCTCGCGGAGCTGCCCGATCGGGCCCGGATCGGCACGGGCTCGCCACGTCGGGCGGCCCAGCTGCGGGCGCTCCGTCCGCAGCTCGACATTGTGCCGCTGCGTGGCAATGTCGATACCCGGTTGCGTCGGGTCGCCCCCGGTGATCTCGACGCAGTGTTGCTCGCTCGGGCCGGATTGCTCCGGCTCGGCCGGTCTGAAGCGGCGGGCGAGATCTTCGAGCCGGAACGGATGATGCCGGCCCCCGGGCAGGGGGCGCTGGCAGTCGAATGCCGGGCCGACGACGAGGGGACTCGACTGCTGCTCCGCGAGATCGATCACCCGGCGAGCCACGTCGCGGTCCGGGCCGAGCGCGCCCTGCTGGCCGCTCTTGGCGCCGGGTGCAGTGCCCCGGTCGGCGCCCTCGCCACGGTCGTCGGTGCCGATTCGGTCACCGGGCCCCGGGGTATCCAGTTGTCCGCGGTCGTCGTCAGCCATGACGGCACGCGGGTGCTTCGCCTGTCCACTACCGGCCCGGTCGACGATCCCGACCGAGCCGGACAACGCCTGGCCGCGGCTTTCCTCGCCGCGGGTGCGGCCGATCTGATGGAGTCCTGAGTGAGCACGACCCGAACGAAGCGGAAGCAGCCGGGCAGCGTGGCCTTCGTGGGCGCCGGACCCGGCGACGAGCGCCTGCTCACCCTGCGAGGTGCCGAGCTGCTCGCCGGCACCGACGTGTTGGTCGGTGATCCGGCCCTGCTGGAGGCGCACGGTCACCACTGCCGGGTGGGCGTCGAGCTGCGCGCGATCGACCCGGCCGATCCGCCGGCCGTCGTAGCGAAGCTGCTCGCCGCCGCGGCCCGGGAGGGCCGGCGGGTGGTTCGCCTGGTGGACGGCGACCCCGGGCTCGGCTACGCGGCGGTCCGGGAGATCGACGCCTGTGCCAAGGCCAAGATCGTCCTCGAGATCGTGCCCGGCGTCTCCGACCACCTGGGTGTCGCCGCCTACATGGGCGTGCTTCCTGCCGGTCGTCGGTCGGGAGTGGTGGCGCTCGTTGATGCCGATGCTGCGTCGGTCGACTGGGAGGCTCTCGTCGACCCGACCACGACGGTCGTGGCCAGCGGTTCGCCGGGCGCGCTGGCCGACCTTGCCGTGGCTCTCGCCGCCCGGGGCCGCTCGGGTGCGCCGGCCGCGGTCACGGTGGCTGGCACGACCACAGTGCAACGCACCGTCGACGTGGACCTCGAGGCGGCGGCTGGCCGGCTCGCGGCGTTGACCGAGCGGCGCGCGGTGCTCGTCGTCGGTGACGCCGTCGCCGTCCGCGAGCGCTACAGCTGGTTCGAAACGAGGCCGCTGTTCGGTTGGAAGGTGCTCGTGCCTCGAACCAAGGAGCAGGCCGTCGGGCTCTCGGAGCGGCTGCGGTCCTACGGCGCCGTGCCGGTGGAGGTCCCGACCATCGCGGTCGAACCGCCGCGCACCCCGCAGGCGATGGACCGAGCGATCAACGGCCTGGTGTCCGGTCGCTATCAGTGGATCGCCTTCACCTCGACGAATGCGGTCCGGGCGGTGCGCGAGAAGGTCGAAGAGCTCGGCCTGGATGCCCGGGCATTCGCCGGGGTGCGGGTCGCCGTCGTCGGGGAGATCACCGCCGCGGCGGTGCAGGCCTGGGGAATCCGCCCGGACCTGGTTCCCGCCGCCCAGCAGTCGAGCGAAGGGTTGCTCGCGGACTGGCCGGACTACGAGCCGGGGTTGGACCCCCTAGACCGGGTGTTCCTCCCTCGAGCCGACATCGCGACCGAGACCCTGGCTGCCGGTCTGCTCGAGCGCGGCTGGCAGATCGACGACGTCACGGCCTACCGCACGGTGCGCGCGGCCCCGCCGCCGGCCGAGACCAGGGAAGCCATCAAGACCGGCGGATTCGACGCGGTCCTTTTCACCTCCTCCTCCACGGTGCGCAACCTGGTCGGCATCGCCGGAAAGCCACACGCGTCCACGGTGATCGCCGTGATCGGCCCGCAGACCGCGAAGACCGCAGAGGAACTCGGCCTGCGGGTGGACGTCATGGCCGGGTCGGCGTCGGCACTCGTCCTGGCCGACGGTCTCGCCGAGTTCGGGTCGGCGCGCCGGTTGGCCAACGAGCACGAGCCGCCGGGTAAGGCCAACCGCAGCCGACCAGCCGCGCGGCCGGTGAAGAAGGCGAAGTGAGCGGTTTCCCCGCCCAGCGGCCGCGGCGCTGGCGGCGGACGCCGGCGTTGCGGCGGCTTACCCGGGAGACCGTGGTTCATCCCGGTGACCTCGTGTTGCCGCTGTTCGTCAAGGAGGGGATCACCGAACCGGCTCCGGTCCGATCGATGCCCGGGGTCGTCCAGCACACGCGGGACTCGTTGCGCAAAGCCGCCCACGATGCGGTCGACGCCGGTGTCGGCGGACTGATCGTGTTCGGCATCCCGGTTTCGAAAGATGCCCGGGGGAGCGCGGCGGATGACCCGAAAGGCATCGTGGCGCTGGCCCTTGCCGATCTGGCTGCCGAGCTTGGCGACGCCACCGTCCTGATGGCCGATCTGTGTCTCGACGAGTACACCGATCACGGGCATTGCGGACTGCTCACCCCAGGGGGCCAGGTCGACAACGACGCCACGTTGGACCGGTACGCCTCGATCGCCGTCGCCCAAGCCGCGGCCGGCGCCCAGGTCGTTGCACCCAGCGGGATGATGGACGGCCAGGTCGGGGCCATCCGCGCCGCGCTCGACGACGCCGGACACGTCGATGTCGCGATCCTCGCCTATGCGGCCAAATTCGCGTCCGCGCTGTACGGACCATTTCGCGACGCGGCGGAATGCGCCCCCCAACTCGGCGACCGAGCGGGCTACCAGCAGGATCCCGGCAACGCGCGAGAAGCCCTGCGCGAAGTCCGCCTCGACATCGACGAGGGCGCCGACGCGGTCATGGTGAAACCGGCCCTGGCCTATCTCGACGTGATCCGACGGGTCGCCGACGAGGTGGACGTACCGGTCGCGGCGTTCCAGGTCTCCGGCGAGTACGCCATGCTCGAGGCGGCGGCCCACAACGGGTGGCTCGACCGCGATCGCACCATCCTCGAGCTGGTCACCGCCATCCGCCGGGCCGGCGCGGATGTCGTGCTGACCTACTGGGCGGCGGAGTTGGCCGCCCGGTTGGGCCGGTCGTGACGGCGGAAGCCACCGCCTTCCCGGGGGAGGGTTCCCGGCACTGGTTCGACCGGGCGCTGTCGGTCACCCCCGGGGGGGTGAACTCACCGGTCCGCGCATTCGGGGCGGTGGGTGGGATTCCAGTCGTCATGGCGTCGGGTTCGGGGCCCTACCTCACCGATGTCGACGGCCGCAGCTACGTCGACCTGGTCTGCTCCTGGGGGCCACTGCTCCTCGGCCATGCCCACCCCGAGGTTGTCGCGGCGGTGCGGGCGGCGGTTGGTCGGGGCACCAGCTTCGGAGCGGTGACCAGCACCGAGATCGAGCTCGCCGAGCTGATCGTCCGCCGGGTGCCGGCCGTCGAGCAGGTGCGTTTGGTCAACTCCGGCACGGAGGCGACGATGAGCGCGCTGCGGCTTGCCCGGGCCGCCACCGGGCGCCGCCTCATCGTCAAGTTCGCCGGCTGCTACCACGGGCACGTCGACGCGTTGCTGGTGGCCGCCGGCTCCGGAGCCGCCACATTCGCCCTGCCGGACACGCCTGGGGTAACCGGTGCGTCGGCGGCCGACACCGTCGTTCTTCCCTATAACGACGCCGCTGCCGTCGAGTCCCTCTTCGCGCAGCGCGGGCCGGAGATCGCCGCAGTCATCGCGGAGGCCGCGCCGGCCAACATGGGGGTGGTTCCGCCGCGGCCCGGCTTCAACGCCCTGCTGCGCCGGCTCGCTACCGACAGCGGTGCCCTGCTCGTCCTCGACGAGGTGCTGACCGGCTTCCGGGTGTCGCCAAGCGGCTGGTGGGGGCTCGAGCGGGTCACGCCCGATGTCATGACGTTCGGCAAGGTCATGGGCGGCGGTCTGCCGGCGGCCGCATTCGGCGGGTCGGCCGAGCTGATGAGCCGCCTGGCGCCCGGGGGCCCGGTCTACCAGGCGGGGACGCTTTCCGGGAACCCGGTCGCGGTCACCGCCGGGCTGGCCACGCTGCGCGCCTGCACCCCCGACGTGTACGACCGGGTCGACGCGGGTGCGCGCCTGGTTGCCGGCTGGGTGGAAGCGGCGCTGACCGAGGCCGGGGTGGCACACCAGATCAACCGGGCCGGCAGCCTGTTCTCGGTGTTCTTCACGGCCGAGCCGGTGAGCGACTTCGTCTCGGCCAGGCGGACCTCGGCGCCCCGCTACGCGGCGTTCTTCCACGCGATGCTCGAGGGCGGCGTCTACCTTCCCCCGTCCGGCTACGAGGCGTGGTTCCTGAGCTCCGCTCATGACGACGCGGCCCTGGAGGCGATCGAATCCGCTCTGGGCCCGGCGGCCCGGGCGGCCGCGGACGTCGACCCATGAGCAGCCCGCCGAGCCGGACGACCGTGCACCTGCTCCGCCACGGCGAGGTGGCGAACCCCGACGGGGTCCTCTACGGTCGACTGCCCGGGTTTCGGCTCTCGGCGGGGGGCGTCGCGATGGCCAAACTGGCCGCCGCCGCGCTGCGCGACCTCGATGTCGCCGTGGTCGTCGCCTCGCCGATGGAGCGGGCCCGCGAGACCGCCGAGCCGGTGGCCGAGCAGTTCGGCCTCGAGATCGTCGTCGACGACCGGCTAATCGAGAGCTGGAACCGGTTCGAGGGGCTCCGCTTCGGCGTCGGGGACGGCGCCCTGCGCCAGCCGTCCACCTGGTGGAGCCTCCGCGACCCGTTCACCCCGTCCTGGGGCGAGCCGTACCGTCAGGTGGCCGCGCGGGTGCTGGCGTCCTGTGACGACGCCCGCCGGGCGGCGTCCGGTCGCCACGCGGTGCTGGTGAGCCACCAGTTGCCGATCTGGGTCGCCCGCCGGTCGGTCGAGCGGCGCAGGCTCTGGCATCGTCCGGACCGCCGGCAATGCGGGCTGGCCAGCATCACCGCCCTGCACTACGACGGCGACCGGATCGCGGCGGTGAGCTACACCGAGCCGGCCGGCTCCGCAGCCGGGAGCGCGTGGATGCCCGGTGCCTAGAAACCGCCTGCTCCTTCCGCTCATCCTGTCGACGGCGGTGCTCGTGGGGTGCAGCGGATCGAACGCGGTGGATCCGACGACCGGCAATCCGAAGGACTACATAGACCTCGGCCAAGGCGAGACGGTGCTCGCCGCTGCTGACCGCCCGGCGGTGCCCGATCTGACCGGCACGTTGATCGACGGGCAACCTTTCTCGAGCTCAGCCTGGTCGGGCAGCGTCATCGTCGTGAACTTCTGGGGATCGTGGTGCGCGCCGTGCATCGCCGAGGCCGACGCGGTTGAAGCCGTCGCCGACCAGACCGCGCCGCTCGGTGTGCATGTACTCGGGATCGACGTCCGGGACACCGCCGTGGAGGCGTCCGCGTTCGACCGGAGACACGGGATCACCTACCCGAGCATCGAAGATCCCTCGGAGCAGACCGCCCTGAGCTTCCCGGACCTTCCGCCCGACACCATCCCGAGCACGGTCGTCATCGACCGGCGCGGCCGGGAGGCGGTCCGGATCCTCGGCGCGGTCGAATTCACCGGGCTGCTCGCGGTGGTCCGCCAGGTCGCTGCGGAACCGTCGTGATCCTCCTCGCCGGGGACGCGGGCGGGGTCGCCGCCACCGCCAACGGGTCGTTCCTGCTGGCGATCCCGATCGCGGCGCTGGCCGGGTTGGTGTCGTTCGCCTCGCCATGCGTGCTGCCGCTCGTGCCGGGCTACCTGTCCTACGTCACCGGACTGTCGGGGGCCGAGCTCGAGGTCGACGGTGCGGACCCGGCCCCCCGGCCATGGATCCGGAGGTACGGGCGGGTGCTCGCCGGCTCGGTCCTGTTCGTCGTCGGTTTCTCGGTCCTGTTCGTCAGCCTGGGAGCACTCTTCGGTCACCTGGGCAAGCAGCTGCTCGTCCACGAGATCGGCGTGGATCGGGGCCTCGGGGTCATGACGATCGTTCTCGGGCTCGCCTTTCTCGGCGTGGTCCCGGGGCTCCAGCGCGAGGCCCGGATTCACCGTCTTCCCGCCGTCGGCCTGGCCGGGGCGCCGGTCTTGGGGGTCATCTTCGGACTCGGCTGGACCCCCTGCACCGGGCCTACTCTCGGCGCCGTGCTCACCCTCGCTTACAACGGCGCCACCGGCACCCGCGGGGCACTGCTCGCGTTCGTCTACTGCCTCGGGCTGGGTCTCCCGTTCATCGTGGCCGGCCTCGCTTTCCGCCGCGCGCTGCGCGCCTTCCGTTTCGTCCGGCGGCATGCCGGCTGGGTGGTGCGGGTAGGCGGTGGCCTGCTCGTGGTCCTCGGTGTGCTGCTGGTGACCGGGGCCTGGGCTGACGTGTCGCGGTGGATGCTGCGCCTCTACCCCGGCTTCACCACGTCGATCTGATGACCGAGGTGCGGACCGATCCGGCGGCTGTGGACGACGGCGCGGGATCGGCGCTGTCCACGGCCCCCGAGCCGCCGCCCTCGGCGCGCGGCCGCAGCCCGCGCAGCACCGTTCGGCTGTGGTGGCGGCAGCTCACGTCGATGCGGACGGCGATCCTTCTGCTGTTCCTGCTCGCCCTAGCCGCCGTGCCCGGCTCATTGCTGCCGCAGCGCGGGCTCAACGCGGACAAGGTTGCCCGGTTCTTCGCGGCGCATCCGCATCTCGCGCCGTTGCTCGACCGCCTGTCGCTGTTCGACGTGTTCGGCGCCTGGTGGTTCGCCGCGATCTACCTCCTGCTGTTCGTGTCGCTGATCGGATGTCTTGTCCCGCGCATCCGACTGCACGCTCGGGCCCTGGCCGCTCGCCCACCGGCCGCCCCGCGCCGGCTTTCCCGGCTGCGCAGCCACGCCAGTTGGACCGTCCCCGGCGATCCGACGGCCGCGGTGGACGCCGCCCGGCGCCTGCTTCGGAAACGCCGCTTCCGGGTGGACGTGCGGGCCGAGCCGGACGGGGTGGTGAGCCTGGGGGCGGAGAAGGGCTACCTGCGGGAGACCGGCAACCTGCTCTTCCACCTTGCCTTGCTCGGGCTGCTCGCCGGGATCGGGCTCGGCGGGGTGTTCGGGTACAAGGGCACCGTGAACATCGTCCAGGGCGGCGGCTTCTCCAACACGCTGATCGGGTACGACACCTTCCATCCGGGGCGCGTCTTCAGCGACCGTGAGCTGGCGCCGTTCGCACTGACCCTGACCGGCTTTCGGGCGATCTACACCGCCTCCGGCGAGGCGGTCAGCTTCGATGCCCCGGTCCGGTACACGGCGGCCCCGGGCGAGGCCGCCCGCAGCTACGACATCCGGGTCAACCATCCGCTCGACATCGGCGGAACGAAGGTCTACCTGCTCGGGCACGGGTACGCCCCCCGGTTCGAGGTTTGGGACGCGCACGGCAATCTGGTCTACGACCAGGCGACGATCTTTCCTCCGATCGAGGTGACCAACTTCGCGTCGACCGGTGTCATCAAGGTCCCGGACGCCGTGCCTCAGCTCGGGTTCACCGGCTTCTTCTTTCCGACCGCCGGGCTGTCAGCGAGCGGGCTGCCGCTCTCGCTGTATCCGGCCGCTCGCCACCCGGTGGTCGCCTTGACGGCCTATCGAGGAGACCTCGGCCTGACTGGCGGCGCTCCGCAGAACGTTTTCGAGCTCGACACCACGCACCTGAAGAAGATCGGGATCGGAGTTCTGGTTCCGGGCCAGTCCATGCGGCTGCCCGGTGGTGGCCGGATCGAGTTCGTCGACGTCGAGCAGTTCGGCGCCTTCCAGGTCACCCACGATCCAGGGCGGACCCTGGCCCTGATCGCGGCCTTGACGATGGTTGCCGGCCTTGTGCTGTCGCTGCGGGTACGCCGCCGGCGGGTCTGGCTCAGGGCCTCCCCCGCCGGGGCCGGGTCGCCGGACGGGCGTACCGTGGTCGACGTCGCCGGGCTCGCCCGGACCGACCACGACGACTTCGCCGACGAGTTCGCGGAGCTCGTCGGGCTCCTGGATCCGGGCCGCGGCAGCGCGGGCCGGCCGGACCTGGATGAGGAGTGATCGTGCCCGACCCGCACGTCGCAGCCATCTCCGACGACCTGTTCGCCTCGGCGCTCACCGTGTACGTCTGCGCGATGTTCGCGTTCGCGGCCTCGTTCGCCTTCGGCCGCCGGGTGCCGATGGCTGGCTCCGCCGCGCCGGTCTCACAACGCCAACCGGTACTGGTCGGTGCCGGCGGGATGCCCGCGGATACGGCTGGTCCGGAGCCGACAGCCCACCCGGCCCAGGCGTCGCCCGGCGAACCGGGACGGGCGCGCGGTGCGCGCTTCGGCCGGATCGCCATCGCCCTGTCGCTGCTCGGTGTCGCCCTGCACGTCGGCGAAGTCGTCACCCGGGGGATCGCCGACGGGTTCGGCAACGGGCGGGTGCCCTGGGGCAACATGTACGAGTTCAGCTCCATGGTCGGCTTGATCGCCGTCGTCGGGTTCCTCGTCCTGCAGTGGCGGCAGCCTCGGACCAGGGACCTCGGTGTGTTCGTCATGCTGCCGGTCGCGCTCTATCTCGGCCTGGCCGGCACTGTGCTCTACGTCAAAGCCGGTCCGCTCGTGCCGGCCTTGCACTCCTACTGGCTGAAGATTCACGTGGTCGCCGCGATGACCGCCACCGGGACGTTGTTCGTCGGCGGGGTGGTCAGTTGCCTGCACCTCATCCGCCGCCGGTATGACCGCCGGAGTGCGGCCGGCGCACCGGAACCCCGATTCCCGATCGCGCACCGGCTCCCGACCGCGGCCGCTCTTGACCGGGCGGAGTACCGGGTGCTCGCCTTCGCCTTCCCGGTATGGACCTTCGCCATCATCGCCGGTGCCATCTGGGCCGAATCGGCCTGGGGCCGGTACTGGGGTTGGGACCCGAAGGAGACCTGGTCGTTCATCACCTGGGTCATCTACGCGGCCTATCTGCACGCCCGTTCCACCCGAGCCTTCCGCGGGGCCGCACCCGCCATCGCGCTGCTCGGCTTCGCGGCGCTGATGATCAACTATTACGTGATCAACATATTCATCAACGGGCTGCACTCCTACGCCGGCGTCTGACCGCCGTCCGGACTCGGCATGGCTTTCGACGACTTACGGGACTTCCTCGGGCATCTGGACCGAGCCGGCGATCTGCACCGGGTCCGCACACGGGTCGACCCGCGGCTCGAGATCACCGAGATCGTCACGCGGGTCATCCGGGCGGGCGGGCCGGCCCTGCTGTTCGAGCGGGTCGCCGGAAGTGACATGCCGCTGGCGATAAACGTCTTCGGGACCGAGCGTCGCATGGCGTCCGCGCTCGGGGCGGCGTCCCTGGACGAGCTCGGCGGCCGGATCGCCGAGCTGCTGCGCCCCGAGCTGCCGCACGGGATCGGTGGGCTGCGGGCGGCGGTGTCCCGGCTCTCCGGGTTACGCGCGGCACCTCCCCGGCGGGTGAAGACCGCACCGTGCCAGGAACTGGTCCGCCGGGGCGAAGACGTGGATCTCACGTCGTTGCCCGGCCTGCAGTCCTGGCCCGACGACGGTGGCGTCTTTCTCAACCTCGGGCTCACCCACACCCGGCATCCGGAGACCGGTGCGCGCAACCTCGGCCTCTACCGACTGCAGCGCCATGATCCGCGGACCATCGGCATGCACTGGCAGATCCACAAGGACTCCACGGCCCACCACGCGGTCGCCGAGCGGCGCGGGGAGCGGCTGCCGGTCGCAATCGCCTTCGGCTGCCCCCCGGCCGTCACCTACGCGGCGAGCGCCCCGCTGCCGCCGGAGATCGACGAGTACCTTTTCGCCGGCTTCCTTCAGGGCTCGCGGGTCGAGCTGGTCGACTGCCTCACCGTGCCATTGCAGGTGCCGGCTCACGCGCAGCTCGTTCTCGAGGGCTGGCTGGAGCCGGGCGCCCGACGTCCCGAGGGGCCCTTCGGGGACCACACCGGGTTCTACACGCCGGTCGAGCCTTTCCCCGCGCTGCGCGTCGAGTGCATGACCAGCCAGCCGGACCCGGTCTTCCAGAGCATCGTGGTGGGCCGCCCGCCCCAGGAGGACGGCCCGATCGGCAAGGCGACCGAACGGCTGTTCCTCCCCCTCGTGCGATTGACCATTCCCGAGATCGTCGACATGGACCTGCCGGTGGAGGGCGTGTTCCACAACTGCGTCATCGTGTCCATCGAAAAGCGCTTCCCCAAGCAGGCACAAAAAGTCATGAACGCCGTGTGGGGCGCCGGCTTGCTCTCGCTGTCCAAGCTCGTTGTAGTCGTCGACGCCGACTGCGACGTGCACGACTATTCCGAGGTTGCCTGGCGGGCCTTCGGGAACGTGGACTACGCCCACGATCTGCTGACCACGGTCGGGCCGGTCGACCACCTCGACCACGCGGCCTATCAGCAGTTCTGGGGTGGCAAGATCGGAATCGACGCCACGCGCAAGCTGCCGGCCGAGGGCTATCACCGAGGCTGGCCGGAGCCGATCCGGATGGATCCCGAGATCGTGGAGTTGGTCGACCGGCGCTGGCCGGAGTACGGGCTGTGAGCTCCCCGACGATGCTGGCAGGGAACGCCCCCCCGGCCAGGCGCCGCCCAGTCGGTGCGTTCCTCCGACTCGTCGTCATCGAGCATTCGGTCTTCGCCCTTCCGTTCGCCTACCTCGCCGCCCTCACCGCGATGGCACGCAACGGGGGCCGGCTCCGGGTCGGGGAGTTGCTGCTGATCACCGTCGCGATGGTGGCAGCGCGGACGTTCGCAATGGCGGCCAACCGGGTCATCGACCGCTCGATCGACGCCCGCAACCCGCGGACCGCGCAGCGCGAGCTGGTGACCGGCGAGGTCACTGTGCCGACCGCGCTGGCCGGAGCGCTCCTGGCCCTCGCCGTGTTCTTCGCCGCGGCGGCCGCCCTGTCCACGCTCTGCCTCGAGCTGGCTCCCCTCGCCGTCGTCCCGCTGGTCGCCTACCCATACGCGAAGCGGGTCACCTGGGCACCGCACGCGGTACTCGCCCTCGCCCAAGCGGTCGCGCCGATCGGGGCCTGGGTCGCGGTCACCGGCCGCTGGTCCGGGCCGGCGGTTGTGCTCGGACTGGCCGTGGGGTTGTGGATCGGGGGCTTCGATCTCATCTACGCCTGCCAGGACGCCGAGATCGACCGGGTCATCGGGGTGCGCTCGGTCCCCGCCCGATTCGGGGTGCGGACCGCGCTGGTCGCGTCGGCGGTCACGCATCTGGTGACCTTTGCGCTGTTCGTCTGGTTCGGCGCGCTCAGCGGCCTAGGCGGATGGTGGGACGCGGGCCTCGCGGTGACCGCGGTCATCTTCGGCTACGAGCACGCCGTCGTCCGGCCGGGAGACCTTTCCCGGGTCAACCGGGCCTTCTTCACCGCGAACGGCCTCGTCAGCTTCCTGCTTTTCGGCTTCGCGGTGGCCGATCTGGCCTCGGGCGGGTTGCACTGGTGAGCCTTACCCGCAGCCCGTGGGTGGTCGGCGTGTCCGGGGCCAGCGGCACCGGGTACGCGGCGGCGGTCATCCGTGGCCTGCTCGACGCCGGGGCGCCGGTCGACCTCGTGATCTCCCGGGCCGCCAGGCTCACCCTGCTCGACGAGACCGGGGTGAGCTGGAACGACGCAAACTGGGCGGAGCGCGCCGAACGCTGGCTGGGCCGTGACGTGGACGGGCTCGCGCATTGGAGTCCAGCGGACCTGGCCGCCGGTCCGTCCAGCGGGTCGTACCCGGCTGCCGGAATGATCGTCGTCCCGGCGAGTACGGACGCGGTCGCGGGGATCGCGCTGGGGCTCTCCAAGGATCTGTTGCAGCGGGCTGCCGGAGTCACCCTCAAGGAGGGCAGGCGCCTCGTCGTCGTTCCCCGCGAGATGCCTTTGGCCCGCGCCACGCTGTCCCACCTGCTGACCCTGGCCGAAGCCGGTGCCGTGGTCGCGCCGGCGTCACCCGCGTTCTACGCCGACTCGCGGGAGGTCCAGCAGCTCATCGATTTCGTAGCCGGCAAGATCCTCGACGCGATCGGTATCGACCACACGCTGTTCGCCCGCTGGACGGGCCGGTTGCGCGGGTCTTAGCGGGAACCTACGCGGGAGCGGTGTCGTTCTCCCGGGGGCTCCGAGCCGGCGGGACCGCGGCGGTGCCGTCCGCTCGCGCCGGCTCCTCGCCGCGAAGCAGGGCGCGGACTTCGGACTCGGGGAAGCGACGGTGGCCGCCCGGGGTGCGGATGCTGCTGATCCGCCCGGCGGCGGCCCATCGGGTCACCGTCTTCGGGTCGACGCGGAACAGGCTGGCGACCTCTCCCGGCGTCAGGAGCCGCTCACGGGTCTCCATGTTTCCCCCAGTTCTCTCTGCCGTCAGGTAGCAGGACACCGCACCCGGTGAACCGCTTTCCCGGATTGTGATCTATCCGGGCCGTTGTCCGCAGCGAAATGGCGAGGACCCGCAAGATCCGGAATCGCCCGACATATGGTCCCGATGGGCCATTGTCCCCGGACCAGGCGGCCGGGCAGGCTGCACACAGCAAGAAACTAGGGGGGTTAGCCATGGCCGCCATCCGGCCCGTTCTGCGCACCGCCTCGGCTGTTTTGGCGGTCGCGCTGGTCCCGGCCCTCGTCGTCCCGGCCCTCGCCGCGACGACGGCGGTACCGGCCGCCGGCTCGGCGGTGTCGGAGTTCACGCTGTTCCAGCTGACGTCCGGCACGACCTCGGTGGCCGCTGGCGAGCTCAGGTTGGCCAGCTCGACCTTCGGCACGCTCAGCTCGACGCTAGATGTAGTGCCCATCGACTCGAGCGTTACCGGCAAGGTGGGCGAGGTACGGGTCACGCCCGCGGACTCGCCCCAGACCGTGGGTGGTCAGTCGGCGAGCCTGCCGATTGGGGGCATCACCGGCCCGACCGTGAATGTCGTGGCAAGCACCGCTGGCGGTTACCCGCTGGCGTCGGCGACCATGTCCGGTCTCGGACGCGTCAATCTGCTGGGCATTCCGCTCACGGTCGGAACCGCGAACCTCGTTGCCACCTCGACCGTGACCCGCAGCCAGGCGCTGGCCGCGAAGACCTTGACGGTCGGCAAGTTCGGGCTGCCGTCGATCGGCTCTCTGCTGGACGCCTTCGGGCTCAACCTCGGACAGCTCACGACCAGTCAGATCGCCGGGCTCGTCGCAGTGCTCGGCTCGACCGTGTCCGCCACGACGGCTGCCGCGATCACCGCGGACAACGCGGCGGTCGCCTCCGGTCAGGCCGCGCTCGGGGTCGGGGCACAGAGCCTCGCGTCCGCGCAGACGCTGTCCAATACGGCGGAGGCGGCGTTCCTATCCGCCCTTTCGCCACTTGTCGCCGTGGGCGACGACACACTCGCCTACTGGAACAGCCTGGGAAGTGTCGGCCAGACCGCTCTTCTCGCCCTGCACAGCGGCCTCGCGGCCGCGAACACGACGATGGTCGAGGCCGCGAGCCTCGTCAGCGCCATCAGCAACCTGCTAACTGACGTCGGCACGGCGCTGCATGCCAATCCGTTGGCCGTGGTCAACGGGGTTCGCGTAGCGGTGAGCGCGCTGGCCAGTTCATCGCCGACTGCCGGGGCCACCGCCACGATCGGCTCGGTCGATGTGCTGGGCCTGGCGTCCTCCCTGTCGCAGTTCGCCGCCGTGGTCACCAACCTGACCACGACCCTCGATTCGATCACCGGGGTGCGGTTCGTGCCGCCCGCTATCTCCCTGGGGCAAGTCGCCCACGCCACTGCCCGTAGTGGCGGTGAGACCAAGGCCTACGCCTGGGCTGCCGGACTGCTCGTCACCCTCCCGTCCATCACCGTCCCGGCGGCTCTGCGTGCGGTACCCAGCCGAGCCCGCCTCAGTGCTCCGCGCATCGTCTCGGTGGCCAGCCCGACCGGGACGCTGACCATCGGGCAGATCGCGGAGTCGGCGGTCTTCCAGGCGGCCGTCCCCGCGACCGTTCAGCAGGCCCCGGCCGTGGCTCCGAAAGCGCCCACTAGCCCGGGGCGGGCACTTCCCGACACCGGCCTGGCCGTCGGTATCCCGATCGCCGCGATGGTCCTCGTGGGTTGCGCCCTGGTGGTCCGGCGGTGGCGCGGGAGTGCCGGGCACTGACGACGTAGGCTGGTCTCCCGGATACAGAGGGAGACCCCGTGGTGGTGGACGCCGGGTGGCGGCGTGAGCTCGAGGCAAAGGTGCACGCCGGCGACCGCCTGAGTTACGAGGACGGGGTGGCGCTGTACGCCAGCGACGACCTGGCGTGGCTCGGTGAGTTGGCGCACGAGGTGCGGACCCGCCGCCACGGCGACGCGGTCTACTTCAACGTGAACCGGCACCTGAATCTCACCAACGTGTGCACGGCCTCCTGCGCCTACTGTTCGTTTCAGCGCAAGCCCGGCCAGAGCGACGCCTACACGATGCGGGTCGAGGAGGCGGTTCGGCTCGCGACCGCCATGCAGTCCGCGGGGATCACCGAGCTGCACATCGTCAACGGGCTCCATCCAACGTTGCCTTGGAAGTACTACCCGCGGGTACTACGAGAGCTACGGGCCGCCCTGCCCGGGGTGGCACTCAAGTGCTTCACGGCAACCGAGATTCATTACTTCGAAAAGATCAGCGGGTTGCCTGCCGACGAGGTGCTCGACGAGCTGATCGACGCCGGTCTCGACTCCCTGACCGGTGGCGGCGCCGAGATCTTCGACTGGGAGGTGCGGCGCAAGATCGTCGACCACGACACGCACTGGCCGGACTGGTCCCGGATCCACCGGCTGGCTCACGGCAAGGGGTTGCGTACCCCCGCCACGATGCTCTACGGGCACATCGAAGAGCCGCGGCACCGGGTGGACCACGTCCTGCGGCTGCGCGAGCTGCAGGACGAAACCGGTGGCTTCGCGGTGTTCATCCCGCTCCGGTTCCACAACGACAACAATGCGCTGTCGCATCTTCCGATGGCCACCGGTGTCGACGCGCTGAAGACCTTCGCCGTGTCGCGTCTGCTGTTCGACAACGTCCCGCACGTGAAGAACTTCTGGGTCATGCACGGCCTCGCGACCGCGGCGCTCTCGCTGTCGTTCGGCGCGGACGACCTGGACGGCTCGGTCGTCGAATACAAGATCACCCATGACGCGGACGGCTTCGGCACGCCGGACGTCATGACCCGAGAGGACCTGCTCGACCTCATCCGCGGAGCCGGGTTCCGCCCGGTAGAGCGCAACACCCGCTACGAGGTGCTCAGGTCTTATGACGGCCCCGATCCACGGCTGCGCGAGTCTCCGCAGCCGATGCCGGCGTGACCGCCCCCGCGGCGCCCCGTCGCGGGGTCTGGTTCCGGTACAACGTGGCCCGCCTCGGGTTGCTGGTCGCCGCCCTGGGCCTTGGCTACGTGGCCGGTCTCCGCGGCGTCCTGCTCGCGGTCGCCGCCCTGCTGGTATCCGGAGTGCTCAGCTATTTCGTGCTGAGCCGGCTGCGGATCGAGCTTGCCGCGGCGCTGAGCCAGGCGGTCGACACCCGGCGGAGCAAGTTCGCCGCACGAGCTGCCCGAGAGGACGCGGTGGTCGACGCCCTCGCCGACCGCAGCGACGGGCCGGCGGGTCGCCCGATCAGCTGAGCAGCCGGGACAGCGCCTCCCGGCCGCGGCTTTCCGCGGTCGCGTAAAGAGCCAACTCGGTCGCCAGGGCCCGCGACCAGGTGTCGAAGTCGACCTGATCCCCGGACAGCCGGACCCCACGCACCTCGTGCACGATCTCCGAGGTCACTCCGGTCGACGCACGGGCCACGAGAAACTTGCGGTCGCCGATGCCGACCGACACCCGTTCCACCCGGCTGCGTCGGCCGAAGCGGCCGCCGGAACGGTCGACCGTGGTGAGGTTCGGCAGGGCATCCTCGAACTTCGCGGCGAGCACCTCGAGGAAAACCGACAGGTCCGCCGAGTCGGCGCGAATCGATGCCGCGAGCGCATCGACGTCGGCTGGTTCCGTCACTCGGCCGAGTCTGCCATCCTGGGGCTTACCTCCGAGGAGGAATGGTGACCACGTCCGAGCCCCCGTCCGACGACGAGCGTAGCGCGGCGCTGATCGCGGCTGGCCGGCTTCCGCTGCGCGCCCAGCAGCGGCTAGCCGCCCTGGCCGGTTCCCGGGCCTTCACCAGCGACCTGACGATCGGGGAATTCGAAGCGGTCCGATCTGTGGGCTTCGAGCCGGTCGGACAGGTGATGGGCTCGAGTGTCTACCAGATCGGGTTCGCCGGACCGGGCTACTGCGGCGTCCCGCTCCAGACGAGCTGGCAGACGATGTCCGGGGCGGGGGGGGCCTGGGCTGGCTTCGGCTACCTGGTGCACGCCCTGCGCGACGTGCGACACCGGGCCATGGAGCGGGCTCGCGCCGAGGCCGCGGCGCTGGGTGGCGATGGGGTGGTCGCCGTGCGCCTGTCGATGAGCCGCTTCCCCGGGGCCATGAACGCACTCGAGTTCCAGGCGATCGGGACGGCGATCCGCGCGCCCGGCCCGCACCGGCCCCCCCGGCCGTTTCTCTCCGACCTATCCGGTCAAGACTTCGCCAAGATCTTCGAAGCCGGCTGGATCCCGGTCGACATCGTCATGGGTATCGCGGTCGAAATCCGTCATGACGACTACCGCACGGTCATGACCCGCAGCATGTTCAACGTCGCGAATGCGGAGATTCCCGGTTACACCCAGCTCGTGACCGACACCCGGGCCGCGGCCCGGGTGTCGGTCGAGTCTGATCTCGCCCGGGTGGGCGGGCAGGTGGCCGTCGTGGCCGCCATGGATCTCAAAATGCACGAGCAGGAGTGTCGCGCCTACCAGGGTGGGCGCGACCACATCGGCGAGGCGACCGTGCTCGGGACTGCGCTCGCCCAGTACGCATCCGGCCAACGGACCCATGGCCGTCGGCTGGCTGTCCTGCCGCTGTCCGACCGGGTTCGCCGGCGTCGGCCCGAAGCCGTCATCAATGTCTGATCTGCGGAAGGAAGACACGTGAGCACCGAGCCCCAAGCCGACGGCCTCCCCGAAGCTGCGATGAAGCGGCTCGGCGAGTTGAAACCCGGCAACCGCGGGTCCATCTTCACCAGCGACCTGTCCGTCAACGAATTCCTGCTCGTGAAGGAGGCCGGCTTCCATCCGCTCGGCCTCGTTTTCGGTAGCTCCATCTACCACGTCGGGCTTCAGCTCGGCCGCTGGAGCAAAAATCAGGAACTCGACGTACTCAGCCAGGCGATGTACCAGGCCCGGGAGTTCGCGATCAGCCGGATGGAGGCGGAGGCCAACCTGCTGGGCGCCGACGGCGTAGTAGGAGTCCGGCTCGACGTCGAGTTCAAGGAGTGGGGCTCCGACATCGCCGAGTTCATCGCGGTCGGCACGGCCGTGCGGGCAGATCACGAGAAGACCACGTCGACCGGTTGGCGCAACAACAAGGGTCAACCGTTCACCAGTGACCTGTCCGGACAGGACTTCTGGACCCTGCTTCAGACGGGCTACGCCCCGCTCGGCCTGGTGATGGGGAGCTGCGTCTACCACGTCGCCCATCGGGGAATCGCCTCGACGCTGTCGAACGTCGGGCAGAATGCCGAGCTCCCTACGTTCACCCAGGCGCTGTACGACGCCAGGGAGCTCGCCATGGAACGGATGCAGAAGGAGGCCGAGGCGCTGGAGGCCGAAGGCATCGTCGGTGTCGCCCTCAACCAGTTCAGCCACACCTGGGGCTCGCACACCATCGAGTACCTTGCGATCGGGACGGCGGTCCGCCCGCTCGCCGCCGACCACGTGGTGCCGCCACCCCAGCTGGTGCTAACCCTCGACGACTGATCGCCGGGGCACCGGCCGGCAACCGTCGACCCGCTCCGTAGGGTGACCAGGTGAGTTCCTCGGCGCGGCCCCGGGTCGGGCACATTCAGTTCCTCAACCGCCTGTTGTCAAGGCCGAGCGTCGGCTCGGATGTGTGCCCAGGCGCCGCCGCTTACCCCCGAGTGTGCAATTTCCGACGCCCCGTACCCGTCCGTGAGCGTGCCCTCGGTCGGAAATTGCACACTCGCCGACGGCTGGGGCCGGTTGGGGCCGGTTGGGGCCGGTTGGGGCCGGCTGGGCGCCGCCTCGCCCGCCTCATTTACCTCGCCCGCCTCGCCCGCCGCACCCCAGCTGCGGGACATCATCGCCTGCCAGCAGCGTCTGGTAGACCTCGTCAGTACGAAGAACACCCGGGGTCAGTAGGAGGTGAAGCCCCCGCGCGCATCCGGACGTCTCAGTGAGGAAACGACCCGATCCGGACACCCATGAGTGAGGCACTACGGCCGCGCGTCGCGCCGCGTACACCGCCCCACGCCGACCCCCGAGCAGCCCGCGCGACTAGGCGTCTAGTCGGACCAGCGCCGGGCGTCGGTCTCACGCTCGAAGTCTTCCTCGATGCCGCCCTGGGCTTGCGATTAGACCCCAGATCGCGGCAGCGAACCTCGTAGACGGCCCCCGTGGCCCGTACCCGGCGGCGGATCCCGTACCAGGCGGCGAATCCCGCTTGGTCGACTCACGGCACGCTCCTCTCCAAGCCGGCAACGGCTCGAACGGTGGCCACCCGCCGCGACCTTCTCGGACCACTCGCCGTAGGCTGTGGACAGCCAAGATCGTGGACCACTTTGGACCACAGAACCACGGTCAACAACGGAGTTGAGCGGTCATTCGATGACACGGCTTGCATCCCACTTTCCCCTTAGCGGCCTGCGGTTTCGCCGATGAGCGAGCGCATCACTGGACGACCTCGCGTGGGACATATTCAGTTCCTCAACTGCCTGCCCATCTACTGGGGACTGGTGCATTCCGGCGCGTTGCTCGACATCGAGCTCACCAAGGACAGCCCGGAACGGCTCGGTGAGGACCTAGTCGCCGGCCGACTCGATATTGGTCCGATCAGCCTCGTCGAGTACCTGCGGCACGCCGACGACCTGCTGCTCCTGCCGGATCTCGCGGTCGGCAGCGATGGGCCTGTGCTCTCGGTCAACCTGGTGAGTCAGCTGCCGCTCGCCGAGTTGGGTGGTGAGCCGGTCGCGCTCGGCTCGACCAGTCGGACGAGCGTCTTGCTCGCCGCGATGCTCTTGGAGGAGCGCCACTCGGTGCGCCCTCGCTACTTCAGCTGCCCCCCGGAGCTCGGGCCGATGATGCAGGAGGCCCGGGCGGCAGTTCTTATCGGCGACGTGGCGTTGCGGGCGACTTTCGTGGACGGCCCCCGGCTCGGGTTGGCGGTGCACGATCTCGGCGGGGCCTGGCGGGACTGGACCGGCCTGCCCATGGTCTTCGCGGTGTGGGCGGCCCGGCGCGAATTCGCCGCGGGGCACCCCGGGTTGGTCAAGGAGGTCCACGAGGGATTCATCAGGTCCCGCGATTTATCGCTCGACCGGGTTGATGAGGTCGCCGCCGGAGCGGCGCGCTGGGAGGACTTCGACGCTGCCACGCTCGCCAGGTACTTCCGGACGCTCGACTTCTCCTTGGGGCCGCGCCAACTGGCGGGGCTCGCCGAGTTCGCCCGGAGGGCCGCGGCCCGCGGCGTCGTCCCGGCCGGGGTGGAGCCCGAGTTCGTCACGTGACCGGGCCGGAATAGTCTGTCCGGGCTACTGACCGTTCGTCCGTTCGGGGGCACACTCGGGCCGTGGGGCCGACTACGCAGCGTAGGATTGCTGTCACACAGCGTCGCATCCGGGTGGCGCTCGCGGATGATTCGTCAAGCCTGCGCGAGCTGCTGAGCCTGCTTCTCGAGGACGACGGCGGTTTCGAACTGGTCGGCGCAGCCGCGGACGGCGCCGAGCTGCTCGACCTGGCGATCCGGGAACACCCGGAGCTCGTGCTGCTCGACCTCACGATGCCGGTGCTCGACGGGATGACCACGCTCAGCCGGCTGCGGCCCCTGCTGCCACAGGCCCGGCTAGTCGTCTTCACCGGGTGCGACGAACCTGCTGCGCGCCGACAGGCGCTCGCGCTCGGGGCCGACGATTACATCGACAAGAGTGTCGGCGTACTCGATCTGCTGGCCCGGCTGCGGTCCGGTAGCTGATCGGGGGGGCGGTCGCCGGCCCGGGCGCACTGGTTACGCTCAAGGCATCCGTTTCCGGGGAGATCTCGGGATCCGCCCCGAGCCGAGGAGTGTCCTTGCGGCAGTCGAGCGAGACGTCGGCGGTCCTCGACCGGGCTGCAGCCGGTGGGCGGATCACCCCGGACGAGGCGCTCGCGCTCTACCGAGACGCCCCGTTGCACTCCCTCGGCCGGGCGGCGGACGCTGTTCGCCGCCAGCGCTACCCGGACGGGATCGCGACCTACATCATCGATCGCAACATCAACTACACCAACGTCTGCGTCACGGCTTGCAAGTTCTGCGCCTTCTACCGAGCGCCCAAGCACTCCGAAGGCTGGGTGCGTGACCTGGAGGAGATCCTGCGCCGCTGCGGCGAGGCCGTCGAACTCGGCGCCACGCAGATCATGCTCCAGGGCGGCCACCACCCCGACTTCGGAATCGAGTGGTACGAGCAGACCTTCGCGGCGATCAAGTCCCGATATCCGCAGCTGGTACTGCACTCCCTCGGTGGATCGGAGGTGGTGCACATCTCCCGGGTGAGCCAGCTGCCGATCCGCGACGTCATCGTCCGATTGACCGATGCCGGGCTTGACTCTTTCGCCGGCGCCGGAGCCGAGATCCTCACCGAACGTCCGCGGCAGGCGATCGCCCCGCTCAAAGAGGCCGGTACGGTCTGGCTCGAAGTCATGGAGACGGCGCATCGGCTCGGCGTCGAGTCGACGGCCACCTTCATGATGGGGACCGGTGAGACAAACGCCGAACGGATCGAGCATCTGCGCCTGATCCGTGACGTTCAGGACCGCACCGGCGGATTCCGGTCGTTCATTCCGTGGACCTACCAGCCGGAGAACAACCACCTCAAGGGCAGCACCCAGGCGTCGATCGTGGAGTACCTCCGGCTGGTTGCGCTTGCCCGACTGTTCTTCGACAACATCGCTCACCTCCAGGGATCATGGCTCACCGTCGGCAAGGACGTGGGTCAGCTCACCCTTCATTACGGTGCCGACGATCTGGGCTCGGTCATGCTCGAGGAGAATGTGGTGTCCTCTGCCGGCGCGCGTCATCGGTCCAACCGGCTAGAGCTGATCCAGCTCATCCGCGCCGCGGGCCGCATTCCGGCTCAGCGGGACACCAGCTACCGCCGCCTCCTGGTTCACGCCGATCCCGCGCATGACCCAACCGACGACCGGGTGGTTTCGCACTTCTCCTCGACCGCGGTTCAGAGGGGTCGGGGAGCGGCGCTCACGCTAACGCCCGCGTGAGCGCGACGGCCGACGTCGAACTGCACCGCGCGTCGGTCGTCCTGCCGATCACCGCGTCGCCGATCCGCGAGGGTGCCGTCGCCGTCGCCAACGGCCGGATCTGCGCGGTTGGGGACGCGGAAATGCTCGCCAGGCGCTTCCCGGCCGCCCCGGCCCGACGCTGGCCGGGTGTGCTGCTTCCCGGGCTGGTCAACGCGCACACCCACCTCCAGTACTCGGCGTTCGCCGATCTCGCGACCGGGCCGGTGGACTTTCCGAGTTGGATCTCGGCGCTCACTGCACGCCGCCGGGATTTCGACGACGCGGCCTGGGCGGACAGCGCGGCCACCGGCGTCCGGCTGGCCTTGGAGGCCGGTACGACCTGCGTTGCCGACGTGGTTACCGACCCGGCTGCCCTCGGCCCGGCCGCGGAGGTCGGCCTCGCCGGCATCAGTTACCTCGAGCTTGTTGGAGTCGACGACGAGCGATGGCCGGCCGTCGCGGATCGGCTCGAGGCCGCGCTTCGGGCCGCTCCGCCGGGTCGCCGGGTCGGGGTGAGCCCGCATTCGCTGTACACGCTCGGTTCGGCGGTGTTCCGGAGCGCGTTTCAGCTCGCCCGCGAGCGCGGATTGCGGCTACACACCCATCTTGCGGAGACCGCGGCAGAGGTCGAGTTCGTGGGCGCCGGTACCGGCCCGTTCGCCGAATGGTCCCGACGGCTCGGGCTTCGCCTGGAACTCGTCGGTGCTTCTGGGTCGGGCCGCACTCCCGCGGCGGAGCTGGCTCACCTCGGCGCACTGGCGCCGGATCTGCACGTTGCGCACGGGATCCACGTGGATGCCGAGGGGCGGGCGCTGCTGCGGGCGCACCGGGTGTCCGTCGCGGTCTGCGTCCGCTCAAACCGGACACTAGGGGCTGGCCGGGCGCCGATCCTCGACTACCTGTCCGAGGGCAGTCCGCTGGCGATCGGAACGGACTCGCTCGCATCCGTGAGCTCGCTCGACATGTTCGAGGAGCTACGCGCGGTACGCCACCTGGTTGGCGAGCAGTCCCGCGAGGAAACGTCGGGCCTCGACCAGCGGCTGCTCGAGGCAGCGACTATCGGCGGTGCGACCGCGCTCGGGCTTGATGACGTGGGGCGGCTCGCCCCCGGCGCCCGAGCTGACCTGGCCGTGATCGATGTCGACACCTCCGGGGACGTCTACCGGGAGCTCGTCGAGCACGGGTCCGGGCGGTGTGTAGCGACCATCCTGCACGGTCGGGTGGTCCACGAGGTGCCGGTGGCCGCGCGGTGAGCCGGGCCAGCCTCGCCAAACGTCCGGCCGAGGTCCAGGCAATGTTCGACGACGTGGCTGCTCGCTACGACCTCACGAACGACGTGCTCTCGCTGGGGCAGGACCGCAGATGGCGGCGGGTCGTCGCTTCGGTGGTTGCCGCCGCGTCGGGGGAACGGATTCTCGACCTGGCCGCCGGAACTGGGACCTCGTCGTTGCCGTTCGCCGCGGCCGGCGCGACTGTCGTGTCCTGCGACTTCTCACTCGGCATGCTCGCCGTCGGGGGCCGCCGCTACCGTCACTTGCGATTTGTTGCCGGGGACGCGTTGCGGCTGCCCTTTCGCGGCGCTGCCTTCGACGCGGTCACGATCTCCTTCGGCCTGCGCAACGTGGCCGACGTAGACGCGGCGCTGCGCGAGCTTTACCGAGTCTGTCGGCCGGGAGGCCGGCTGTGTGTCTGCGAGTTCAGCCACCCCGGCTGGGCTCCGCTGCGCCGGATCTACCTCGAGTACCTGGTCCGCGGCCTGCCCGCCGTCGCCCGCCGGGTGAGTAGCAACCCCGAGTCCTACGAATACCTGGCCGACTCGATCCGAGCCTGGCCGGATCCGGCTGCGCTGGCCGAGCGGATCGGCCGCGCCGGCTGGCAACAGGTCGGCTGGCGCAACCTGTCTTCGGGCATTGTCGCCGTGCACCGGGCGGTACGGGCGTGATGCGGGGCGCCGTCCCCCTTACTAGACTGACGGCATGCTCGTGAACGGATTCACAAGCCCGGGCCGCCCGGCTGGGGGCTCGACGTGACCGATGAGCGGGACGCCGACGTCGTAATCGTGGGCGCCGGGCCGGCTGGTTCGACCGCGGCCCATCACCTGGCGCGGGCCGGGCTGGACGTCGTGCTGCTCGAGAAGTGCGCGTTACCACGGGAAAAGGTCTGCGGCGATGGCCTGACTCCCCGCGCCGTGCGACAGCTTGTCGACCTCGGCATCGACCTCGGACCAGAAGCTGGCTGGCTGCGCAACCGCGGGCTGCGAATCCTCGGCGGCGGAATGCGCCTCGAGTTGCCGTGGCCCGACCTCGCCAGTTTCCCCGACTTCGGACTGGTTCGCCCCCGCCTGGACTTCGACGAACTCCTCGCCCGGCATGCGGTCAAAGCCGGGGCGCGGTTGCGCGAACGCACGGCTGTCGTCGGTCCGCTGCTCAACGACCGGACCGGCCAGGTGGTCGGCGTAACCGCACGGGACCTGGAGCCCGATGGGGGGAAAGGCGAGACCCGCACCTACCGCGCCCCGCTCGTGCTCGCCGCCGACGGCAACTCGAGCCGGCTCGCGCTCGGGCTCGGACTGGCCCGGCGACCAGACCGGCCGATGGGGGTCGCGGTTCGCCGGTACTACCGCAGTCCTCGCCACGACGATGATTGGCTCGAATCCTGGCTGGAGCTCGTCGCAGGAGATCAGTTGCTCCCGGGGTACGGCTGGGTGTTTGGCATCGGGGACGGCACGAGCAACGTCGGGCTCGGGATCCTCAACACCTCGCAGGCCTTTCAGAATGTTGACTACCGCGAATTGCTACGTGGCTGGCTGACCCAGATGCCCCCCGAGTGGGGCTTCGTCGAGGAGAACGCAACCGGACCGATCCGGGGGAGCGCGCTGCCGATGGGCTTCAACCGCACCCCCCACTACACCCGCGGAGTGCTCTTGCTCGGTGACGCTGGCGGCATGGTCAACCCGTTCAATGGCGAGGGGATCGCCTACGCGATGGAGTCCGCGAGCCTGGCCGCGGAGATCGTCGTCCAGGCCCTGGCCCGGCCGGCAGGGCCCGCCCGGGAGCGGGCCCTTGCCGGCTACCCGAACGCCCTCGCCGCGGCCTACGGCGGCTACTACACACTCGGCCGGGCCTTCGTCCGGCTGATCGGGAACCCGTCGGTCATGAAGCTCGCGACCCGCCACGGGCTTCCGCATCCCACCCTCATGCGCTTCACCCTGAAGCTGCTCGCCAACCTCACCGACCCATCCGGCGGCGACGCCATGGATCGCCTGGTCAACGCGCTGAGCCGGCTCGCTCCGGCGGCCTGAAAGCCTGGTCAACCCGCGGAAACCCTGCCGACGGGAGCCATGGTCGCGGCACCTAGACTCGGGCGGGCTCAGAGGCCCCTCGATGTAGAGAGGAGGACTGCATGCTCGACGAGTACGTGCCGATCATCGCCGTGTTCATCCTCTCGGCGGGATTCGCCGTGTTGTCCGTCGTCGGGGGCAGCCTGATCGGTCCGAAACGGCATAACCGAGCGAAGCTCGACCCCTACGAGTGCGGCATCGAAACCACCCGGCAGGCGTTCACCGGCCATCGCTTTCCGATCAAGTACTACCTCACCGCGATGCTATTCATCATCTTCGACATCGAGATCATCTTCTTGTACCCGTGGGCCGTGGCGTTCGGGCATCTAGGTGGTTTCGGGCTCATCGAAATGGTCCTGTTCATCCTGACCGTGTTCGTCGCGTACGCCTACGTCTGGCGGCGCGGCGGACTCGAATGGGATTGAGCGGAGGTGCCGTCGTAATGGGCCTAGAGGACAAGCTCCCCAGCGGGTTCCTGCTCACCACGCTCGAAGAAGCCGCCGGTCTGGCGCGGAAGAACTCGCTCTGGCCGGCGACCTTCGGCCTGGCCTGTTGCGCCATCGAAATGATGGCCACTGGCGCCGGCCGCTACGACCTCGCCCGCTTCGGGATGGAGGTCTTCCGGGCCTCGCCCCGGCAGGCCGACCTGATGATCGTGGCGGGCCGGGTCAGTCAGAAGATGGCGCCCGTCCTTCGGCAGATCTACGATCAGATGCCAGAGCCGAAGTGGGTTCTTGCCATGGGGGTGTGCGCCTCCTCGGGCGGGATGTTCAACAACTACGCGATTGTGCAGGGCGTCGACCACGTAGTCCCGGTCGACATGTACCTCCCGGGCTGTCCGCCCCGCCCTGAGATGCTCATGGACGCCATCCTCAAGCTGCACGACAAGATCAGGGTGGGGCCGCTCGACGGCAAGCTCGCGCACACGACGATTGGCGACTCCCCCTACGTGAAGCCGATCGAGAAGGCGACGGCCGCCGCGAGGGGGTCACTCGCATGAGTGAGCAGCCTCCCCACCGAGCCGGCATGTTCGGGGTTACCGGATCCGGCGACACCTCTGGCTTCGGTGGGCTGGTGGTTCAGCCGCTCCCGGCGGGGTCGAGCCCACGGCCGTATGGCGGTTACCTCGACGAGGTGCACGACGAGCTTGCCCGGGTGCTTCCCGACTTCGAAGACGCCGTCGAGCGGGTCGTGGTCGATCATGGTGAGCTCACGCTGCACGTCAGGCGTGAGCGGCTGCTCGAGGTTGCCCAGCGGTTGCGCGACGAGCTTCGGCTGCGCTTCGAGGTGTGCCACAGCGTCTCGGGCGTCGACTACCCCGCCGACCCGAACGGTCGGCGGTTGCACGCCGTTTACCACCTCACCTCGTTGAGTCGGGGGCGCCGGGTCCGGCTCGAAGTCGCGGTGAGCGATGTCGACCCGCACGTCCCCTCCGTCACTGGTCTGTGGCCCGGCGCCAACTGGCACGAGCGCGAGACGTGGGACATGTTCGGCCTGATCTTCGACGGCCATCCCGGGCTCACCCGGATCCTCATGCCCGACGACTGGCCCGGTCACCCGCAGCGAAAGGACTACCCGCTCGGTGGTGTCCCGGTCGAGTACAAGGGTGCGCGGATTCCACCCCCGGACGAGCGGCGGTCGTACGCGTGAACGGCCAGGACGCTGACTGGGAATCCGCCGCGCCGGCCAGGGACACGACTGAAGGCCGGGTCTACACGGTCACCGGGGCGGACTGGGACACCATCATCGAGGGGCTCGACCCGCTGGACAGCGAGCGGATCGTCATCAATATGGGGCCGCAGCATCCGTCGACGCACGGCGTGCTCCGGCTGATCCTGGAGCTCGAAGGCGAGACGGTGACCGAGGCCCGAGTGGTCATCGGCTACCTGCATACGGGGATCGAGAAGAACACGGAGTTCCGCACCTGGACTCAGGGCGTCACCTTCGTCACCCGGATGGATTACCTTTCGCCGATTTTCAACGAGACGGTCTACTGTCTCGCCGTCGAAGACCTGTTGGGCATCACTGACCAGATCCCGGAGCGGGTCAACGTCATCCGGGTGCTCATGATGGAGCTCAACCGGATCTCCTCGCACTGTGTCTGGCTCGGCACGACCGGGCTCGAGGTCGGCGCGCTGTCCGCAATGCTGTACGGCTTCCGGGAGCGCGAACTCATCCTGGACATCTTCGAGATGATCACTGGTCTCCGGATGAACCACGCGTACATCCGGCCGGGCGGCGTGGCCCAGGACATCCCGCCCGGCGCGGTCGACAAGGTCCGCGAATTCCTCCAGCTCATGCCGTCCCGGATCGACGAGTACGAGGCGCTCCTCACCGGGCAGCCGATCTGGCACAAGCGACTCAAGGAGGTGGGCTATCTCGATCTGACCGGCTGCGTCGCGCTTGGCATCACCGGTCCGGTGCTGCGGGCCACCGGCTTGCCCTGGGACCTACGAAAGAGCATGCCGTACTGCGGTTACGAGACCTACGACTTCGAGGTCGTGACCGAAACCGAAGGCGACTGCTTCGCCCGCTATCTGGTCCGGATCGGCGAGATGCGGCAGTCGCTGGCGATTGTCGAGCAATGCCTTGATCGGCTCCGACCGGGCCCGACGATGGTGGCGGACAAAAAGATCGCATGGCCGGCCCAGTTGGCACTGGGCGCTGACGGCCTGGGCAACTCCCTCGACCACATTCGAAGGATCATGGGAACGTCCATGGAGGCCCTGATCCACCACTTCAAGCTCGTGACGGAGGGCTTCCGCGTCCCTGCCGGGCAGGTTTACCGGGCGATCGAATCCCCGCGAGGGGAACTCGGCGTCCACTTGGTGAGTGACGGGGGCACCCGGCCCTATCGCTGCCACTTCCGGGACCCGTCGTTCACGAACCTGCAGGCCGTGCCAGCTGTCTCCGAGGGCGGCATGATCGCGGACGTGATCGCCGCGGTGGCCAGTCTCGACCCGGTGATGGGCGGGGTGGATCGCTAGTGCCGTTCACCGACGAGACCCGGAGCCGGGCCCGGCAGATCATCGCGCGCTACCCGAGGCCTCGGTCGGCGCTGCTCCCGATGCTGCATCTCGTGCAGTCGGAGGAGGGCTACGTCTCACCGGATGGCGTCGCGTTCTGCGCCCAGGAGCTGGGGCTGACCAAGGCCGAGGTGGGTGCGGTCGCGACCTTCTACACGATGTACAAGCGGGGGCCCACCGGTGAATGGTTGGTGAGCGTGTGCACCAACTTGGCCTGCCAAATCCTCGGCGGTGAAGAGATCTATGCCTGCCTGTCTCGCCACCTCGAGGTCGGTTACGACGAGACCACGCCCGACGGTCGGATCACGTTTGAGCACGCCGAGTGTCTGGCCGCGTGCGACTACGCGCCGGTCTTCACAGTGAATTACGAGTTCTTCGACAACGCCACCCCGGAGTCGGCACTCGGAGTCGTGCAAGCGTTGCAGCGCGGCGAACGCCCCCATCCCACCCGTGGTGAGCCACTCGTGACGTTCCGGGAAATCGAGGCTCAGCTGGCTGGCTTCCTCAGCGCCGCGTCGATCTCGGCAGCGACGGACACGGGCGAGCCGGCGCATCCGGACCCGCCGACTCCGGTTGACAGCCGGAGCGGCGCCGGCCTCGAGGGCACCGACCTGGCCCCTCCGCCAGGTTCTGATCGCTACGGGGTCCCGGACGGGATCACCGAGGAACGCGTGAGCGCCGCCGAGGCGGCTAGCACCTACGGTGCCGGCGGTGCAGCGGACGCCGCCCCGGGCGGCGCGGCGCAGGCGCCCGAGGGGGGTGCGTAACGGTGCCGTTGACCCCAGTTCTGACCGAGCGTTGGGCCGAGCCCCAGTCCTGGACCCTAGCGAGCTACGAGCGGACCGGTGGGTACACCGCTCTGCGCAAGGCGCTGGGCATGCCGCCGGACGAGATCACCCAGTTGGTGAAGGACTCGGGCCTGCGCGGTCGGGGCGGCGCGGGTTTCCCGACCGGGCAGAAGTGGGGCTTCATTCCACAGGAGGACGGCAAGCCCCATTATCTCGTGGTCAATGCCGACGAAGCCGAACCCGGTACGTGCAAGGACGCGCCGCTGATGATGGCCGACCCGCACGCGCTGATCGAGGGCGCGGTCATCGCGGCTTACGCGGTGCGGTGTGCACACGCCTTCATCTATCTGCGCGGCGAGCTGGTCCACGCCGGCCGTCGCGTGGAGGGTGCGATCCGGGAAGCGTACGCGGCCGGCTATCTCGGGCGGGACATCCTCGGATCCGGATTCGATCTCGAACTCACGGTGCACCGTGGGGCCGGGGCATACATCTGCGGGGAAGAGACCGCACTGCTCGACTCGCTGGAGGGCTACCGGGGACAGCCCCGGCTGCGGCCGCCCTTCCCCGCCGTGGCCGGTCTGTATGCCTGCCCCACCGTCGTCAACAACGTCGAGACGATCGCCAGCGTCCCGTTCATCGTCGATCGCGGGGTCGGGTGGTGGAGGTCGATCGGCACCGAGAAGTCCCCGGGCCCGAAGATCTTCAGCTTGTCTGGTCACGTCACCCGGCCCGGCCAGTACGAGGTGCCGCTGGGGACTACTCTGCGTGAATTGCTCGGGCTAGCCGGTGGCGTCCGCGCAGGTCATCAGCTCAAGGCCTGGACGCCGGGTGGTTCCTCGACCCCCTTGCTCACCGATGCCCACTTGGATGTGCCGCTCGACTTTGAGGGCGTTCAGGAAGCCGGATCGCTGCTCGGGACCGCCGCGATCATGGTGATGGACGACTCGGTCTGCATGGTGAACACGGCATTGCGCCTGACCGAGTTCTACGCGCACGAGTCGTGCGGCAAGTGCACCCCCTGCCGGGAGGGCACCTACTGGATGGTGCAGATCCTCCAGCGACTCGAGCAGGGCACCGGCAGCGACGAGGACATCGCCACGCTTCTCGACACCTGCGACAACATTTTCGGTCGGGCCTTCTGTGCGCTAGGTGACGGAGCCGTGAGTCCGATCGTGTCCTCGATCAAGTACTTCCGCGACGAGTATGTCGCGCACTACGAGCAGGGCAGTTGCCCGCTCAAGTTGGATGCCGTGCTGGCCGGAGCGCATCCATGACCGACGGTCCATCCCGCGACGTGGATGCCACCCGTCCCGCTGACGAAGTCTCGCTCAGCATCGATGGCATCGAGCTGAGCGTGCCCAAGGGGACCCTGATCATCCGGGCCGCCGAGCAGCTGGGTATCCAAGTCCCTCGGTTCTGCGACCACCCGCTGCTCGATCCGATCGGCGCCTGCCGTCAGTGCATGGTCGAGGTCGAAGGCCAGCGCAAGCCCATGACGGCGTGCACGACGACGTGTACCGACGGCATGGTGGTCCAGACGCAGTTGACGTCGATGGTGGCCGGCAAAGCGCAGGCCGGGACGCTGGAAATGCTGCTCATCAATCATCCGCTCGACTGCCCGGTGTGCGACAAGGGCGGGGAATGTCCCTTGCAGAACCAGGCGATGAGCAACGGTTACGCCGAATCCCGGTTCCTCGACCGGAAGCGCACCTTCCCGAAGCCGATTCCGATTTCGAGTCAGATACTCCTCGACCGAGAGCGCTGCGTGCTCTGTGCCCGGTGCACCCGCTTCTCCCAGCAGATCGCGGGGGACCCGTTCATCGACCTGTTCGAGCGGGGAGCACTCGAACAGGTCGCCATCTACGAGGACGAGCCGTTCGAGTCCTACTTCTCGGGCAACACCGTGCAGATCTGTCCAGTGGGGGCGTTGACCGGAACGGCGTACCGGTTCCGGGCCCGGCCGTTCGACTTGGTGTCCACGCCGTCGGTCTGCGAGCACTGTTCCTCCGGTTGCCAGCAACGAACCGACTGGCGTCGCGGACGCGTGCTGCGCCGCCTCGCCGGATCCGACCCGGACGTCAACGAGGAGTGGAACTGCGACAAGGGCCGTTGGGCATTCGCCTACGCCACCGCCGCGGACCGGCTCACGACGCCGGCGGTCCGCGACCCCGAGGGGTACCTCGTCGAGACCTCGTGGACCGAGGCGCTGGACGCTGCGGCGGACGCGCTTCGGCCGGCCGCCGGCCGGGTGGGCGTTCTGACCGGTGGCCGGCTCACGGTCGAGGATGCCTACGCCTACGCCAAATTCGCCCGCCGGGTCTGCCGCAGCAACGACATCGACTTCCGGGCCCGGCCGCACTCGCGCGAGGAGGAGGAGTTTCTCGCCGGCAGGGTTGCGGGCCGCTACCTCGAGGTGACCTACGCCGATCTCGAGTCCGCGCCGACGGTGCTGCTGGTCGGCTTCGAACCGGAAGAAGAGTCGCCGATCGTGTTCCTCCGGCTGCGCAAGGCGGTGCGCACAGGGCAGACGAAGGTCTACTCGGTGGCCTCTTGGACGACTGCCGGGCTCACGAAGCTGGCTGGGATCCTGATTCGCACCATCCCGGGAGCCGAGCCGGACCTGCTTGGGGCCATCGCTGGCGGCGGCGCCGGCCGCGGGGAGGACGTCGCGGCTGCGGCGGCGGGCCTAAGCCGACCGGGGGCCGTCATCCTCGTCGGCGAGCGGGTCGCATCGCTGGCGGGCACGCTTTCGGCAGTGGTAAGACTGGCCGAACAGACCGGGGCGAGGCTTGCCTGGGTGCCACGACGGGCCGGCGATCGGGGGGCGGTCGAGGCCGGCGCGCTCCCGAACCTGTTGCCGGGCGGCCGCCGGATCGACGATCCGGGCGCGCACGCCGAGGTCAGCGGGGTCTGGGGCGGCGAGATCCCGACGGTTGTCGGGCGGAATACGACCGAGATTCTCGAGGCAGCCCGGGGCGGCGAGCTCGACGTGCTCATTGTCGGCGGGGTGGACATCGCGGACCTACCGGATCCGGACCTGGCGGAGGCCGCCCTCGCTGCGGCGCCATTCGTCATCAGCCTCGAGCTGCGCACGAGTTTCGTCACCGAGCGCGCGGACGTCGTCCTCCCGGTTGCGCCGACAGTCGAAAAGGGCGGCACGTTTCTCAACTGGGAGGGTCGGGTTCGGCCCTTCTCGGCCACCTTCGAACAGACCGGTGCACTCCCGGACGGTCGGGTGCTGCACGCCCTGGCTGGTCAGCTGGATGTCGATCTCGGGTTGCCGCACGCCGACGCCGCGCGGGACGAACTCCGCCGCATCGGCGCGGCGCCGGCGTCCGCACGCACGATCGACGACCAAGGCGCGACGGTCCCGGTGCCGGACGCTGGCCAGGCGATCCTGGCTAGCTGGCACCACCTGCTCGATGACGGAGCCCTTCAGGACGGTGAACCGTTCCTCGCCGGGACTAGGCGCCTACCGCGGGCGTTGATCTCGGCCGGTACCGCGGCCGAGATAGGCGTGCAGGCAGGCGGCCCGCTGACGGTGTCGACGCAACGAGGTGCGGTGACCCTTCCATCTGGAATCGCCGACTTGCCCGATCGTGTGGTCTGGCTACCCACCAGGTCGCCGGGATGTCATGTTCGTCGCGATCTGGGCGTCGACGCGGGGGCCCTCGTAGCGCTCTCGGCCGGGGGGCAGTCATGAGGGCTTTGCCGTTCGCCGACGTGGCCGTGCCGTCAGGTTTCGGCTCGGACCCGTGGTGGCTCATCATCAGCAAGGTTGTGGTGATCTTCGTCTTCTTGGTGGCGACCACCTTGTTCATGATCTGGGCCGAGCGTCGGGTGGTCGCGCGAATGCAGCAGCGGCTCGGCCCGAACCGGGTCGGGCCCTACGGCATCGGACAGGGCCTGGCCGACGGGATCAAGCTCGCCCTCAAAGAGGACATCATCCCTAAGCTCGCCGACAAGCCGGTTTACCTGCTGGCGCCTTTGGTCTCGGCGATCCCGGCCCTGATGGCCTTCGCGGTGATTCCGATCGGTCCCGTCGTGTCCATCGCGGGTCACCACACCCCGCTGCAGATCACCGACTTCCCGGTGGCCGTGCTTTACATCCTGGCCTGCTCGGCGTTCGGCGTGTACGGGATCGTGCTCGCCGGCTGGGCGAGCGGTTCGGCCTATCCGCTGCTCGGCGGCCTGCGCTCGGCGGCGCAGGTCATCAGCTACGAGGTAGCTCTTGGCCTGTCTCTGGTCGCTGTCTTCCTTTACGCGGGCTCGTTGTCCACGTCGCAGATAGTGGCAGGTCAGCACTCGGTCTGGTACGCGATCTCGTTGGCCCCATCGATGATCATCTACGCGGTCGCGGCGGTCGGGGAGACAAACCGTGCCCCGTTCGACCTCCCCGAGGCCGAGGGTGAGCTGGTTGGCGGCTTCCACACCGAATACTCGTCGTTGAAGTTCGCGATGTTCTTCCTAGCGGAGTACATCAACATGACGACGGTGTCGGCGCTGGCCACCACGTTGTTCCTCGGCGGCTGGCGCGCGCCATGGCCCTTGTCCCTCGACCCGACTCTCAACACGGGTTGGTGGCCGGTCCTCTGGTTCCTGATCAAGCTCTTTGGAATCCTGTTCATCTTCATCTGGCTTCGCGGCACGCTGCCGCGGCTGCGGTACGACCAGTTCATGCGACTGGGCTGGAAGGTCCTGATCCCGGTGAGCCTGATCTGGATCATGCTGGTCGGGGCCATCCGCCAAGTTCACACCACCTCGCGCGCCCACCTGCTCGAATACATCGGGATCCCGGTCCTAATCCTGCTCGCCGTCATCTGGATCTGGCCGGAGCAGCAGCGGCAACCGGAGGAAGTGCCCACTGCCGAGCGGCCCGAGCCGGGCGGGTATCCGGTGCCTGCTCTGCCCGGCGAGCCGGATTCGACGGCGGAAACGCAGGAGGTCAGCCGTGCCTAGCCTGTTCGATCCCTACCTTGCCCCGGTCCGCGGGTTCGGTGTCACGTTTTCCACCATGTTCAAGAAGGTGACGACAGAGCTCTACCCGGAAGACAAGCGGCCCACGGCCCCGCGCTACCACGGCAGGCATGTCCTCAACCGACACCTGGATGGGCTCGAAAAGTGCATCGGCTGCGAGCTGTGCGCTTGGGCGTGCCCGGCCGACGCGATCTACGTCGAGGGCGCTGACAACACCGAGGAGGAGCGGTATTCCCCCGGCGAACGCTACGGTCGCATCTACCAGATCAACTACCTGCGCTGCATCTTCTGCGGCCTCTGCATCGAGGCCTGCCCCACCCGCGCGCTCACGATGACCAATGATTACGAGCTGGCCGACGACAGCCGGACCGACCTCATCTTCACCAAGGAGCAGTTGCTCGCCCCCTTGCTTCCCGGAATGGAGCAACCGCCGCACCCGATGCGTCTCGGAGCGGATGAGCGGCCCTACTATCTCGGCGTTGCGGTGGCGCCGGTTCCGGCGGGACCTGGGGAGGGGCGCGCCGATGCTGAGCCAGTTCACGGGAATGGGCCGAATGTGACAGGCCTACGGTCGCGGGTCGGAGACGCGCCGTGACCGGGCACGCAATCGGCGTCCTCGCTTCGGCCCAGCCCGGGCCCGGCGAGGCCGCCTTCTTCTGGATCCTCGGTCCGCTGGCCGTACTCGCAGCGCTAGGACTGGTGCTTGCCCGAAGCGCCGTGCATGCGGCTCTTTTCCTTGCTGTCGACATGTTGGGTCTCGCTGTATTTTACGCTGCTCAGAAGGCGCCTTTTCTCGCCTTCGTGCAGGTGATCGTCTACACCGGCGCGATCATGATGTTATTTCTGTTCGTTCTGATGCTCGTCGGCGTGGACTCCAGCGATTCGCTGGTGGAGACCCTCCGCGGCCAACGGGTGGCTGCAATCTTGCTCGGCATCGGTTTCTCCGTGCTTCTGATCACCGCGATCGGTAGTTCGGTTAACGGGGTGAAGGCGCTCGGGGTCGACCAAGCCGACAGCGGGCACAACGTAACCTCGATCGCTGACTTGCTGTTCAGCAGGTACGTGTTCGCCTTCGAAGCGACCAGCGCGCTGCTCATAACCGCGGCGCTGGGCGCCATGGTCCTGGCCCATCGGGAGCGCCTCGTGCCGGCGAAGACCCAGCGCGAGCTTATGCAGCAGCGGTTCTCCCTCGGCGGCCCTAACCCAGCGCCGCTGCCCGGTCCGGGCGTATACGCCGATCACGACTCGGTGGACACCCCGGCCCTGCTGCCCGGTGGCGAGGTCGCCACCAACAGCGTGTCCGGCGGGCTGCGGATCAGCCCGGGTCGGCCACACGTCGAGCGGCTCGAGAAGGAAGTCGAGCCGTGAACCCGGCCTACTACCTTTACCTGTCTGCCGTGCTGTTCACGATCGGTGCGGTTGGCGTCCTCGTTCGGCGCAACGCGATCGTCATCTTCATGTGCATCGAGCTGATGCTCAACGCCGTAAACCTCACGCTCGTCACGTTCTCCCGGATCAACGGATCCCTCGACGGGCAGGTGATCGCCTTCTTCGTCATGGTGGTCGCCGCGGCGGAAGTGGTGGTCGGGTTGGCCATCATCGTCACCATCTTCCGAACCCGAAAGTCGGCGTCAGTCGACGACGCCAATCTGCTCAAGTACTAGCTAACTCCTACCGCACCGAAGGGGATCTCCGGGTGTTCACTGGCTGCGAGGGCGCGACGTGACGTACGCCTACCCGCAGGCGACGGGCATCTTCGATCTCACGGCGGCGCTCGTTGCGCTCCCGCTGCTGGGGGCGGCCGTGCTCCTGCTCGGCGGCCGGCGGGCCAACCGGTGGGGGCATCTGCTCGGCTGCGGCACCATCGTCGCGGCCTTCCTCGTCGGGCTAGCTCTTTTCCTCGCGATGTTCGGGCATCACCCGAGCCAGCGGACGTTCGACGAGCACCTGTTCCACTGGATCCCGGTCGCGGGATTCCAGGTGAGCGCCAACCTGCTCATCGATCCGCTCTCGATGCTTTTCGTGCTACTGATCACCGGCGTGGGCGCCCTCATCCACATCTACTCGATCGGGTACATGGCCCACGATCTCGACCGTCGTCGATTCTTCGGTCAGCTGAACCTGTTCGTCGCAGCCATGCTCCTGCTCGTGCTCGCCGACAACTTCCTGTTGCTCTACGTCGGATGGGAGGGAGTCGGGCTAGCCTCCTACCTGCTGATCGGCTTCTGGTCCTACAAGCCGTCGGCGGCGACCGCTGCCAAGAAGGCTTTCATAGTCAACCGCGTCGGCGACGTAGGGCTGTTGCTGGCGATCATGTTGATGTTCGCCACGTTCGGCTCCACGTCCTTTGATGCCGTGTTCACGGGGGCATCGTCGGGCCTGGCCCGGACCGGCACGCTGACCGCGATCGGCCTACTGCTCGCTTTCGGCGGGTGCGGGAAGTCGGCTCAGTTTCCGCTGCAGTCCTGGCTGGCTGACGCCATGGAAGGGCCGACGCCGGTTTCCGCCCTCATCCACGCCGCGACCATGGTGACCGCCGGCGTGTATCTGATCGCCCGGTCCAGCCCCATTTTCAATGGCGCCCCCGTCGCCCAGCTTGCCGTCGCCTGTACGGGTGCCCTCACCCTGCTCGGGGCAGCCGTCATCGGTTGCGCCTACGACGACATCAAGCGGGTGTTGGCCTACTCGACGGTCAGCCAGATCGGCTACATGTTCCTGGCGGTCGGACTCGGCCCGGTGGGGTACGCATTCGGAATCCTCCACCTTCTCGCGCACGGCTTTTTCAAGGCCGGTTTGTTCCTCGGGGCCGGGTCGGTCATGCACGGGATGAACGACCAGGTTGACATGCGCCGATTCGGCGGCCTGCGCAAGGTGATGCCGGTCACCTTTGCCACCTTCGGGCTCGCCTACCTAGCGATAATCGGCTTTCCCGGCCTCTCCGGGTTCTGGACCAAGGACAAGATCATCGAAGCCGCGTTCGACTACGGCGGTGCGACCGGTTATGCCCTCGGGGTCGCCGCCCTGGTCGGGGTGGCCGTGACGGCGTTCTACATGACCAGACTCATGGTCTTGACGTTCTTCGGCAAGTCGCGGTGGACCGAGGACGTGCATCCGCACGAGTCGCCACGGGTGATGACGGTCCCGATGATCGTGCTGTCGGTGGGCTCGGTCCTGTTCGGGGCGTTGTTCACCTTGGCTTTCCCGCTCGTCGACTGGCTCCGCCCGGTGCTACCGACCCCGGGGGCGGTTGCTCATACCCTGAATCCGCTCGTCCTGTCCCTCCTCGGGATCGCGTCGATGGCCGGCGGGATCCTGGGAGCCGTTGTCCAGTACGGCCGGCGGGAGATCCCGGTGGCCCCCCCCGTCGCGGTGTCCGGGGTGACGCGGGCTGCCCGGAGCAACCTTTACGGCGACGCGTTCAACGAGGCGGTCTTCATGCGCCCGGGTCAGTACCTCGCTCGCGCCCTCGTGTTCTTCGACGGGCGTGGCGTCGATGGTGCAGTCAATGGAATCGCCGCGTCGATCGGTGGCACGTCGGGGCGGCTCCGGCGCTGGCAGACCGGGTTTGTCCGGTCCTACGCGCTGTCGATGTTCCTCGGGGCGGCGGTCGTCGCGATCGCACTTCTGCTCGTTCGGGTCGGGTGAGGACGGTGCCCTGGGTGTCCATCCTTGCCGCCGTTCCGATCATCGGGATGATCGCTCTCGCCCTGGTCCCGCGCGGTGCGGACCAACTGGTTAAATCGGTCGCCCTCGCCGCGTCCCTGGTTGTGCTCGCCGGGACGATCGCGATGGCCGCCAGCTTCTCGATTCACGGGCCGCGATTCCAGTTCACCCAGCACCACGACTGGATCACGGCCTTTGGCGCCCACTACGCCGTGGGCGTCGACGGAATCGGTCTCGTCCTGATCGGTCTGACCGCTGTCCTCGTGCCCGTCGTTCTGCTCGCCTCCTGGCACGAGGCGACCGGTGCGCGGCATGGCGTGAAAACCTTCCTCGCCCTAGTCCTGGCTACCGAAACGTTGCTCATCGCTGCCTTCGGCGCGACCGACGTCTTCCTCTTCTACGTCTGTTTCGAGGCCATGCTCGTCCCGATGTACTTCCTGATCGGGAGCTACGGCGGACCGCGTCGGTCGTACGCGGCCGTGAAGTTTCTTCTCTACTCGCTCGCCGGCGGCCTGCTCATGCTGGCATCCGTCGTTGGGCTCTACGTAGCGACTGCCGGTCACCTCGGTACCGGGAGCTTCGACTTTTCCGCGGTCACCCAGCTGCATGGCAAGATCTCCTCCGGGACCGAAGACCTGCTATTCCTCGGTTTCTTCGTGGCGTTCGCCATCAAAGCCCCGCTCTGGCCGTTCCATACCTGGCTCCCGGATGCAGCCGCTGAGGCGCCGACTGGGATCGCGGTTCTCCTCGTCGGGGTGATGGACAAGGTGGGGACTTTCGGATTTCTCCGCTGGTGTCTGCCCTTGTTCCCGCACGCGTCCCGCGTGTTCGCTCCCTACATTCTGACGTTGTGTGTCGTCGGCATCCTCTACGGTGCCCTGCTTGCGATCGGCCAGCGAGACCTAAAGCGACTGGTGGCCTACACGTCGGTCGCGCACTTCGGTTTCATCGGCCTAGGGATTTTCGCGTTCACCAGCCAGGGCCAGGTCGGCGCGACGCTGTACATGCTCAACCACGGGTTCTCCACCGGTGCGCTGTTCCTCATCGTCGGGTTCCTCGCGACCCGGCGGGGGGGCCGGCTCCTCGAGCAGTTCGGGGGGGTGGCGAAGGTGGCGCCTTGGCTCGCCGGCGCCTTCCTCGTCGCCGGAATGTCGAGCCTGTCGCTCCCGGGGCTGAACAGCTTCGTGAGTGAGTTCCTGGTGCTGGTCGGCACGTTCACCCGCCATCGGGTCTTCGCCGTTCTTGGCACCCTTGGGATCGTGCTCGCCGCCCTCTACATCCTGATCATGATCCAGCGGACCATGTACGGTCCCCTGCGCGAGGGGAACGAGGGGCTCGCCGACCTGAGTCGTCGGGAGGCCTGGGTCATCGGGCCCGTTCTCGTGATCATCGTCGGGCTAGGCGTCTACCCCAAGCCGGTGCTAGATGTGATCGACCCGGCGGTGCAGGCCACATTGACCCAGATGCAGGAGCACGACCCCGCCGTCCCCCTCCCGGAAACCTCCGGCACGAGCCCGAATCGGCTCGCCCTTCCCGGAGGTGGCCAGTGACGCTCCCCGCCGGCGTGGTGTCCTTCCACGTCCCCTCGATCTCTTACGCGGCGCTCGCGCCGATCCTCGTCGTCGCTGTGGCGGCCGCCGTCGGGGTGCTTGTCGACGCGTTTGTCGGTCCGGCCCGGCGGTGGGCCACCCAGGTGGGCGTTTCCGTCGCCGGACTCCTCGGTGCCCTCGCCGCTGTCATCGCCAACGCTGGTCGGCCGGGGTCGCTCACCGCGGACGGGGCGATCGCAGTTGACGGGCCGACGCTGTTTCTCCAAGGCAGCATCTTGGTGATCTGCATCGCCGCCGTCCTGTTTCTCGGTGAACGGTCCGTGGACGCCGGTGGTGGTTCGTTCGCCGCTCAGGCGTCCGCGCCACCCGGTTCGGTGGGGGAGCGAACCGCGGTCGCCGCCGGTCGGCTCCAGACCGAAATCTTCCCGCTGTTCATGTTCGCGGTCGCCGGCATGCTGCTCTTCCCGGCTTCCAACGACTTGCTGATCATGTTCGTCGCCCTCGAAGTTCTTTCGCTACCGCTCTATCTGCTGTGTGGCCTGGCCCGCCGTCGTCGCCTGCTCTCGCAGGAAGCCGCAGTCAAGTACTTCCTGCTCGGCGCCTTCTCCTCCGCGTTCTTCCTGTACGGGCTGGCGCTGCTCTACGGCTACGCGAACTCCGTCGAGTTGGGCGACATTCACAACGCGATCGCGAACGGTGGCGGCCACGACACATTGCTGTTCCTCGGACTGGCACTCCTCGGGGTCGGCTTGCTCTTCAAGATCGGCGCCGCGCCGTTCCACTCCTGGATCCCAGACGTCTACCAGGGCGCCCCGACCCCGATCAGCGGGCTGATGGCCGCCGCGACCAAGGTCGCCGCCTTCGGCGCGCTCCTTCGCGTGCTCTACGTCGTGGCGGACGGGCTCACCTGGGATTGGCGACCCGTGCTCTGGGGGGTAGCGATCCTGACCATGTTGGTCGGGGCGGTACTTGCGATCACCCAAACCGACGTCAAGCGGATGCTGGCCTACTCCTCGGTCGCCCATGCCGGCTTCATCCTCACCGGAGTGGTCGCCGCCAATCGGCTCGGCCTGTCGGGCTCGCTCTTCTACCTGCTCGCCTACGGGGTGACTACGGTCGGGGCGTTCGGACTACTAACCCTCGTTCGCGACTCCGACGGCGAGGCCACCCACCTGTCCCGGTGGGCCGGCCTGGGGCGGCGCTCGCCGGTCATCGCCGGCACCTTCGCCCTGTTCCTCCTGGCCCTGGCGGGTATCCCGCTCACCAGCGGATTCACCGGGAAGTTCGCGGTGTTCGCGGCAGCCATCGACGGGGGCGCGGTCCCGCTGGTGATCGTCGGTGCGGTGAGCAGTGCGATCGCGGCCTTTTTCTACGTACGCGTCATAGTGCTCATGTTCTTCCAACCTCCGGTTGCGGACGGGCCGACGGTCGTGATCCCCGGGGTGCTGACCTCGGCCGCGTTGACCCTTTCGGTGGCCGTTACCGTGGTGCTTGGGGTTTTCCCCGACCCGGTCCTGAACCTGGCGAAGCACGCCGGACTGTTCCTCCGCTGACAGGAGCCTTCCCACCGTGCCGGTGCTTCACGATCTCGGCGTGACCTTTCAGGACGCTGTCCTCGAGGCGGATGTGCGGCATGGCCTGACCGGAGTCGAGACATGCCTCCGCGAGGCGGTGAAGAGCGACTACCCGTTCGTCACGGAAACCTCGCGGCACCTTGTTCAGGCGGGGGGCAAGCGCTTTCGCCCGCTGGTGCTGCTGCTCGCCGCCCAGTTCGCCGATCCGCACGCGCCGGGTGTCGTCCCGGCTGCGGTTGTGGTGGAACTCACGCACCTGGCCACGCTCTACCACGACGACGTCATGGACGAGGCGACCCTTCGCCGGGGCGCGATCAGCGCGAACACCCGTTGGGGGAACACCGTGGCGATCCTCACCGGCGACTTCCTGTTCGCCCGTGCCTCGGACATCCTCGCCGACCTGGGTCCGGAGGCGGTCCGGATCCAAGCGCGGACCTTCGAACGCCTCGTGCAGGGTCAAATCCGGGAGTCGGTGGGCCCGGAGCCCGGTCGCGACCCGGTGGACCACTATCTGCGTGTGGTCGCCGACAAGACCGGTTCGCTGATCGGGACCTGCGCCCGGTTCGGCGGCCTGCTGTCCGGCGCCGACGAGGCGACCGTCGAATGCCTCGCCCGGTTCGGCGAACGGATCGGGGTCGCATTCCAGCTCTCGGACGACCTGCTCGACGTGGCCAGCGATTCCGATCAGTCCGGCAAGACTCCTGGGACCGACCTCCGCGAGGGGGTGCGCACGCTGCCTGTCCTGCTCGCGATGCGCTCTCGCGATCCAGCGGGCACCCGGCTCCGGGAGCTGCTCGGTGCCGACCTGTCGGGCGAATCCGAGCACGCCGAGGCGCTGCGCGGCCTGCGCGTCCACCCGGCGATGGACGAGGCACGTCAGCTGCTTTCCGGCTGGGCCTCCGAGGCGCACGCCGCGCTTGCGCCGCTGCCTCCGATCGCCGCGAAGGCAGCCCTCGAAGCGCTCTGTGTCGCGGTCGTGGCCCGTACCGGCTAAGCCGGGCAACCGGGCCCTACCAGCCGAGCCCTTTGGCGATCAGGTCGTTCATGACCTCAGTGGCCCCGCCACCGATGCCCAGGATCTTCGCGTCGCGGTAGTGCCGCTCGACCTCCATGTCGGCCATGTAGCCGGCCCCTCCGTGCAACTGGACTGCGGAGGCGACCACGAAATCGCAGGCCTCGACGGCGGTGTTCTTCGCCATCGCCGCTTCGACGAAACTAGCCGCGCCTTCGACATGGCGTTCGAGGACCCAGCGGGTGTAGGTAGCGGCTGCGGCGGTGCGTCGAGCCATGTCGACGAGCCGATGCCGCACGGCCTGCTTGCGGATCAGGGCGCCACCGAAGACCTGACGTTCCCGGGCCCAACCGACCGTGAGATCCACGCAACGCTGCGCGGTTGCATGCGCCTGGGTGGCCAGGGCGAGCCGCTCGCCGACGAATTGCCGGGCCACCTGGACGAATCCGGAGCCGGGCTCGCCGATTCGGTTTCCCGCCGGTACCGACACGTCTACGTAGCCCAGCTCCGCCGTGTCCGAGCAGCGCCAGCCCATCTTCTCCAGGCGGCGGACGACCTGGAAGCCGGGCCGATCGGTGTCCACGACGAGCAGCGACAGCCCGGCGTGGCCGGCCCCTCCGGTCCGAACCACGGTCGTGACGAAATCTGCCCGCGCGCCGGAGGTGATGAACGTCTTCGCGCCATTGACCCGGTAGCTGTCGCCGTGGCGTTCGGCCCGGGTGCGCACCGCGGCGACATCCGAGCCGCCATCGGGTTCGGTCACCGCGAGGGCGCCCACCATCTCCCCAGCGAGCGTGGGCCGCACGTAGCGGTCGATGAGGTGGGGGTCTCCGTTCGACACGATGTGCGGCACGGCGATGCCGTGGGTGAACAGTGCGGCAATCAGTCCGGTCGATGCCCCGGAACCGATCATCGCCTCCGTCATGACGGCGACGTCAATCTGGTCGCCGCCGCTCCCGCCGACGGCCTCCGGGAAGCCCAAGCCGAGCAGGCCGGCCTCCGCGGCCGCGATATGCAGGCTGCGGGGGACCTCGCCCACCTTCTCCCATTCGGCGAGGAAGGGCACTATCTCCCGCTCGGTGAACGACCGGGTCAGTCCGCGCAGCGCATCACGTTCCGGGATGTGCCATGGGTCGGGGGGCACGGCGCTCCTTGGTTCGGCGACCCGGGGGTCAGTTGATCGCCCAGGTGTCGCCGCTGGCCAGCAGCGTGGCCAACTCGCCGTCGCCGTTCACCGCAGTCGCCTGGGCGATCTGTTCCCGGACTAGGTCGTCATAGACCGGGCGGTCGACGTCGCGAAAGACGCCGATCGGCGTCGGCCGATCATCGATGTTGCCCAACCGGGAAAGCATGAAGGCGATTGCGGGTTCGGGCGCGTGCGCGTCGTGCACCAGGAGTTCCGGATCGTCGCCGGCGCAGATCTCGAGCCCCCCTCGGCCGGTGAGCTTTACGCCGCGCGCCGCGTCCGTCCCGAACCTGATCGGCTGGCCGTGCTCCAGTCGGATCGTCGCTTCATCCCGCGTGGCGGGATCCTTGACCGCATCGAAGGCACCATCGTTGAAGATGTTGCAGTTCTGCAGGATCTCCACGAAAGACGTGCCACGGTGTTGAGCCGCCGCGCGCAGAACCGCGGTCAGATGCTTGCGGTCCGAGTCCAGGGTGCGGGCCACGAAGCCGGCCTCCGCGCCCAGCGCTAGCGACACCGGGTTGAACGGGTGATCCAGTGAACCGAGCGGCGTCGACTTGGTCACTTTGCCCAGTTCGCTAGTCGGCGAATACTGGCCCTTGGTGAGGCCGTAGATCCGGTTGTTGAACAACAGGATGGTGATATTGACGTTGCGGCGCAGGGCGTGGATCAGGTGGTTACCGCCGATCGAAAGCGCGTCGCCGTCGCCGGTTACCACCCATACGGACAGGTCCGGCCGCGCGGTGGCCAGGCCGGTTGCGATCGCGGGAGCCCGACCGTGGATCGAGTGCAACCCGTAGGTGTTCATGTAGTACGGGAACCTGGAGGAGCATCCGATCCCGGAAACGAAGACCAGATTCTCCCGGGCAAGCTGCAGTTCCGGGAGGAAGCCCTGAACCGCGGCGAGGATGGCATAGTCACCGCAGCCGGGGCACCACCGGACATCCTGGTCGGTCTTGAGGTCCTTGGCCACGTACCGTTCGTCGCTTCGCGGGACCAGGTCGAGGGCCGTCCGGCGGCCCGTGCTCTCGGTCATTGTTCGATCACGTCCTGAATCACGCCCGCGAGCTCGTCCGCCTTGAACGGCAAGCCTCGGACTTGGTTGTAGGAGATCGCATCGACGAGGTAGCGGGCCCGCAGCAAAAGCGCGAGCTGGCCTAGGTTCATCTCCGGTATCAGCACCTTGCGGTACCGCTGTAGTACGTCCCCGGTATTGGCGGGGAACGGATTGAGATGGCGCAGGTGCGCCTGGGCCACCGCGGCTCCGGCCAACCTGACTCGCCGGCAGGCCGCGCCGATTGGGCCGTACGTAGACCCCCAACCGAGAACGAGGACCGTGGCGTCGCCGTCCGGGTCGTCGACCTCGAGTTCCGGGATGTCCCGGGCGATCCCGTCGACCTTCGCGGCACGGAGCCGGACCATCGTGTCGTGGTTCGCCGGGTCGTAGGAGATGTTGCCCGAGCCGTCTGCTTTCTCCAGGCCGCCGATTCGGTGTTCGAGACCTGGGGTCCCCGGTACGGCCCATGGGCGGGCCAGCGTCTCGGGGTCCCGTTTGAACGGCCAGAAAACCGGAGCCCCTGCATCGTCGACCGCGTTCGGCTCGGTGGCGAACTCCACTCGGAGGTCCGGCAGCTCGCCAACGTCCGGGATCTGCCACGGTTCGGAGCCGTTGGCTAGGTACCCGTCGGACAGCAGGAACACGGGGGTTCGGTACTTGGTCGCGATCCGCGCCGCTTCGATGACCGCGGCGAAGCAATCGGCCGGCGACTGGGGAGCGACGATCGGCACGGGGGCCTCGCCATTTCGGCCGAACATGGCCTGCAGAAGGTCGGACTGCTCGGTCTTCGTCGGTAGTCCGGTGGAGGGCCCGCCGCGCTGGATGTCGCAGATGAGCAACGGAAGTTCTAGCGAGACCGCGAGCCCGATCGTCTCCGACTTGAGCGCTACGCCAGGACCCGACGTGGTGGTGACGCCGAGCGATCCGCCGAACGCGGCGCCGAGGGCGGCGCCGATTCCGGCGATCTCGTCCTCCGCTTGAAAGGTGCGCACGCCGAATTGCTTGTGCTTGGACAGCTCGTGCAGGATGTCGCTCGCCGGCGTGATCGGGTAGGAACCGAGAAAGAGGGGGAGGCCGGACAGCCGTGATGCGGCAATCAGCCCGTAGGCGAGCGCGACGTTGCCCGAGATGTTGCGATAGTGCCCGGGCGGGAGCGGCGCCGGTTTGACCTCGTATCGCACCGAGAAGGACTCGGTAGTCTCACCGAAGGCGTAGCCGGCCCGGAACGCCGCCACGTTCGCTTGTGCGATCTCCGGGGCCTTGGCGAACTTGATGACAAGGAACCTCTCGGTCGCCTCGGTCGGGCGGTTGTAAAGCCAGGACAGCAGCCCCAGGGCGAACATGTTCTTCGCCCGCTCGGCTTCCTTCTTACCCAGATCGAACTGCTCGAGTGCCGTCACGGTCATGGACGTCAACGCGATGGCGTGCACGCGGTAGGCGTCCAGCGAGCCGTCTTCGAGCGGGTTGGCCCCATATCCGACCTTGGCCAGGTTCCGGGCGGTGAACTCGTCGGTGTTGACGATGATGTCCGCCCCGGCCGGCAGGTCGCGCAGGTTGGCCTTGAGCGCGGCGGGATTCATCGCGACGAGGACGTCGGGCCGGTCACCTGGCGTCATGATGTCGTGATCTGCGAAGTGCAGTTGGAAAGCCGACACTCCGGGGAGCGTGCCGGCCGGGGCACGGATCTCGGCCGGGAAGTCGGGCAGGGTGGACAGGTCGTTTCCGAGGGAAGCCGTCTCCGAGGTGAACCGGTCCCCGGTGAGTTGCATGCCGTCCCCGGAGTCCCCCGCGAACCGGATGATGACGCGGTCGAGCTGACGGACCTGCTTGCTCACGGTGGAAAACCTCCCTGGCGCGCAGCGGCTTCCGCACCCGCGCCTGTCCTCATCGTACGTCCGCTCGACGCCCTCGGGCGCCCGTGGTCGATCCGGGCCACAATCAGGGGGTGACACCGACCGCGCCCACGTCTGCCCTAGGCGCCCCTGTCCGGCTGAACCTGACCTATGGTCGCGAGTACCGCCTGTCCGTCGTGAGCCTTGGTCTCGCCTGCTGTGCGGTCGAGGTGTCGGCCGCCGCCTTGCGGGCCCTGGCCGCCCGCACGAGCCCGGAGCCCGTGGCCCCCGGCCGAGGGCCGGTGACCGTGCTGGTCATCGCCGGCACGGTGACCGACAAGCTGGCGCCGGTTGTCCGGGAGATCTACGAGGAGTTGCCGGCGGGCTCCCGGGTCATCTCTTTCGGTGCCTGCTCCAACTCTGGCGGCCCGTACTGGGACTCCTACTGTGTGACGAAAGGAGTCGATCAACTGGTGCCGGTCGACCTGTATGTCCCGGGATGTCCGCCCCGTCCCGAGGCCTTGTTGGACGCGCTACACAGGTTGGGCGCCGGAGACGCCGGTGGCTGAGGTCCACGAGCGGCTGGCCACGGTGGACGGCTCCGCCCGGATCCACCGCGGGTTCGGGCTGGTCACGTTGGAGGTAGCCGCGGATCGCTGGGTGAGCGCCGCGACCGCGCTGCATGATCGGGACGACCTCGGTTTCGGCTTCTTCGACTGGCTCAGCGCCTACGAGGATGCGGGCGACTTCATCGTCGCCGCTCACCTGTGGTCGATCAGCGGGCGGTGCGCGGTCCTGCTCCGCACCCGGATCCCCTCGGCGCGCCCGCAGCTGGACTCCTTGACGTCGGTCTGGGCCGGCGCCGACTGGCACGAGCGGGAGACCCACGAGATGTTCGGCATCGATTTCCCAGGTCATGCCAACCTCGCCCCGCTGCTGCTACCGGACGGCTTTGAGGGGAACCCGCTGCGCAAGGATTTCGTCCTTGCGGCTCGCCGCCGGGACTGGCCCGGAGCCCTCGATCCCGATCCGGCGGTGACATCCGGCCGCCGACGTCTTGTCCCGCCGGGGGCGGGCGACCCGCCAACGCCGGGCCCGGCATGAGCGAGTTCGAGGTTCGGCTGGAGGCGGCCGCCGAAGAGCGGCCGCAGCCGGCCGGCCGAGGCGTCATCGCCCTCGACGAGGGAAGTTGTACGGTCTGCATGATCTGTGTCCGGGAGTGCCCGGACTGGTGCATCCTCATCGAGGGGCACCAGGAAGCCACCCCGCAGCCAGCCGGCCGGCGCCGGCAGGTCCGGAATGTGCTCGACCGTTTCGCCATCGACTTCAGCCTGTGCATGTATTGCGGTATCTGCATCGAGGCCTGCCCGTTCGACGCGTTGTTCTGGTCGCCCGAGTACGCCTACCCGGCGGCTCTGCTCGGCGACCTGACCCACGAGTTGCCCCAGCTCCGGGACTGGATGGGCACCGTCCCAGCCGCTCCGGGTGGCGCGCTCCCGAGCGAAGCCGCCGAGTCCGGGAGCTAGCGGTAGTTGACGAACTGCAACGGCACCCCGAAGTCGGCTTCGCGAAGCATCGCGATGACGGCTTGCAGGTCATCTCGTTTCTTCCCGCTCACCCGCAGCTGATCCCCCTGGATCTGCGCCTGGACCCCCTTGGGGCCGTCGGTGCGGATCCGCTTCGCGATCGCTTTGGCCTGCTCGTCGGCGATGCCCTGCTGGATCCGGATCACGAGCCGGGACGTTCCGCCAGCGGCCGGTTCCGGGTCTTCGTGGTCCAGGGCCTTGAGGGACACCCCGCGTCGGATCAGTTTCTCCTGGAACACGTCGAGAACCGCGCGGACCCGGTCGTCGGCATTGGCCCGGATCTCGACGGTCTCGCCGGACCACGTGATCGCCGCCCCGGTCCCCTTGAAGTCGTAGCGCTGCCCGATCTCCTTGGCAGCCTGGTTGAGGGCGTTGTCGACCTCCTGGCGGTCGACCTTGCTCACTACGTCGAACGACGGGTCCGCCACCTATGCCGCCCTCCCTGTGGGGCGCTGCGCTGCCGCCCGTCCGATATCCTCGAACCGCGTCGCCCCGGCGACGGACGGCAGGTTGCCCGAGCGGCCAAAGGGAGCGGTCTGTAAAACCGTCGGCTAAGCCTACGTTGGTTCGAACCCAACACCTGCCACCATCTGCTGGAACCTCGCTCACCTGCGGAAACGCGCATGGGCGATGATCGCGTCGGTCTCGATTAGCTGCCCCGTACTGCCCGTGTGACCCTGCTGCCAGCCGTTGCTTCTGGCACAACTCTGGCACGACGATCTTGATGTCGGCAGTTGCCTAAGCTAAGTCGTCTTGCGGGTTCCCGTTGCGCGGTATTCGGGGACCCGCGGTGTGCAACCTCGCGGCGCTGGGACGGCGCGAGATTGACGAGAACACCAGGCGACTTGTTTTCGTGGTCGTGTCGTGCAACACTGCGGCGCTCAGCGCGCCTGGGTCTGTCCGGACCTCATGCTCCCCTCGCCGCTCCGTGACTAGCTGACGCCTCAGGCGGCGAGACCATGGCGGATCCGCTTTGTGACCGAGTCGCGGTCGCAAATACGAACATTGCGCCCGACCTAACCGAGGGTCGCTCAAGGCCCTGGCGTCTCCGACCATCGTCTCTTGCCGGGCGCCGACCACGCCTCCGGGCGTTCGCTTGCCGGCCGATGACCGTGGCGGCTGCCCGCAGTGGACTGTCTTGGTTGCTGGCTGCGGATAGCGCTACCGATTACCTTCGGGCGCGGAGCCGACCTGGCGTGGCAGGAGCGGCAGCATCGACCGAGTCGATGCCGCTGGCGGCGTCTCCGATGGCGGTTGTAGGGACGAGGGGTTCGCCCCTCTCAGCACCGATCGCGCTTCAATCTCCAGCGGGGACAGGCCCGGCGACCTACTGTCCGCGGGCGAGAGGCCGCCTTGCCGGCTTCGGGTTTCGGCCAGCGACCGGCATCGGGGAGCTGTGAGCCGATGACACGCTTGCCGATGGTGCTGCCACAGATTGACGCCCCGCGGTCAGCTGAACACCGCCTGGCGCCGGCTGTCTGGGTCCAGTCAGTGGTCGAGCTCGTCGACGTGGTCGGGCTGGCAGCTTCACACCTACGCGGAGGTCGCGATGTTTGAGCCTGCTCGTGGGGGTCGTCACGCCGCCCGGCGGCGGGGTGTGCTAACTGGGGGCCTGTCTGGCCGGGCGGTGTTGTCGGTTGGGGCGGTGCTGTCGGCGCTGTTGGTGCCGGTCGCGGCACCGGTTGCCGCGCGGGCGGCGTCGGCACCGCCGCCGGCGCCGGTGAGCACGGGGTCGGCTGCGGGGGTGGGCACGCCGACTTCGGGCCAGGTCGCGCGCGACGGAGAGGTGAGTTCGCTGCGGCGGGCGACGTCGCGGACGTACGTGTCCGGGCATGCCTACAAGACGTTGATTTTCCCGACGCCGGTGAACTACCGGGACACCTCGGGGGCCTGGCAGAAGATCGACGACTCGTTGATCGCGAACCCCGCCGGGTCGGGCTGGCGGAATCGGGCGGACCGGTACGCCCTGACCGTGCCGAGCGACGCTTCCGGAGCCGTGGGTGTCGCCGTCGGTGGGTTCAGCGTGTCGATGGCTTTGCAGGGGGCGACCGGCGCCGGGTCGGTGTCGGGTGCCACCGTGACCTACCCGGACGCGCTGCCGGGGGTGACGCTGACCGAGACGGCGACGGGGCAGGGCCCAAAGGAAACGTTGAGTTTGGCGTCGGCGGCGGCCGGCTCCCGGTTCACCTTCAGTCTCGGGTTGCCGAGCGGCGCGCGGCTCGTGGCCAGCGGCGGCGGCCTCGAGGTGCTGGATGCTACCGGAACCGCCCGGTTGCGCTTGCCGACGCCGGTGGTCAGGGACTCCGGGTCAACCGTGGTCGCTGATCCGGGCCCGGTCTCCTACACCCTCGGCGGTACCGCCGCCGCGCCGACGGTGACGCTGACGGTGAATCCGGGTTGGCTGGCGGCGCCGGCCCGGGTGTTCCCGGTCGTGGTGGATCCGAGCGTGACCCTGAGCGACACCGGCGACAGCTACATCGAGGGCGGGTCCCAGGCGAGCACGAACTTCGACGGGGTAACCCCGATGTGCATCGGCTACGACGGCACGTACACCGCCTACCAGCGGGTGCTGATGAGCTACGACGTGACCGGCAACCTGCCGCCCGAGGTGCAGGTCCTCAACGCTGATTTGGGGTTGTACGTGACGTCGAACACCGGCTCGGTGTCGATCACCGCGCTGGGCCTGTCGCGGGCGTTCACCCCGAGCGGGGTGACCTGGAACACCTACGACGGCACGAATAGCTGGACGAACGCGGGTGGGGACACGATCAGCGGCGGCCCGACGGTGGCCGCGACGGTGACCACGACGAGTGGCTACGCGCACCTGTACCCGACGGCGCTGGTCGCGGCCTGGCTGCACGGTGACCACCCGCAGGATGGGTTCCTGATCAAGGCGACGAGCGAAACGTCGTCGGCCGGCAAGCTGTGTGTGACCGACAACACCGCGCCGGCCGGGCAGACCCCGTATTTGACGGTGTACTGGCAGATGCCGACCGGGGACCGCCCGATCGCGACTTACCGGAGTTACCCGGTCGATGACAAGGAGACAGTCAAGGTCGATGTGGTCAGCGGCAACGCGGTGCTGGAGGCGAACGACGATTCGGTGACCGGGGTCGGGCAGAACTTCCAGCTGACCCGCGCGTACAACTCCGGGGCCGGCCCGTACAACCTGACCGGCTACCTCGGTCAGGGTTGGGGCCTGTCGCCGAGCTCGGACACGTCGCTGGGGGTGTGGGGGGACGGCAGCATCACCTACTACGGTCCGACCGGCACGGCGTGGACGTTCACCCCGACTGGCGACGGCTCGCATTTCACGGCCCCGCCGGGATCGACGCGGACTTGGTGTACACGTCCGGGTCGAACAGCTACACCCTCACCGGGCACGGCGGCGGGCTGGTGCAGACCTTCTCCCCACACGAGCTGACTTCGGTGAAGGACCGCAACGGCAACACGATCACCGTGAACGATCCGACGTCGGATGAGGATTTGGACGGTTGGACCGACACCGAAGGCCGGGCGTACACGACCAGCTACTGGTCCGCCGGCGCCGGGTACGGCTACCTGGAAACCGCGACGGATGCGGCGGGCCGCACGGTGACCTACGACTACAGCACCGCCCCGGATGGGCACACGTTGTTGACGTCCGTGGTGGACGCGAACGGCAAGACCACCTCCTACGGCTATGACAGTAACGACCAGCTGAATTTGATCACCAGCCCGGCCGGGCGGCAGATCGAGATCACCTACACCTACGGTGTGGTGTCCAGCGTGTGCCGGCCGGACCCGCACACCTCCACCACGCCGTGTGACACGTTCGCGACGAACTACACGACGCACGAGGCGACCGTCACCGATGCGAACAGTCACGCGACGACGTACACCTTCGAAACGGACGAGTTGAAGGTGACCAAGGTCACCGATCCGCTCGGGCACGCGCACCAGGGAACCTGGAGCGGGGATGATCACCCGTCGATGTTCACCGACGCGATGAGCCCCGGCAACGCCGTCACCCTCGCCTATGACAACCTGAACAACCTCAAGTCGATCCAGCTGCCCGCCGAGGGCAGCACCAGCGGCGCCACGACGAACCTCGGCTACCCGACGGCGAGTGGCAACGCGCCATTCCCGAGCAGCGACTACTGGCCGAACGCCGCGACCGACCCGCAGAGCAATTGCACCGCCTACTCCTACGACAGCGCCGGGAACCAGACCGACGTGTACACCGGGCAGGCCTCCGGCTGCGCGGGGAAGACCGGCGGCACGCATCTGTCCGACGCCTATCAGGGCGACAGCGGGGTGCCCTCGTGCGGTGGGAAAGCCGGCGAGCTGTGCACGACCACCGACGGGCGGGGGAACACAACCACCTACGGCTATGACAGCAACGGCAACCTGTCCTCGATCACCCCGCCGGCCCCCCGTCCGGCGAGCAGCGTCGCGATCGACGCGAACACCAACCTGGTCAGCAGCGTCACCGACGGGAAGGGCCAGAAAACCAGCTACTTCTACGACCCGCTCGGGCGGATCATCGAACTCGGCTTCGGCGGGTACACCGCCAGCCCCTGCTCGTCGTCGGCCGCCGCCGCCGGTAACTGCATCGGCTACACCTACGACACCGACGGTAACCTGACGTCCCGGTTGGACAACACGGGCACCACCAGCTGGACCCTCGACGGGCTCGGCCGGGTGTACCAGAAGACCTTCCCCGACGCCACGACCTCGACGGTCACCTACGACAAGGCCGGCAACATCACCAGCTACACCGACGCCGGCGGCACGGTGTCCTACCACTACGACCCGTCGAACAACCTGTGGGACCTCACCGAACCGGGCGGGTCCTGCGCGGCCTACCCGACCGCGCCGAGTTTCCCGAACACCACGGTGTGCACCGGTTTCGCCGACAACGCGAACAACCAGCGCACCGCGGTGAACTACCCGTCCGGGGAGTCGATCGCGATCGGCTACGACAGCTCCGGCCGGGAAACCTCGGTCACCGCGAAACGCCCGCTGGGGACCACGTTCCTGTCCCGCACCTACAGCTACACCACCTCCGCGTCGACGGACTCCGCACTGATCCAGTCAGTCACCGACCAGGCCGGGACGAAGACCAGCTACGGCTACAGCGCCCTTGACCAGCTGACCAGCGCGGTCACCGGCACGACCACCCTCGGCTACACCTACGACGCGGTCGGGAATCTCACCCAGGCCACCCACACCGGCGTCTCCACCGTCTACTACGGCTACAACAACGCCGACCAGCTCTGCTGGTCCGGAACGAGCAGCGGGACGATTCCCAGCCCCGGTTCGAACTGCACATCCAACCCGGGGCCGTCCGGGAACACCGACTACCTCTACGACGGCGACGGCAACACCTGCTGGAGTGCGACCAGCACCGGCACCAGCTACAGCTGCGCCAGTCCCCCATCCGGTGCGACCGTGTCCACCTACAACGCGAAAAACCAGACCACCGCCGTCGGATCGCACACCTTCACCTACGCCGACACCGGCCAGTCGGAACGCACCGCCAGCGGCGGCGTCACCTACCTCAACGGCCTACTCGGGCTCACCGGGCGCAGCGACCCGATCTACTTCACCCGCGATAACAAAGGCAACCTGATCGGCCTGCGGCAAGGCGCCGGATCCGGCTCCACCAACAACTACTACACCCCCGACATCCTCGGCAGCGTCATCGGCGTCACTAGTTCGAGCGGTCTTACCGACACCGCCCTATATACCTACGACCCCTATGGCAATGTCACCAGCCAAAGTGGCAGCCTCGACACCACCAACCCCTGGGAATACGCAAGCAGCTACTACCAGACCGTCACCGGGCTCGCCAAAATGGGCGACCGCTATTACAACCAGGCCGTCGGCAGATTTACCCAACAAGACTCGGTCGCGGGGAGTATTTCGAACCCGGCATCAGTTGATCCGTATGTCTACGCGAATGACAACCCGATCAACCTCACCGATCCAACTGGTCAGAATGCTTTTAGTGCAGCCGAGGCAATCTTCGAGGGCGTTAGTCAGAGTGTTTTTGGCTTTGGTTTGGCAGGCGCCGCTATCACGGGTGGCGACTTAGGTGCAGGTGTGTCCTTTGCCGGAGTCTCCGGCCTAGGTGTGGGATTCGCCGCATTCACCGGGATTGGCTTGGGAGTAATCGGCGTCGGATTGTTGGCAGTTGGTTTTTGCGAAATATTCTGTTAACTGCGGGAATCAGTTTCTAGGGATTCGGCGGATCGGCTACAAGCCATGGAGCGCAATGTCGTGACTGCCTCTCAAAGTCCCGATCAACCCAACGGACAGGGACGGCGCCGCGGTTCGGCTTTTCGGCCGGCGACCCCCCAGCAAAGACGTCGCATTGGATTTGCGGCAGTGAGCATGGTTCCTACCGCTGTTCTGGCAGGGGTCATCACCAGTGTCGTCACCGGGAAGGTGCCCGATGGCATAGCCGCCTTGATCGCAGTGGGTTGTATCACATTTCTAATCGGCATCGCGTTGGCAATTCTGGTTCTCATACGCGAAAGATAGGAACGGGGCCAAGGCTGTCCGTGGCCAAGTTGCGGTCCGCGGTGGTGGCCAACTAAAAGTGGCTCGACGCCACTAACCTCGATCGCGAAAATTGCGATGATTGCTTGAGGGGGTTTCCCCTCGTAGCGTGGAGACATCGCTATGAGGAGTGGCGACACCCGTCCAGTATCGCGCGGTATGGACACGCGAAGCGAAGGTGGTTCGAAGACGCATGCTGCCGAATAAGCTGGCGTCGGCTCCTAGGGCAATCGGGCGGCGCTGGCCCGTCAGATGCCGGGGTTCGCGAGCACCCTCCCCCGTGCCTCCCAGCGGGAGCCTGGCTTCAGCGCGGATCCACCCCCCGACAGTTAGCCTTGATCTTTCACGCTGGGCACAGCTGATCATTTGAGTGATCGTTTTGGGCGCCTGGTGCGGGCTGCTGGTTGGCGCTGTGTGGTGGTAGCGCGGGGGGGTCGGGTTGGAGGTATGCCTCGGGGCCGGCTGTCGCCGGCGGTCGTGCTCCGGGTGGGGCGCTGGGAAGTAGGACCTGGGGTACTTCGGGTCAGGCCGGCCAGGGTGCGGCGCGCAGCCGGGCGAAGGCTTGCTCCAGGGCGATGGCCCATGGCCAGTCCCGGTCCAGGTGCAGCGTCCAGGTGCGGGCCGACCGGGTCAGTCGGGCGGCCATGTGGAAGATCCGGTAGCGGAAGGTGGCCGGTTCGATCTTGGCCAGTTCGCCGGTGAAGCACAGCGCTTGGCTCCAGCTGATCAGGTCGGCGGCGGTGAGGGCGAGTTCGAGCCAGCAGGCGTTGGCGGCGAAGTCGGTGAGCGGGAAGGCCCGCAGCCCGGTGTCCTTACCGGTCCGGATCCGGTCCTCGACCCGGGCATGCCCCCGGTGGCGGATCTCCAGGTCGGCGACATGCCAGCCGACCGTGTCGGTGATGAACGCGGTCACCCGGCACCCGTCGGCGTCGGTGAAGGTCAGTTGCGCGCCGGGGTGCGGGTGCTCCTTGCGCACGATCAGCCGGGAGCCTTCCGGCCAGGCCGACAGGTCGATCGCGCTGGTGATCTCGGCGACCCAGGCCCCGTCCCGCTCGGTTCCGTCGGCTTCGATCGCCTCCGTCCAGGCCCGCTTCGGCAGCGCGAGCACCGCCTGCTGCACCCGCTCGTCCACCGGGAACCCGAAGGAGAACTCGCACCCGCGGTCGCGCACCGCGGTGGCGAACGCGTGCGTCGCCCCGGCCGCGTCGGTGCGGACCAGCAGCCGGATGCCTTTGCGGTTGCCCGGCCGAACGTTGTTCGGCAACGCGGCCAGCGACAGGTCAAGCACCTCGATGTGGTCGGCCGCGGTGTTGCTCCCGGCGTTGCCCGCCCGCAGCAGCCCGGCCAGCGCCTCCCCGCCGGAGATCTCCGACCGGTCCAGGTAGGACAGCAGCGGGTGGAATCCGAAGGTGTGCTTCCAGGTCGCCGCCGCGTTCTCCTTGTTCTCCGAGTGCGCGATCGAGATCGTCGCGTCGATGTCGACGATCAGCTGCCGCCCGCGGAACAGCATCGGCCCGCCGCCGGCCGCCCATACCCGCTCCCGCGCGTTCGCGCGCACCGCCCGTAGCCGCCCCAGGTGCGTGGCGTCCACCCGCTGGACTACCCGCCAGGCGGTCGGGTCGCTGGCCACGGCCCCGAACAGCTTCGCCTGGTCGCGCAGCACACCTAGATGGGCCAGCGCATCCCCACCGTCGGCGATCACGACCGCCAGGTCCCGCAGCACCGCCCCCGGCTGGTGGATCGGCGCCGCCCGGTATGTGTCCAGCAACGCCTCGGTCCACCCGCTGGTCAACCCGCATTCGTCGGCCAACTCCCGCAGCAGCGCGGCCCCCGCCCGCGACACCAACCCGGTGCCGTCCGCGCTGACCTTGACCCGACCCGAACCCCTGTTACTCTGCATCTACGAGGTGCCTCTCTGCGAGGGTTGTTGGACTCTTCGACAAGCCCATTTTCCCTTGCAGGGCAGGCACTTTCGGCTTCTCAACCCCCGTGTCGCGCGACTTCCCGTGAAAGATCGAGGTTAGCCGTCCGGGACCCGGCCAGTGTGCTGGCTCGGGGCTGTTGATCTTGCCGCCTCCGCGATCGAGATCGGCGGCTGCAGGCGATCGAGCCGGAAGGCTCTGCCAGGCTTTCCCCGAGGCGCGATGGCGAGGGGTAGGGGCGCTGTGAGTCCTCGCTGGGCAACTGTCGCCGGTTACGGGCTCTACTTCTACGCTGCCGAGCGGCACGAGCGACCGCACGTCGGCGTGCGGCGCGGCGCCGAACACGCGACGGTCGACCTCGTCTCCGGCGAGCTGCTGGCCGGCGCCCTGCCGCCTCGGGTTCTGAAGGCGGTGCGCGCCCTTCTTGCCGAACATCGGGAGGAAGCACTCCGGGCCTTCGCGGCGACTCTTGATGTAAGTAAAGAAAGTATCGACACACTTTGGTCGGCAGGGCTGGCGCAGGCGGCAGGCCCGTGACGTGGTAGCGGCAGGGGCCCTGCTGCCGCCTCGTCCGTCAGCTATGCAGTCCGAAACCCGCACTGCCTCACCGGTCATCGAGGCGGCCGAGGACGGCCGCTTGCGGCCGCCCGCAGGCCGCGTCCTGAAGGAGTCGACAACAACTCTCCTAGTCCCTCTCGTCTCGCTCCGGTTACGACGTCCCTTGGTCTGCGCACGGGCCCGGCCAGTGTGGACACCGGCCGATGAGAAAGAGTGAGGTCGTCTACGGTGCGAGGATGGCAGGAGCAGAGTGGGCGAGAGCGTATGCCGAGGCGCGGCTGCGCACGCTTGGTCGGCGCTGGGCGCACACCGTGGCAGTCGCGAACCGCGCGGAGGTAGCTGTGGCTGTGCTACCCGAGGCCGAGCGGGACGTCGCCGTAGCGGCCGCCTACGTGCACGACATCGGCTACGCAGAGGGTATCGCGACGACTGGCTTCCATCACCTGGACGGCGCCCGGCATCTGCGAGAACTCGGTGAGCAGCGGCTCGCCAACCTGGTTGCCTACCATTCAGCGGGCTGTTGGGAAGGCCAAATCCGCGGGCTCGCTGATGAACTGACCGAGTTCGATGAAGAGCTGTCGCTGACCGCGGACGTTCTGACCTACTGCGACGTCCTCACGGGGCCCTCCGGCCAGCCGATGGAACTGCGGGCGCGGATAGACGACGTCGAGCGCCGTTACGGCGCGGACCACCCGGTCACACAGTCGCTGAAGATGGGTTTGCCCGTCCTGGCGTCTCGTATCGAGGGTGTGGACCGACGACTCGCTGCCCTCGCTTCGGAGATCGCCCCGATCAGGCGATAACCGGCGTTGTACCGCCTTCCTGAAAGTCGCGTAGGCGAACCCGCGTCCCCGGCCCCATGGGGAGCGCGGCCACCTCGCTCGACGGGAAGAACCGGACCTCGCTCGACTCGTCGCTGGCGGCTAGCGACCCGCCGACCACCCGGCATGAGAAGCAGATCGAGAACTGTTGGCGAACCTCGCCGTCTGCGTACGCGACGACGAACCGGGGGTCGGAGTAGATGCCCACGAGTCGCTCGATAGCCACATCCAGGCCGGTTTCTTCCTTGACCTCCCGGGCAACTGTCCGTGCGATGCTCTCCCCAATCTCCATGCCCCCGCCGGGGATTGACCAGAGTTCGCTATCGGCCCTGCGATGCAGGAGCACTGCGCCGTCGTCGTCCACGATGATTGCGGACGCAGCGGGCACGAGGGTGTTCGGCTGCGGTGCGGTCGGGTCGTCGTAGTACTCGGTTCGTTTGATCACGAAGGCCACACAATCGGAAGGGAGTCGGTCCAGAGGGCTTCGAAGTGGACGGCGAAGTTGTCGAAGATGCCGTCCTCTCCTCGGCGTTTGAGGTGGAGCAACGGGGCGTGGTAGCCGGGTAGCCCGTAGAGGTGAGGTGTCACGAACATCTCGTCGTCCCAACGGAAGGTCGAGTTGTACATCGGGGCGGTGTGGCAGCGCACGTCGACGCCGGCGCAGCCCTCGACGCCTCGGAAGTACTTCATGGCCGTTCGGATCCGGGCGAGTAGACCCTCGGACAGTCCCTCCTCGGCGTCGCGCGCCACGGCGCTGGCGCAGCTTGGATCGACGAAGGAGATTCGCACGCAGGCACCGGCTTCGCCTTTGCGCCGGAGCAGGTCGACGAGGCCGGGACACGACTCGGGCAAGAACAGCAGGGCGTAGCCGAGCAGGTCGATCCGCTCCTCGGCCCCCGCGAACATCGACCGCCACTGATGCGTTGGGACGTCCGCGCGGTGAGCGTAGGCCGCGATGAGTTCGCCTGTGCTGTCTGCGCCGGCCAGTCGGACGTCCGGCCAGAGCACGTTTGGGCTGACGTGTAGCAGGCGGGCGATCGCGCGCCGATGCTGCTCACGCGGTAGGCGGCCCTCCCTCAGCCACCGGGTCACCGTCTTGGGATCGACCTGGAGATCCCGCGCGACCTGCGCCTCGGAGACGTGCACCACCCGCATGGCATCCCGCAGTCGATCGTTCCGCACGGGCACACCCTCGCACTGCTTGGACATTTCGGACGCTTCCGAGCGTAGCCAGGACATGTGGAGTGCCTCGCAAAGGTAATGCGGCGTCCCCTCCGTCCCTTCATCGTGTGCTTCGTCCGATCTGAAGCACTGCAAGCAAGCAGTGCCCCTGAGCGCCCGATGAGGGCGGAAGGAGGTGGCCCGATGCGGCTACCTATCGATACGACCGGGATCACGTTCCTGGTCGCCACTGCATGAAAGCCCGCGTGTTCTTCAGCACGCCGTTGGTCCGGCGGTTGCTGCGATGCAGGCGAGAGGGGGTGCTCGGGCTCCCGGCGACAAGTTGACAACTCCTCGGGAATTCTGAGAGATTGTCGTTCTTCCCCACGACA